>JBGTCF010000150.1:0-10290 GCA_041748975.1 Pyrinomonadaceae bacterium
TTCTTTTGTTAAAGGCAGTGACGAGAAACGTACGGTCGTTCTACACGCGACGAGGAGCATGGTCACGCTTGAAGCCGGTGTCGAGGATCTGGTTGTCCTTAGGACCGCCGGTTCGCGGTTTACAGGCTATCTAAAGGATAACTTGACAACGCTGTCTGAGGCTACGGACCGCATACTTTCTACGTCTGTAAAAGCTACGTGGCGCTACGATGATCCGGACGCGGCCACATACGATCTATTTCGTTCGATCCGTAAAACGATACTCGAGGTTTTTGCCGGCCACGAGAGCGAGTCGGTGCAGCATACCCTTTACGCCATCGGCAAGAATGTAGTTGAGCGTTTTCCGGCCGTCGAGGAGATCAGCTTCTCGCTTCCAAATATTCACTGCCTGCCGGTCGATGTTTCGAGATTCGGCGTCGAGGATCGAAACTGTATATTCGTCCCCACCGATGAACCGCACGGACTGATCGAGGCTACTATTACCCGACAATGAATACTTCACTATCTTCCGAATCGTTTGGATCTATTAGCGCAAAGCTTAGCTCATCGATGGCTGAATTTGCACAGAGATATCCCGGTGAGTCAGGCAGACGCCAACCCGTTCACACGGTTTATGGCGGAGCGCATATTTTTAAGTCCGACACCGCCGTTAGGCTTGGAACTCTGGCGTCAAAGGCTTTCGAGGCTTATGCACCTGATGCCGCAGCATTCGCCGGCATACTCGGTTTGCCCCCGGAACTCGCCGACACCGTCTTTGCTCGCGTTAAGGAAAAAATTGGCCGCGAGGCCGTGGAGGATTTCCGAATAGATTTTGAAGATGGATACGGTGCCCGTCCGGATGCGGAAGAAGACAGTCATGCAATAGCGGCGGCCTGTGAGGTGGCAAACGGTCTCGCCGCCGGGACGCTGCCGCCTTTTATCGGCATCCGCATCAAGACATTTTCGGACGAGCTTCATGCTCGCAGCATTCGCACACTAGATCTTTTCCTAACGGAGCTTGTTACTGCGACCGGGGGCCGAATGCCGGAGAACTTTGTCGTTACTCTTCCAAAGATCGTTCTGCCCGATCAGGTTTCCGCACTTGCGGATATCTTTGATGAAGTTGAGCCAAAACTTGGCCTTTCTACGGGTTCTTTAAAAATGGAGATGATGATCGAAACGACTCAGTCGATCATTGCTTCGGACGGCGAGATCGGTATGCCGCGACTGCTCGAAGCGGCTCATGGTCGATGCACCGCCGCACACTTTGGCACGTACGATTACACGGCAAGCTGCAGCATCACGGCTGCTTACCAGGACATGCTTCACCCCGCATGTGATTTTGCCCGGCACATGATGCAGGTATCCTTTGGCGGCACAGGTGTCTGGCTGTCGGACGGTGCAACCAACATCATGCCCGTCGCTCCGCATCGTGGCAACGACCTTACGGACGAGCAGATCGGAGAGAATAACCAAGTTGTTCACCGCGCGTGGAAGCTCCATTACGACCACTGCCGTCATTCACTGGCTAATGCCTTTTATCAGGGTTGGGACCTTCATCCGGCCCAATTGCCGACACGATATGCGGCAGTGTATACATTCTTTCTCGAGGGCCTGGACGCGGCGTCTGAACGGCTTAGTAATTTTGTAGAAAAGGCGGCGCAGGCGACCCTGGTCGGCGATGTGTTCGACGACGCCGCGACCGGCCAGGGCCTGCTGAATTACTTTTTGCGAGCGATTAACTGCGGCGCGGTGACAGAAGAGGAAGCTCTCAATCTTACAACTCTAACACTCGACGAGCTTCGGTCTGGTTCTTTCGTAAAGATCCTTAAAAACAGGCAGCGGTAGGAGAAATATTTTTAAGCCTCTTCTCTTTCTATTTGCGAAATATTCCTGAAATGTAAAGCGCAATACAATCTGCCGGATCCGCTCCGTATTAGGATAGAAACTTGTCAACATGGAAACCGTAAGAAGACTTCTTTTTTATAGGGGGCGGGAGATATGCTGACATGCCGAAAACCTGTTTTCTGATCGAAATCGGCATAAAAGACGCAGCTCCTGAGTAAGGTGCAGCGTCTTTTTTTATGAGAATCGGTGTACGAGTTGAAGGGAACAGATGCCAATACTTGAGCAAATCTACTTACTTGCCGGCCTTTCTCTCGTAGTGGCATCCATCACATGGACCGTGACTCAGGAAGAGATCTTCTCCGAAGCGCGAGAGTATTGCGTCGAGAAGAGCGAGAACGCATCGACACTCTTCGCGAGGAAATTCTTCTATGTTTTTACATGCGAGTATTGCTTCAGCCATTGGGTCACGCTGATGGTTCTGGCTATCACGGGATATAAGTTTCTGTATGGCGATTTTCGAGGCTATATTTTCGCATTCTTCGTGATCCCATGGGTGGCAAACCAGTGGATGAGCCTGTATCGCCGACTGCGGGTCGGTATCAAACACGAGAACATCCTCGCGACAAAGGAAAAGAAAACAATGCCAGATACCAGAGACGCTGACAAATGATCGAATTATTGGGTTGGACAAGTTCCCTGATCCTATTAGCTACTCTTGTAAGACAAGTCTACAAGCAATGGCAGGAGGGCCGTACCGACGGTATCTCAAGCTGGTTATTTGTCGGGCAACTTACCGCATCGATCGGTTTTACGGTATATAGTTATTTCACTCGAAACTGGGTGTTCGTCTTTACAAACGCCGCGCTTACAGTAAACAATATTATCGGTGTCCTTCTCTATTTCAAGTTCAGAAATAAAGAGGTCAAGGAATCGAAAGCCGGATAGATCACGCGCGACAGATTGTATGCGTGCGAACAGATTCACTGCGCGTCAAAAAGTATAATTTCGGTTGATTACCTGATCAATATTTTATGAATAAAGTCTTTCAGAACGATAATGCCCGAAATGACACCAAGGGCCTCGACGTGCTTTGTTTTTCTCATCTTCGGTGGGATTTTGTATTTCAACGCCCTCAGCACGTAATGTCGCGCTTTGCCAGGAATGGCCGGGTATTTTTTATTGAGGAGCCGACCTTTGTTGACGGGCCATCACATATCGATGTTTCGGACCGCGGAGATAACGTCTTTGTATGTGTTCCGCACTTAGCTGAAGGCGATATGCAGAGAATCCCCGAGCTTATCCAAGATCTCCGGCAGCAGAGGGAAGTTAATGACTACATAGCCTGGTTCTATACTCCGATGATGATCGGATGGAGCTCGCTCCTTCAGCCGAAAGCGGTAGTTTATGATTGTATGGATCAGCTGTCGGCATTCAAGAACGCACCGCCGGAGCTTATGCCGCGTGAACGGGAACTTTTTGCAAAAGCCGATGTGGTCTTTACGGGCGGCCACAGCTTGTACGAAGCAAAGAAGGACCAGCACGATTCAATACATGCGTTTCCCTCCAGCATAGATGTGACACATTTCTCCAAGGCGCTTGGGGTGGAGAAAGACCTTCCCGAACAGGCTGAGATCGGGCGCCCGCTCATCGGGTTTGTGGGGGTTATCGACGAGCGAACAGACATTGATCTTCTTGCCTCAATTGCCGACTTGCGGCCGGACTGGAATTACATCATGGTAGGCCCGGTGGTCAAGATCAGCGAGGAGGATTTGCCCCGACGCGACAACATTCATTATCTCGGCCAAAGATCTTATGATGATCTGCCCGCCATCCTTGCCGGTTGGGATGCTGCGATGATGCCCTTTGCTCTAAATGAATCCACCCGGTACATTAGCCCGACGAAGACGCCTGAATATCTGGCAGCCGGCTTGCCAGTGGTTTCGACTTCGATAACCGACGTTGTCAGGCCCTACGGCGAGATGGGCCTGGTACACATAGCATCGACACCAGAGGAATTCGTCGAGGCTCTTTCAGTCGCTATTGATGAAGATGCCGACCAGCGGCTAGAGTCATCCGCGGAGTTCCTTTCGAAAAATTCGTGGGATAAGACATTTGATCAGATGAATGACGTGATCAGAGAGGCGATCTCAAAGAAAAGCGGTTCAGAGAAATCAAAAGCCGACGCAGCTAACGCATAACTGCGACCTAATTATCCTGCGGCCGACCTCGAGAGATTGTTGCCGAGGGTCCGCCGCACCTCATCTGCCAAAGGCAGGAATATTTCACGTTCGCCCTGCTCATTTGCATAATCCCACAGGCCGTTGTGGCAGTGCCGATCATCCACCCAGCCGGGGTGGTTCAGAATCGGATAAAGGCATATACCTCGAATTTCCACACCCTTTTCTGAAGCGGCCCGACACTCACCGGCAACGTAGCGAAACCAATCCGGTCTTCGCTCGTCCTCTGTCCCGGTTTCCGTGATCAGTACGGGCTTGTCAAACCGTTCGTAAACCTCTGCGAGAATCTCCCGAAATGGCCGGTAATTTGGATCTTGAAGCGAAAGCATCTCCCGGTCGGGATAATACCATTGATTATGAGGGTAGTAATTTACTCCGATCATATCGATCAGATCCGGGGTCCCTCCCAGGTCGGGCCTCAATGTTCCGACCAGCATTTCGAGGGCCTGATACTGGGCGAGACGATAGGCTTCAGCTTCGTGAGCGAACCAGGGTTCCTCCGATCGATTGGTTACGTGCACGACCGGCTCTGAGGTCAAGACCAACGTGTTGGGCTCAGCTGACCGCATAGCACGGATCGCGGCGATGGTCGCCCTAACAAGCTGATGCTTCAGTTCGTCAGCACGATCGATGGCGAATGGATAAAACTGGCCAATATCCCCTGCTATCCAGGAGAAGAATGAGATCTCATTAACCGGCACAACCATCGGGGCCCGGCCGGTACGAGACGAATGGAAGGAGGCGAATGCGGCGGCGTAAGCCGCGAATCGTTCGGCGAAATCGGGCGCGAATATATCAATAAAATCGGGATAGCCATAATGGAAAAGGTCCCACACCACGGATACTCCAGAATGCTGAGCCGCATCGATCTGATCCACGACGCTGGAAAAATTGTACTTGCCCGGTACGGCCTCGATAAGGTGCCATCGCAGTCCGTCGCGAGCTCCGCCAATCCCAAAGTCAGACAATTGCTTGTAGTCCTGCCGAGCGAACCGGGCATGCCCTGTAGCCGCAATAAGATCGAGCCGCTTACCGTCAAAACGACGGTGTGTGGAAGATTCAAAGCCCCCTAAAATGAAAGTTTGCAGATCGAATTTTGTCATTCACGTTTTTGCGGGGATCAAAGTAACAACCGGCCGCTTTTTGAAGAGGCCGGAAATGTCGAAGTTGTTTCGGGTCCGATCCCGACCCTATTTACCTAGAGTTTAACCCTTGTAAGGGGTACAAAATGTCTGATGGGCAACAAACGAAACTTTGGCCTCGCCCGGAAAAATCCCAAGTATGTACGGAATGGTACAGAACCTTTCGTATCTATGCGCCAAAATGGTGGTTAGTTTATTAGGTATAGGATGCAGAAACTGAGAGAGAAAACCGCAAAACGGTGCCTGCTATTGCTGGTCGAGCCACAATGTTCGAAAAGTGTTGCTCTCCGCGACTGGCTGAAGCATAAGGGTTTTCTCACTTGGTGGGCAAACGACGTATCGCACGCGATCGAGGAACTTTCTGACTTCACAGTAAAAAACCGGCCCGATATCGTTATGCTAGAGGCGTCTCCTTTGACCGAGAGCCTTCATGCGCTAAGGGAAGGGCTCTGCGGCCCTGAAGGTCAAGACTATGTGTCGGTAGTAGCTATGTCAGATAGAGGTCCCCAATCACTTTCCGAACGTTTTTTCGCTACAGACTTTGCTCAATTAGAAGCTATGATCCACCGCGAAGCCGGGCCGCGGTCCCGACACATGGCCGTTCGCATGGCATAACTCTCACTGATGGCCGAAGCCGGATCAAAGACCGCAACATTCACAAATCCTGTTTATAATCGATCCTTTCCTGACCCGTTCGTTTTAAAGCATCAAGGCGAATATTTTGCGTATTGCACGGGGACTGCTCCAGACAACCGAGTTTTCCCCATGCTGCGTTCCAGAGACCTTGTGACCTGGACGGAACTTCCGGGGGCCATGCGGCCGCTGGAGCCCCCACATCCTCATTATTGGGCACCTGAAGTCACATATCATAACGGAAGGTTCTACCTGTATTACAGCGTCGGCAATGAGACGCTGATGGAAATTCGCGTGGCAATCGCGGACGAACCCGATGGAGACTTTGTCGATTCGGGACGGCGGCTGACGACCCAGGATTTCGCTATTGACCCGCACGTAGTTCGGGAGAGCAACGGAGAGTGGTATATGTTTTACGCTACCGACTTTCTGGATCATTCTCACATCGGGACCGGAACAGTTGTCGAGCGCATGTCCGATCCTTACACCCTAGCCGGAGAACCACGGCCTGTGACGAGAGCACGCTACGACTGGCAAGTATACGATCCGGCGAGAAAGGAGAAGGGCGGTGTTAGGTGGCATACGGTCGAGGGGCCGTTTGTCATTAAGCGTAAGGAGCTATATTACGAGATGTTCAGCGGTGGGAACTGGCAAAACGAAACTTATGGAGTTAGTTTTGCGGTTTCTGACACTCTTGAGCGAGATGACGAGTGGGTGCAATTTTCGGATGGCAAAACAACTCTTCCGATCCTTCGCACGATCCCCTCCCGCATCCTAGGCCCGGGGCATAATTCTGTCGTACGGGGGCCAAATAATCGGGAGTTGTACTGCATTTATCACAGATGGGACGAAGCAGGCCGGGTGCTGGCTATCGACCGAATGGATTTCGCCGGTGGAGGCAGGCTTTTCGTCAACGGGCCCACTGACACACCTCAACCGTCGCCTTTTCTGCCGATACGTCTCTCCGGGTTGACGGACGAGAATTGGAAGGTGGCCTCCGGAGATTGGGACGACGCTGATTCGAGGCTGACCTCGCGTGGTGCAGACTTTAATGAAATTCGCTACGAGACGGGTCGCAGAAGCGATTATCGCTGTGAGATCGGTTTCAGGACATTGAGAACAGCCGGCGGTTTTGGTTTCATGCTAGGAGGGGTCGAGACCGATCTATTTAGCTTCTGGATCGATCTGGATGGCCTGACGGCTTCAGCGGAGTGGTCCGGCAGCGGCGGGAGACGCACTTTTCAACTGCCGGACGAGTTCGACGCCGCCGCAGATCACGCATTGGTGCTTGACGTTCAATATGAAACTGTAAATATCGACCTTGACGGCGGCGATCTGAGCATTTTGGCAATTCTTCCGGCAAAGCCGTCGGCTTTGTCTCTACTCTCGGACGGTGTTCCCACGGAGTTCGGGCCTGTTGATATCACCTACGGATTTGAGGAGCTTTTTCAGGTCGAAGATATTCATAAGCGGGGGTGGAATCATCCCGCCGATCGCGGCACCGTGTCTATGAGCGGCGGCCTCCTCAGGGTGAAAGGATCTGGACCTAATTCTGCTGAGATCACGCGAAATGTAGAGGGTGGAAATTATGAGCTTTGTATAAATCTGCGTGTGGTAGGAATCGTCGAGGCCGAGCCGAAAGTGATTTTCGGATGTGGAAATATGTTCACGCTGACGGCCGGGCCGAAACCCACGATCGGCACGGCCGGGAGTATTTTAGAACTGCCGGGCGATTATGATCCTTCGGTATTCAGCCAGTTTCGCATCGTCAGGATCGGAGGAAGTGTCGACGTTTTTTTGGAATCCGTGCACGTCGGCTCCATTCCGACAGAGGATGGCGAATATATCCAGATCACGGCCCACGATGCCGATGTGGAGATAGATATGGTTCGATACACGCTCATATAAATAATTTGAATGGCAGAGTTCCGTGATGAAAATAACAGCCGATTTGCCAACTGCGACTCCCTGCGTTACATTCGATTAACTTCTCCCATGAACCAAAGTGAAACAATTTCGTGACGAAGACATTAGCCGCCACCGGCCTATATAAACAATCAGCAAGCGACTTTATCTGGGCAGCCGGCATCGAGGATACATTTGTGCCTCAGACGCGGCCTGGACATCGTTCGCTGGACGAATACGAGCTAATGGGCCACTACGAAAACTGGCGCGTTGACCTCGATCTTTGTCGTGAATTAGGCCTTAATTCACTCAGGTGGGGTATCCCATGGTATAGGGTCGAACCGGAACCCGGGAAATTCGACTGGAGTTGGATCGACGAGGTTGTCGATTACATGACGGGCGACCTTGGGATCGAACCGATGATCGACCTTATCCACTATGGCTGTCCCTTATGGCTCGATCGGGGATTCCTGAACAAAAAATATCCCGAGTTAGTGGCACGATACGCTGGTGCCTTTGCCGAACGTTATAAAGACCGGATCAGCTGGTACACGCCACTCAACGAGCCGATCATAACGGCTCTGATGTGTGGTATGCGTGGACTTTGGCCGCCATACCGTCGCGGTGACCGTGGCTACATCGAGGTGATGCTTCAGCTGGCGAAGGGCATCCAGCACACTGTGAGAAGGATCCAGGAGGTCGATCCTGACGCGATAATGTTTCATGTTGAAGCGACTGGCT
Organism: Pyrinomonadaceae bacterium; assembly: GCA_041748975.1. Lineage (GTDB taxonomy): Bacteria > Acidobacteriota > Blastocatellia > Pyrinomonadales > Pyrinomonadaceae > OLB17. Next base: position 8,486 of record JBGTCF010000150.1, read on the forward strand.
TAACACGTTCGATCCGCGAGGATCTTGCCGCTCTGGCCCACGAAGAAACTCACCGCGGCTTCCTGTGTTTTGACCTTATCTCGGGACGGCTTGCTCACGACCATCTGCTTTTCTCCTGGCTTGTGCGCAACGGTGCTGCTCCAGACACGCTTGTGGAGCTGCAGGAAAATAAAATTTCGCTCGATGTCCTCGGGATGAATTTCTACCCGCAATGGTCGACCCGACAGATCTATCTTGATAAGAAAGGCCGAATCGCCTTTCGTGAGACTGAACCGGCGGGTGACGGTTTCTCCGAACTCATTCGCCACTATTACGAACGGTATCAGATACCTGTCATGATAACGGAAACAAGCGCGGTCGGACCGGAAGATGTCCGCAAGCGATGGCTCGACGATTCGGTTAAGCAAGTCCGGGGGCTTCGTGCTGAAGGCGTTCCGGTGATCGGATATACATGGTTTCCCTTGTTCACGATGATCGATTGGCGGTACCGATTTGGCCAGGACCCGCTCGAAAATTACTATCTGGAGCTGGGGCTTTATCGCATTAACCGCGAAAAGACAGGGAACCGCTGGATCGAAACTCCGCTTGTGGATGAGTTTAAAGGGATGGTCTGTGATCCTGAGAGAGCGATAGGGAATTTGGCCGGTACGATCGACCCGCTTTCAAAAGGGTCATGATCGCCCCTCAGCGGGATGCAGGTATGCACCGTCCGAAGGGTCCACATTAAACACATTAGTCTCGCGGCCTGTTGCTTCCTGGTATTTGGCAGTAATATGCGATTTAAAATTTTCGGAGCGGTCCTTTCTTAACAAGTTGATCGTGCAGCCTCCAAACCCTCCGCCTGTCATGCGTGCGCCGATCACGCCGTCGAAATTTTTTGCTATTTTAACCAGCAAATCCAATTCCGTGCAGCTGACCTCATAATCGCTTCTCAAACTTTCGTGGGACCTGTACATAAGGTCTCCAATCTGAGCAAAGTCACTGATCCGAAGGGCAGCGGCGGTTTTTAGCGTCCGATCATTCTCGGTTATCACATGATGACATCTTCGCCTAATTACCTCGGGCAAAAGCTCCGCTGCCTCATCGAGTTCTTCTGCCGATACGTCGCGGAGAGATAGAACAGCGGGAAACCGTCCTTTTAGGATTTCCACGCCTTCTTCACACTCCGCCCGCCGCTTGTTATATTCGGTATCCGCGAGCTCATGCTCGACTTTCGAATCGCATACAACGAATTCCAGATCGCCCAGCTCCATGGGAATTCTCTCAAACGCCATTGACCGGCAATCGATAAGCAAGGCATGGTCCGCTGCAGCTAGTGCCGACGTAAACTGGTCCATAATGCCTGAGCGGAGGCCAATATACTCATGTTCAACTTCCTGGCCCGCGAATGCGAGAGCGACTTTGTCGACGCTATTGCCCCCAATTGTTGCAAGGGCAAGCCCGATCGCCACTTCAAGAGCGGCGGATGAAGATAGCCCGGCCCCAAACGGAATATCGGAATCGATGAGCAGATCCGCTCCATTTATCGCAGTGCCGCGCCTTTGCAGCACCTCGGCCATTCCTTTTACATATAAGCTCCATCCATTTATTCTGCCAGCGTCGCCGAGTGTAAACGTGGAGCATTCATTGAGAGTCCGTGAATGGACGTTGATCACGCCGTCATCACGGTTTTTGCATCCTACATACGTCCGTTTGTCGATGGCGAAGGGCAGCACGAAACCGTCGTTGTAGTCCGTGTGCTCTCCTATGAGATTGACCCGTCCGGGAGCGCTGAATACCTGGGGGCGGGAATTGTACCGCCGCTC
>JBGTCF010000151.1:0-5650 GCA_041748975.1 Pyrinomonadaceae bacterium
CGGGGGATGTCGAGGATGAATATTGAGGCTTCACGGGGCCAGTTGTTGCCGGTGCCGTAGCCTTTGAAATATTTATATCCTTGTTGGTCGATCAAGCGGATCAGTTCGGTCTGGCGGGCGGTGTTTTGCTCGGGAGATGCAGGTTGGGAATGTGGGTTATAGGCTGTCATGAACGCCCAGGTTGAAACCTGTAGGGTCGCGAGGTATTCGCTAAGCTCAGGATTCTCCTGTCCAAGGCGGATCGTGAATTTTACCTCACCATCATCAACGACATACACCGCCCGGCGGTAAAGGGTTTCAAGGTCTTCCATTTGATCTAGGATAGAAGAGTCGGGGAAGTGAGGGAAGTCAGGGATTTAGGATAGTTCCCGCAGAGACGCAGAGACGCAGAGAGGGAGATAGGATGACACAGAGGCGGGGAGGAGAGGTATTGCTATGCCAAATCCTGAACATTGGACGGTGCGCGGACGTAAATACTTGCATGTTACGCCTGATAACCGTTAGAGTTTCCACTTAACCTCTGTCGATCTTTATGAACTTTGCGGGGCATATATTGGACGGAAAATACCAGATCGAACGCGAGCTCGGGCGCGGCGGGATGGGTACGGTTTACCTCGCTACGCATCTAGGCACGGAGCGTCCGGTGGCTGTGAAGATCATTTCGCCGCAGTTCATGGAGAGGGCTGAATTCGTCGAGCGTTTTCGCCGTGAGGCCCGGGCTGCTGGCCGACTTCGCCATCCCAATGTTGTTAACGTCACCGACTTCGGCTTTGCAGATACGAAAGATGGCCAGGTGGCGTATCTTGTCATGGAATATCTCGACGGGTGCACGCTCGGCGAGATACTCGATGAGGAAAAGAATCTGCCGGTCGGATGGACGCTTGATATTATCGATCAGGTCTGTTCGGCTGTGCATGAGGCGCACCAGCAGGGGATTATCCACCGCGATCTAAAGCCCGATAACATATGGCTCGAACCAAATCAGCGAGGCGGTTACACCGTAAAGGTACTGGATTTTGGTATCGCCAAGCTCGAAGAGCACGTCGATGAGGCTGCGAACGGTGAGATCCCCGAAGGTTTCGCGCGATCGACGCATACATTGTTATCCGATCCAATCGCAACTTTTGCCGGAGCTGACGCTGAGGGAACGAGGTTCGAGGGGCTCGCGGGCTCACAGGTGTCGGAGCGGGCGACGATCGCTCAGTTTTCAGATCACGGAACGATACTCGCCCCGGCTCAGTCGACACCAGCCGAAACTGACGGCTCGGAAAATCGGACGGCCATTATGGCCATCAGCAACGCGGACGAAATTTCGGCCGGCGATCAGGACACGATCGGAACGAAACTTATCTCGGGTGCGGACGGAACTCCGAACCGAACAACCGACCACTCAATACATGGAATCTATGGTTCGGCCGAGCTAACGCGAGTCGGCGCCGTACTCGGTACGCCGCTGTATATGTCACCTGAACAGTGTCGCGGTGAGCATCTCGACGCGAAATCCGATGTTTACAGCCTCGGCGTTATTGCCTATCAAATGCTTTCGGGTCGAACGCCTTTTGAAGGCGATTTCAAAGACGTCATGGAGGCACACAAGAATTTGCCCCCCCCTCCTTTGAAAGCCAAAAAAGTCCGGCGAAAGATGAGTTCGACGATCCTCGCGGCCCTTAGTAAGGACCCGGAGGCACGCCCTCTAACGGCGGAGGCCTTTGCCAGCAACCTTCGATCGCGTTCGGAAGGTATTTTCGAGCTTCTAAGGCGTGCGCTGGTAATTTACAGTGAGCACCTACCAAAGTACCTGCTATTGACCGGGTTCTTTTCGATCCCGATCATTTTTTTAACGCTCACACTTCTGGGCTTGCAGTTTCTTAAGGCGGGTGACGCCATTTCTTCGTCGCTGGCGAATATCAGTATCGGCGTTGACGGATTTGCACTTGCCATTGCGAGCGCTTTTTGCACAAATCTCATCGTGGGCACAATTTCCTGGATTGTTATTCAGTATCTCGCCGTGCCGCTTAGGCCAGTGCGGCTCAGGCCCGCGCTAAAGGAAGCCCGCCGCAAATGGAAGCGGGTTGCCGGGGCTGGTTTTCTTACGGCCCTTTCGCCGTTTGTTTTCGGGGCTATCGGCGCTATTGCGGGATTTGCGGTGATCGCCGCCGTGATGGGGATCCTCTATCCGCTCACCGATTCGGTTGCGGCTATTTTGATAGGCGGCGGGGTGGGGGCGTTTATAGTAGGGTTTGTCGGTTTCTTTGTTCCCTATATCCTGTTCATACTTGTTCCCCCGGTCGTGATGCTCGAGAATGTCGGCGTTACGGCCGCGTTGAAGCGATCGGCACATCTTGTACGCAGATCATTTCTCACAGCGATGGGAGCGGTCTTTATTATGTTCCTGATCCCGGCGATCATCGCGGGAACGATCTCATTTGTAGTCAATATTTCGGCGAAAGCCTTTGAACAACGCACCCAGGCCCAGTCGGAATCAACCGCTGTTCCTCGGCCGGCTGAAACCGAAAATGTGACTTCAGGAGTTGGCGAAGCACCTAAAGAAAATGAGAGCAATTGGAATTGGACCTTTGTTCGGCAGAACGTCGGCACAAAAACGAAGGAACCTCAGGACGTCGCAACTCGATTGCGAACTACGTTTTTCGAATCGCTAAACCAGATCTTTTGGCTGCCGATGCAGATTCTTGTTTTCTCCTTTTCGGCGATCATAGTTGCTCTGCTCTATCTTAAAACCCGGATGGCGGGCGGTGAGTCGGTGAATGATCTCATCGAACGTTTTGAGGATGATGGGCGTCCAAGGAAGAAGTGGCAAGAACGCGTCCGGCAGAGATTGATCCAATCCGGACGGATTTCCAGCAAATCCTAGACAATGCAATTTCCCTTAATTAAGCTAATTTTTGCGATCCTAATTATCGCTTTCTCGGTTCTGACAGGTTTCGCACAGGAATCGACACGTAATTTTCAGGTCGAAAGCGGTGGAGCACTCGAAATAGTAAACCGTTCCGGACGCGTTGCGGTCTTGGCCGCCCCAGAAAACGCATCTCGCTCAAACGTGCTCACTGCAAGCGCGGAAGGCGGAGTCTTGGATACCGAGATCAAGATCACATCTGCAAACGGACGCACGACAATTACGGTCGCACCATCTGAGCGGCAGAAGCGCATCGATATCACGCTGACGGTGCCGGAACGGATCAGTTTAAAGATAGATACTGCGGCTGGGGCAATCGATGCGTCGGGTAATTTCCGATCCATTGACGCAAGGACAGAAACCGGCACCATCGCTACCGACATCCCGACCGACGATCTGGCTTACCAGTTGAACTGGACAGAGTCGCGTCCCCGATTTCTTGCCGATTTTGCTCTTAGCGATGTGAAAGAACGTGCCAGGGGGCGTTTTGAGATCAAAGGCCGATTCGCCGAAGGATCGGAGGTTATAACGAAAGAAGTAAAAGCTATCGCAGACGAGGCGAATTCGCTATCCTCGGCGTCGGCAGAAAAGTCTAAGACGGTGTCGATAAAGCTGACGACGGCACGGGGAATAATATTGCTCAATGTTCCGACCAACGAGGTTGTCAACGACCTTCGGCAGCGTCCCCTCACAAATGCGGCCAAGGCGATAATCCGCAGCGGCGACTCGCTGCTAATGGAGGCGATCCGCCGTGCGAGTCCGAAGTATTTTGGGGATTATTCCCGGACGCTTCCGCCGCCAATAAGCGAGCCGAGATTTAACACCAATGCCGGCGGACCCGTAGTTCCGATCGCACCCCTCAAGACTGCACTCGTAAGAGTCACTGACCTGAAAAATCGAGCGATCCCAGGTTTGGGGCAGCGAGATTTTGAAGTAGTCGAGAACGGCAAGGAGCGCGAGATCATTTCTGTCGAACGTACGAAAGCCCCATTCAATCTGGTGCTTTTGCTGGACGTTTCGGGCAGCGTCGACAATTACGTCAATTTTATACGGAAGGCTGCCAGGAATTTTGTGGAAACTGTGGGGAAAGACGATCGAGTCTCAATAATTATCTTTAATGAGGATATTAAGCAGCTCTCAAAGTTTTCAACGGATAAGGCGAAACTTTCGGAGAGCCTGGATACATTCGACGCCGGTGGCGGAACTGCTTATTATGACGCTCTTGCCTTCACGATCAGTGAAACCCTTAGGCCGCTAAGGGGTGAGCGAACCGCGATCGTTGTGCTAACTGATGGTGATGATAACCGGTCCTTTCTTCCATTCGACTCGTTGGCCGGCTCAATTCAAGAGAGCGGAGCTTTGATCTATCCCCTCTATGTGCCCTCGGGGCTAATTGCCCTGGCTGCCCAAAATCCCGGTGCGGACATAGATCCAATGAGGAAAAAATATATGTCGCTTACGGTGAAGAGTAAGGGTGAAGGCGAAAGGCTTGCGAAACTCTCAGGCGGCGTTTATTATCCGATAACCGAGATCCGCCAGATCCAACAGGCTTACGATGACATCGTCGTGCAGATGCGTTCGGCATATGGGGTGACGTATCGATCGGATACGGAGATGCTCCCCAACGGCGTTTCACCCCGGCTGCGAATCAAGGCAAAACCTGAAAAGACATTTACGACCGTCACGGCAGTCGTAGCGGCTGGCGGCGGCAAATGATGTTCGTTTGCAGTTATGAAATAAAGGATTTGGTTTCTGAGACCAATTGGATTCCCACAACCTCCTGAAATAGTGTAAAATTTTCCCTCGTGAAGGAATTGCAGCAGGAAATTGGGGTCGGAACTTCTCAATCGCGGTTTGACGAACAAAAATGAGGTATTTCTGACCCTGAAGAATCTCCATTGCTCGACGCGTTAGACCAAGCGTCTGACAGTTACCAATAAGCAAATTAATGAACGTCAAAGGTCTATTGCAATACCGACCCTTGTCGTAAAGGTAAAGGACGAGTTCTTGCCCGAGAATCCACTCTTCGAACATCTCTTTGCAGAAACCGAGCGGCGGCCGATGTCCGTCTCGGAGCTGAACTCTGAAGTTCGCTTAATACTCGAGCGCCGCTTTGCCAGCGTTTGGGTGGAGGGTGAGGTTACAGGATTCACGCGGGCCGCTTCCGGACATTGGTATTTTTGCCTTAATGACGGCACTTCGCAGATGAAAGCCGTCTGTTGGAAAGGCACCAATTACCGAATCCGGTTTAGGCCCGAGAACGGCGTGACCGTTCGTGTGCGAGGGCGTCTCAGCCTTTATGAGCCTCGCGGCGAATTTCAGTTAGTAGTGGAATCACTTGAACCTTCGGGCGAGGGAGCTCTGCGTGCGGCTTTTGAGCAGATAAAGGCCCGCCTCGATGCAGAGGGGCTTTTTCGCCCCGAACTGAAACGGCCGATACCCTTCTTTCCGCGGCGGGTTGCCGTTATCACAAGCCCGAGCGGAGCGGCGTATCACGATATTCACAATGTATTAACACGGCGGGCACGCTCAGTCAGCATCCTGCTTGTCCCGGCGCAGGTCCAGGGAGAGGGATCTGCTGACAGCATTCGGCGAGCAGTTGCGAAAGTCAATGCCTACAACCTTTCGCTTGAGGCACGCGAACGGATAGATGTGCTTATCGTCGGGCGCGGCGGCGGTTCGGCTGAGGATCTCTGGGCATTTAACGACGAGGCTTTGGCCCGGGCGATCAGAACG
>JBGTCF010000152.1:0-22192 GCA_041748975.1 Pyrinomonadaceae bacterium
ATCGGAAGCTGGTCGAAATCTTTCACCTTTGCGTAGGGCAGGGTCACCCGATCGAACAGGAGTCCGATCTCATGGCCCGAATTGAATGCGGTCGGCAACTTAAGGCTAGTGAGTCGGCCGCGAAGGGGTATAGGCCCGGGAATATTCCGACGATCTTCTTTACGACGGAAAGCAAGATCATCAAAGGATGTCGACGAGGTGAAAAGTTTACCCCATTCAAGATCTGCGATCATCGCCTCGATCTCGGCCGGCGACTTGCCCATCGCATACAACGCTCCGATCAATCCGCCGATGCTTGCGCCCCCAATGTAGTCAACCGGAACTCGATTTTCCTCCAGTACCTTCAGAACCCCCACGTGCGCAAAACCGCGAGCCCCGCCGCCGCTTAACACCAGGCCGATCGTCGGCCGCGACCGAGCGGCGTCTGCTTGCGCACCGACCGGCACATGAATCGCACCAGAGAGGAGGCATATTAGAAGTAAGGATTTAAGCCGCTTGAACATAGTCGAATGCAACTAACATTTCAATGATACTATTTTCGCTAGAGGGCCGTCGGATTTCTCTAAACCTGGGGGTTTAAAGCAGCGGCATCATCGCTGAACAATACTCAAAGGTGGACGCAATGACCCTGTGACTATTAGAATGGTCTTCTGACAAATGAATATAAGGAAGGCATTTTTAATCTTTGTCGGCACACTCTTTGTCGCACTGGGAGTGCTGGGAATGTTTCTGCCGCTTTTGCCCACCACCGTTTTTCTTCTAATGGCGGCCTATTGCTACTCACATAGTTCCGAGCGTTTTCATACGTGGCTGCTTAACAATCGATGGTGCGGATCATATATCAGTAACTATAGAAGCGGTCGCGGCATATCGATGCGGCAAAAAGTATCTACAACTGCCATGCTGTGGGCCTCGATCGGATTTAGTTTATGGATCATCGGTGGCGGATTTTGGATAACGTTGCTGCTCGGCGGTATCGCTGTGGGTGTAACCATTCACATTTGTTGGCTCAAAACTTTCCGAGCTGAAGAAACAGATGTAGAGGTAACCACTTCCACCGAGATCGTATCTTAGCCGCGTCCGCCCACCTTTACGGACGCATCGATCGTGACCCGCCCTCGGGCCTATTGGGGGAAGTCAAGCCCTTCATCGGAACGACATAGCCGAAGAATATTGAGGGCATCGGTCTGGTCATTTCTTTAAGAGTTCCCGAACACGTTTTAACAGCTGCGGCATCAAACCGATAGTCTTGATCAACGAGCCGCTAGCAAAAGTCGTCGTCATTTTTCGAAATGTCGCAACGGCGTTTTCTGAGTATGGCATCCACCAGGCGTCGGGTAGCAAAGACAGGCGGTTCACGTGGATATGCTGTGGCTGAACCAGTTCCAGTAGGCCTTCGCGGCCGTGCGTTCGGCCGCGGCCCGAGTTTTTGAAGCCGCCCCAAGGTGTTTGGGCTATCCCGTGAGTGTAGAGAACTTCGTTGATGCAAACGCTTCCTGCTTCTATTTGTTCCGCCACACGGCGACCTCGTGCGTAGTTGCGGGTCCAGACACTAGCGGTCAAACCGAATTCGCTGTCATTTGCCAGACCGATCGCTTCTTCCTCGGTTTTAAATGTGGAGATCGGCAGTGTCGGCCCGAAAGTCTCTTCCCGCATTCCTTTCATTTCATTTGTCGCGCCCGTGATGACCGTCGGCTCGAAGAAAAGGGGAGCGCGGACACTCTTGTCCGCATCGCCGGTTCCTCCGGCGAAACCGTCCCGGTCGATCGACGACTCCGACCCATCCGCGCCTGTTCGCGTCGAAGCGACGCTCATGCGGACAGGAGTGTCCGCGCTCCGTCTTTTGCCGCCCGTCTCGATCTTTGCACCGGCAGCCATAAAATCTGCGACGTGGTCTTCTACGATTTTCAACTGCCGCTCGGACGACATCGACCCGATCGAAACATCTTCGCTGTCACCCGGACCTTGTGTCAACCGACTCACTCTCTCTACTATCAGCCGGGTCAGTTCATCGGCGACCGACTCATGAACATATAGCCGTTCGACCGATGAGCAGGATTGCCCCGCGTTGCAGAACGCTCCCCAGACGGCGGCGCTGGACGCAAGCTCGAGATTGGCATCGGCGAAGACTATCATCGGATCCTTGCCGCCGAGTTCGAGGACGACGGACGTCAGGTTTTTCGCCGCTGCCGCTGCGATCTTTTTACCTGTCGCGACTGAACCGGTGAACATGATCTTGTCGGGTGCTGCGTCGACAAGTGCCGCTCCTGTTGCTCCGGCACCGCTGACGATCTGAACACAATTCTCAGGCAAACCCGCTTTTTTAAATATCTCCCCGATCTTGAGGCCGATCATAGGCGTTAACTCGGACGGCTTAATTACGACCGTATTGCCCGCCATGAGCGCCATCACGGCTTCGCCCAATGGGATCGAAAATGGGTAGTTCCACGCCGGAATTATACCGACAACGCCCAGCGGATGGTAGACGATCCTGGACGAACGTCCGAGCAAGGCGTAGAGGCCGATGTTGATTTTTGCGGTTCGCAACAGTTTTTCGGTTTCGCGGGCGAAATACTGCATCAGGTCGAGCACCGGTGCGATCTCCATCGAAAACGCCTCAGCGACCGGCTTGCCCGATTCGCGAGAGATAAGGCTTGCGATCTCGTCCATCTCGGATATCAAAACCTTGCGGGCCTTCATGATGAAGGCCTTTCGTTCACGGAATGATGTCTTTCTCCACGACTGAAATGCCGCACGGCCACGCTCGACCCCTGCGTTTACGTCTTCCGGCGAGACTTGCGCGACGCGCCCTACCTCCGCTCCGGTCGCGGGGTTGTAAGAAATGAGGTCGTCGCTTGTTAAAGGTACGGCAATTACAGCGCTCATATAAATCCTTAAGAATCATTTAGCGCAGATTAACGCGGATGATGCAGATAAGTAAATCGATTTGTCTGATCCGCGTTATCTTCATTTATCTGCGGCAAAAAATCTTACCCTAGCATCCGCTCAATTACGCCGTAAGCAGCGTCAATCGCCTCGGACAGTTTCGCGGGTTCGGTGCCGCCGCCTTCGGCCATGTCGGGTTTGCCGCCGCCGCGGCCGCCGACTATCGGGGCAATTTCGCGGATGATGTCGCCGGCTTTTACCTTTGAGGTTAGGTCGTCCGAGACGCGGACGATGATGCCGACCTTGCCTTCGCCCGCGCGGCCGATGATCACGACGCCGGATTTTAGACGTGCGAGCAGCGTGTCAGAAAGTTGACGAGTTCCGCCGCCGTCAAGGCCTTCGACAATTTTCCCCAGCACTTTCACTCCGCTTATTTCCCTCGGCTCGTCGCCGCCAGACGCCGCGTTACCGATCGAGCCGGTCGCGATCTTGAGCTTTAGCTCGTCCATTTCCTTACGCGTCTTTTTCAGCTCCTCCTGCAAACGTACGATGGCGTTGGGCAAATTGTCGCGTTGTGTATTCAACGCACCGAGCGAGGCGTCGATAAGGCGTTCGTCTTCGCGGAACCGTTTGAAGGCATCGAAGCCTGTGATCGCACGGATGCGGCGAACGCCCGAGGCGATCGCTTCGTCGCCGGTAATCTTGAATGAGCCGATATCTCCGGTCGCACGGACGTGCGTGCCGCCGCATAGTTCCTTGGAAAACACACCGTCACCCACGCTCAGCACACGCACCGCCGAGCCGTATTTCTCACCAAATAAAGCCATTGCCCCACCGGCCATTGCCTGTTCGATCTCCATGACGTTGGTGTTCACCGGATGATTCTCGAGAATGTGTCGATTTACCAGATCCTCGACCTCGGCGATCTCGGCCGCGGTCATTGGCTGATAGTGCGTAAAATCAAAACGCAAAATGCTCGGTGCGACCACCGAACCAGCCTGTTTAACGTGAGTTCCAAGGACTTCTCTCAATGCCGCATGAACGAGGTGCGTCGCCGTGTGATTTCGACGTGTAGCATCGCGTTTCTCGGCATCGACCGTAGCGGTCACTTCGTCGCCAACCTTGATCGAGCCAATCTCGACGTTGACTTTGTGGATAATGAGTCCGGAAACCGGTGAATATGTGTCCGCGACCGTCGCGGTCGCGTCCGCAGCGATCAGTTTGCCGATATCGCCGACCTGCCCGCCGGCCTCGGCGTAGAAGGGTGTTTGATCGAGAACCACGCCACCTTGCTGGCCTTCTGCGAGAGAATCGACAGGAGCTTCGCCATCGAGAATTCCGACGATCTTCGCTCCCGTAAAATGGGTAGCGTCGTAGCCGTGGAATTGATTCGCGCCGACCTTTTCGAGCAATTCCGCATAGATCGGCGAAGGCTGTGACTTCCGGGCCGTGTGGCCGACCTCACCTTGCGACTGCAATTCCTCCAAAGCAGAATCAAAGCGTTGGTTGAAATCTTCTTCGTCGAATTCGAGGCCTTTTTCTTCGAGATAGACCCGTATGAGATCGCGCGGTGTGCCAAATGTATCGTAGAGCTTGCCTATCGAGAGGAACAGATTGTCATCCTTAGGCGTTGTGCCGGAAATGCCGAGTTCGTTCAACTTTCCGAGGCCGACAGTGACGGTATTGCCAAAACGCTCTTCCTCGATCCGGACCATTTTGCCAATAAAATCGCGTTGCGTTTCGAGTTCGGGATATGCCCCTTTCATCTCAGAGACGACGAAATCGCAGACTTTGTAGAAGAAAAGGTCGTTTAAACCAAGATGTTCGCGGCCATGGTAGATCGCGCGGCGCATTATCTTTCGGAGTACGTAGTTACGTCCTTCATTGCCGGGCAGGATGCCGTCGGCGATGGCAAACGCTGCTGCTCGAGCGTGATCGGCGATCACGCGTGAAGCAAATTGTTGAGATTCGGTTAATTCTTCGTAAGCACTCATCACTTAAATAATATATCAGGTATGCGCCATTAGACATCATGTCGGCACTCCTTCCAACGAGTGTTTCAGCATCATCCGCCGCCGTCGACCCGGCGGTCTCGATCAACTTGAAACAGAGATCGACGAAGTCGAGAATCTAAAGGGCTTGCTAAACGAATTCAAGAAGCAATTTGAATAACCAAAGTAGTGTCAGAAGCTGAAACCCAAGTTAAACGACAAACTACGGCCGGGGAAATTGACTTGTCGAACGCCGTTAATGAAATAGATGCTCCCGTCTGAAAATCCGGCGAGTGACCGCAGAAAGTTTGGCGATGACAAATTACCGACGGGATTGCCCTTATTAATGACATTGAAAAGATTGTTGGTTCTGAGGGTGAAGGACAGAGTTTGCTTTGGCGGTTTCTTGTTCGCCTTGTCTTCGTTAAAGCCAAAGCGTTTCGTCACTGAGGCATTGAACATAAAATACGTTGGGCCCCGGCCCAGATTGGTGGGAATTAGACGATCGCCCGGCAACGGGTTGGGATCGAGGATGCCATACTTCGTCGAGACAAGGCCCGGCTTCGTCAGGTCGCTCGCAAACGCGGGCCGCTCGCTGTAATAACCGTCGCCGTTTGTGTCTCGACCGGTGGTTATGTTGAATCGCGTACCGGAATTTATCGAGAAATCGCCGCTCAAAGTCAGCTTCTGTTTTGTAAAACTGTACATGAAATAGCCGCCGCCGCTATGCACCCCGTCCCACTGCGCCGGCCCGTAATCCTGGCTGAAATCGTATGGATCAAATGGCGACCCGCTGCCGCTTACGGCGTCAGTGCGAGTTGTGCCATACGAATACCGCAGGTTTGCAAACAGACTCGGAGACTGCGGGAAACTTAGGCTGATCGACATTCGCTCGGTCTCCGTCCTCCCTTTCGAGCGGGTTTCATAGATATTGCCGACGTTGCCGAACGGCCTTACCGCAGACGAGGGATCCTGGGGGTCAAAGGTTCCGGCCAGAGGAGCGTTTATGTTCTGCGTTAAGGCGACCCGGCTGGTCCGCCCGCGTGTGAAGTTAAAATTCAAGCTGTATTTTTTCGGCAAAGCTTTTGTGACCGAAATACTGATAAGCGCTTGATGCGGTGTTTCAAATCCTTCCCCGATATACCGCTGGCTCCGCGGCAACGCAAACTGCTCAAGCTGGCCCACGGTCGGTACCGCTGGGAACAGATCAAGAATATTTGCCTCGGTAATGAGATATTGCGAGCGGTCAGGGTCATTAGCCAGGCGAATGCCCAAAATATTATTTAAAGAATAGCGAGAATAGAACAGGCCGTAGCCAATACTCACGCGCGGCAGAGCGTACCATAAACTACGCTTGTCCTTTGCTTTTGGCGCCCACACCAGGCCGAGGCGCGGTGCGAGATTAAAATTGCTCCCGATATTAGTCTGATTTTCGTATCGAAGTCCGGCGCTTGCGGCGATAGTATCAGTGAGCTTGAAACTGCTCTGAAAATAGATGCCGAAGTCGTGTTGCGAGAGAGAGATCTCAGGGTCGCCGCCTGAGATCGTAAACTGATTGGCCCCGCCGCCCAATGCTCTTATTTCGGCAGGCGAATAGCCGAGCTGGCGAAACAGAAGGGTTCGACGATAAGTTTCCAAGCTGCTGATCTGCTCGGTCAGCACGTCCCCGCTTCCATCTGTAACAGGCATATTGTTAGCGTCGAGGATCGGTGCGATACGTCCCGCAAATGTATATGTGCCGCCGAAATTCGCCAACGACGTTTGGCTGATACTAAGCGAACGGATCCGAAAACCTAAACCGAAGGAATATCTTTCCTTTTGCCAGGTTGTGTCATTCGAGGCCTCGATTCGCAAATTCGTGTTCTTTTGGTTTTGCTGTGAACCGCCGCCGAAAAAGGCGTCGAGCACATTTAACGCCGCTTGGTCGCTTCCGCCAAAACTTTCGTTTGTTGTTTTGGCAAGACTAAAACGCGTTTGGCTGACAATACTCGAACTTACAAGAAACGTGTCTGCGAACTGAAAAAAGTGGTTGTCGAAGACCGCCTCATTTTCCCTGCTCGGCAGCGAGAATCCGCCGACGTTTTGACCGTCGGAGCGGCCGTTTCCGAAACTGTAATTAATAAGCAGCTTGTGTTTTTTGTTGGGGTCGGCATTTATCGTGAAACCCAGATTTTGCGCCCGGTTCGGCGACGCGAATGACTGCTTAAATTCGACCGGACGAAGGTCGGGCCCCAGGATAATGGCATTGATGACGGAGCTTGTATCGCTGTCACTGCGGCTCGCAAAAAGGGCGAAATTCGCTTTTTTCCCGCCAAGTGGGCCAAAGATATTCGCAAAGTAGCTCCTCGACTGGAAGGGGGCTCGAGCCCCGAGAAAAGGGTCTGCAGCATTGAAACGCGAATCGGCAAAGCTGAATCCTACCGTGCCACGAATACGATCAACGCCGGACCGCGTAAAGATCTCGATACCGCCCCCGTGAGGCCACTCGTACTGGGCAGAGAAGACATTTTGATTGATCCTGATCTGCTGGATCGCTTGTTTCGGTGGTATCTGGCCGCCCTCAACGCCGTTTACCGTGATCGGCAGTTGCTCTCCCGTGACAGCCTCGCCGATGCGGCGGAGCATACGTTCAAGGTCCTCCTGGTTGTCAGGCAGTTCCGCGATCTCTTTTTCCGATAACACTGTCGTCACGCCTGATCGCTCCGGGTCGGCTTCAAGCTCGGCCACTTCCACGTTGGATTCGATCGTCATGATCTCGAGGAGTATTTCAAGCTTTCGCTCACCCTGCGAGATCACAAGCTTTGGGACGCGATATTCGTTAAAACCCGCCGCCCTGACGATCAATTGATATTCGCCGGGCGGGATTCGCTGGAACCTTGCGGCTCCGTTTCGATCCGTTGTTGTAAGACGTTCTTTATCACCCGCGAGCTTCAAGACGATCTCGGCCCGATCGATCGCCCCGCCAACTTGATCGACGACGCTCAACGTGAGGATGGAGTCATTCGTTTGTGCGGAAAGCCCAAGAAACGACAGCATTATGAAGGCGAACCCGCTAAAAGCACTTCTCGACATAAACTTTGGATCATTAAAGGAAATATAGGTAAAATCTAAATCCAACACGCGAATCGCGGGTAATTGTTGCACAATTCAGGCTTTTTTTCGAGAAGAAACGGCCCGCCTTGCTCTGACGATAGATCCTGGAAGTTTAATTGTCTCCTGTCGTTAATGATGCTGGGGACGATTAGGAGGGGGTACGGTGGGCGGATAAGGATCCAGGATCACGTATAGCACAAGATGAATACGGAAATGCCGCACGGCCTTGTGTCTCGTCGGAGCATGATCGGTGAATCCTATAGATTGGCCGAAAATAGCTTGCATCCTTTTTCGAACTACGATAGTCTTAGTAACTTGACAATTCCGTGTCTCATTCGTCGACGGTAAAATCGATCCTATGTTGGATCGAAATAGATAGTTCGAGAAACGGTTCCTTTATAACTGTTAGAAGCGGCTCCTTAGTTGTGAGCCCTCGAACGTAGATCCTTCCTTGCTACCGTTACGCTGAAGATCATTCCACGTTAGTAACTTCTTATTACATCCCGAAGACTCGTTTGGAGTACCGCCTTTAAGGCGGCGATCCCATGTGGTAGGTCTGATCGCATACTGCGATCTGCGGCCTATTTGAAACAGGGACTTTAGAACTGGGACTTCTGTAGATATAGATTTTCAATTACAAATGACTTTTAGCGATTTAGGCTTGCTTCCGTATTATGCGGAAAAGTGCGAGCAACTGGGTTTTACTGAGCCTACACCCATTCAAAAACAGGCGATTCCGGTTCTTTTAAAGGGCGGAGACATTTTAGCCAGTGCCGAGACCGGTACGGGCAAGACGGCAGCGTTTTTGCTTCCGATATTACAGCTCTTAGGCGACAACAAAGGCAAGCCGGGGACACGCGTTCTCGTCCTATCGCCGACACGCGAGCTTGCGAATCAAACCGAGGCAGCGTGCCGCGAACTAGCCCCGAAAGGCATAACCTGTACCGCCATCATCGGCGGTTCGGGATACAAGCGTCAGATGGACAGCCTGCGGCGTGGAGCTAATCTGATAATTGCAACGCCTGGCCGTCTTATAGACTTTATGGACCAGGGCCTGATCAATTTCAACGGCCTTACCCATCTCGTCCTCGACGAGGCGGACCGTATGCTCGATATGGGCTTTTTGCCCTCGATCAAGCGGATCGTCAAGGTTATTCCGGCAAAGCGACAGACACTCTTTTTCTCGGCGACTATGTCGCCCGAGATCGAGCGTATCGCGTACGCGATGCTCAAGGATCCGACCTTTATTGAGGTCAGCCCAAGAGGAAAGGCTTCAGGCCTTATCCACCAAACGGCTTATCCAGTTGCACAGCAATCAAAAATGCCGCTGCTGCTGGACCTTTTGGATAAAGAGGATTTTGACCGCGTACTTGTATTCACACGGACCAAGCGAGGTGCCGACCGTTTGGCACATATCTTGGAGAAGCGTTCGCATAAATCTAACCGGATCCATGGTGACCGTTCGCAATCGCAGCGTGAGGCTGCCCTTAAGGCATTTAAGTCCGGTCACACGACTGTGCTTATAGCGACTGACGTAGCTGCTCGCGGCATCGATATCGACTCGGTGTCACATGTGATAAACTATGACATACCCGAGGCACCCGAGGATTACGTACACCGAATTGGCCGAACCGGCCGTGCAGGAAACAAGGGGCGTGCCATTACACTATTTACTATTGCGGAAGAGCATTCAATGCGTGCGATTGAGCGGCTGACAGGTGAGCGGGTGGAACGCATCGTTCTGCCGGATTTCGGCGGCCACACATTTACGCAGGCAGCGCCGGCAAAGAAATTTTCGACGCCGGCACGGAAAAACTTTCGTTCGTTTGGGCCAAGACGCGGCAGGTAACTGCCGGAGGGACAAGAAAAGAGGAAAATTATGGCAGTTAAAGTTATAGCTTATGCAGTTGACCAATCGGTCGAGATGATGTGCTCGGCATGCGACCTTGAGCAAAACCACAAGGTCGTCACTGTCACAAAACAGGGCAAGATCACAAAGGCAGTTTGCGAGGCATGCGAGACGGTCAGCACATTTACCCGCGGCGTGAAAACCTCGGTGTCGATGGGTACCGGAAAGAATGCATCGCCTTATGATCGACAGAGGAAATACCGAAAGGGCCAGGCGATGACGCATGACAAGTTCGGCCGCGGCGAGGTTACAGCTGTTATCGAGCCGCAGAAGATCGATGTGCTTTTCGGAGATCAGACACGCAGGCTCATTCACTCACAAAATTAGGTTGGCTAGAAAAGCTTTAGCAAGGGCTTCCCGGAAACCGCGAGGTTTTAGGGAAGCCTTTCTCCGTCTAATCGACCTACTGCTCTATTTGGTTACTTTAAGAAAGACCTTCATCATCTTTCGCGAACTGCTGTCAGCCGGTGGGTTCTCTACAAATCGTCCACGATTCTGGCGATATGCCAGTTGTTCACCGGTCACCGGTTCATCCAATGTGAGCCGATCCATCAGGTCCCAGTGGGTGAGGAAATCCTGCAAGGATTCCCGGTTCTTACTTTTTGCATTCAGCTCTGCGTAGATTTTAGCAACCATCAGCTTGTATGCCAGCTCTCGGTCTGAGTGAGGTGCAAGGATATTCTGGCGAGTAATGCCGAGCTTTCGCTCACTATTGTAATATTTGACACGCAAGACGAGGAATCCGTTTTCGTCGAATTCGGGCGTACTCATAAACTCAAGATCGCGCAGATATGTCATGACTTCACGCTTATCCTGAAAGATGCCATACCCGATCGCTCGTTCAAGTATTTTGCCGAATCTAGCCTCGTAAGAGTTCCAGATCTGTTTATTGCCGAGATGCATCAGCCTCTCGCGCTCAATCCTCAACTGGTTTTCCGCCAACTCAGCGGCGTTTTTGGAGCCGCTGGCCTTTAACCGCTTTTTCTCCAAGTTCAGCCGTGCCGTTTCTGCGGAGATATACTTCTTGTAAGTATTAGGCACGCTGTAGCGCCCTGTCAGGAGATAGGCTCCGGCCATAGCACCAAACACAGGAGGGTAAAAGACGAGCGACGGAACCACGTATTTCTTGGAAGTGATCGCCTTTTCAGTGAAATTCTTGTTGTCATCGCTCCGCCATATAGGGCCCACGATTTGAGGATATTTAGTGACATGAAACAGGCGCTCCGGCCGTGAGCTCGCATAGCGTGTGAACGATTTCGCAAGCGCTTTTGGTGTGGTAATTCCGAAATCGTTGATAACATCGCGCCTTGTGGCCCCTGGGAAGTAAGTGTTAATTACCTTTCGTGTAAAGTCGGCACAGTTTCGTGAAAAAACACTGAATTTCCCTTCCCAATTCATTGCATTAAAACGATCTAAGAATTTTGCATCTTCCTCAGAAGTAGTCTTCACGGTAAAACTATAGATGTCCCGGTTGAATGCCATCGTAAGCATCGTTTGCCAACTCCCGTTGGGCATTGTACCGTCACTGTTCTCCTGGACATACGGCAGCAGGTGCTGTTGTCTATAGTTTTCGCGAAGCAGTCTGCGAACTTTGCCGTTAGCATAAATAGGAATTTGCCGAGGGTCCTCTACTCCGTAGAGATATGGTATAAACGGAACGGCCATCCATTCCTGAGTGATCTGGTCGCTGAACTTCGGGTAGGCGCTGATGACCACACCGCTCTCACCAGGATTGCAGAGCCTCAATTTTACCGGACCGTCCGCGCAGATATTGGAAAGGTAAACGGCCGTATGGCCCGAACCGGTAAACTCACCAGCAACACCTACAGACTCAAGAACGATCATGGAAACGTCTGCCTGGGCGACTGCGGGAATGAGCAATAGTACAAGTGTTAATAAACCAGTCTTCATAAAATACCAACCCCTTTTAATTATTCTTCCGTACTGCCCCTCGGCTTCGACGATTAGAACAATCATATGGAAATAATGGCTAAGCGTCTGTATTTCGGCACACATTGGACATCGCAAAACTCGCGCGGGGTCAAGATGCACGGTATGCTGATAAACTGGAGTCTCACAACTATATCGACTGTCTCATCAAGAAGATCGGCATCGTCCATGTTGGCATTAGCTCAAATTTTGGCGGCGGCGGAGGGGACGTTGCTGCGGACACATTTAATGTGACGCTTGAGCTCGTCCGCCGCGGGTACACCAAAAAGCAGATCGAAAAGATCTGGAGCGGGAACTTACTAAGAGTGTTGGACCAGGTGCAAAAGTAGCTCGGGAGATCCAAAAGAAAGGGTGAATGACGCGGGCGATTCTATACGTGCAGTTCGTATACCGGTGTTTTGTCGGAATCTATGCGAGATGACCCCGATTTCTTGCGTATTACCATCAAGCCGTCGCGGATCGGTAATAAGATATTCTCCACGCGATCGTCGGCTTTGACCTTCTGATTAAATTCGTGCAATGCATGGGTATCTTCGTCCTTGACCTCTGCGAGTACCTTGCCGCTCCATAGGACGTTATCGGCGATTATGTAACCTCCTTGGCGGATGCGGTTAAAAACGAGGTCATAATATTTCGAATAATTAGGCTTGTCCGCGTCGATAAAAACGAGATCGAAGGTTTCTGAAAGGGTCGGGATCAGATCGGTCGCGGTGCCAAGCAGAAATTCGATCTGTGATGAGTATGCAGTTTTCGCTACGTACGACTGTGCTACTCGATTCGTTTCTTCCTGTATATCTATTGTAATGACCTTGCCATCTTCAGCGAGCCCCTCAGCAAGGCATAGTGCAGAATAACCGAGGTAAGTACCGATCTCCAGAACGACTGTGGGCCGGATCATGTGTGAGAACATGCTGAGAACACGGCCCTGAAAGAATCCCGAGAGCATACTCGAATCGGTATAATGCTCGTAACAGTGAGCGCGCAGTTCCGCAAGGACCTTGCTCTCGCCGGACGTGAAATACTCCGCATAATTTAACAGTTCATCGGTGATGATCATATGCCTATTCTAACAAGTCCCCTTTTTATCGCTAACATTGCGGCGGAAGTGCGGTCCGATACGCCTATCTTCCCGAAAATGTTCTGGACGTGAGACTTGACGGTGTTTTCCGAAACATCCAGGGCAAATCCGATTTCTTTGTTAGACATTCCACCCACGATCATCTGTAAAACGCTAGTCTCAGCCGGCGTCAGGTCTTCCCTTCCCACGTGTTCTCTTAGAATGCCGGCGATCTCGGCTGGAACATACTTACGACCGCTGCTCACCGTCCTGATCGCCTCGATGAGGTCCTCAGGAGCTACATCTTTGCAAACGTAGCCGAGGGCTCCCTTTTTCAGCGCTCGAGGTATCTCACTATCACCGGCGTGGTCAGCAAGTATAATAATCCGGGCCTTCGGCCTATCCCCAAGATATCTGTCTAGGTCATCGAAGGTGAACGAATCAGGAAACCTAAGACCGAGGATTGTCACGTCGGGCCGCATTTTTGAAAACAGCCTAAAGCCCTCTTCTAGCGAATCTGTTTCGCTTATTATTTCGATGTCGTCGATGGAGGAAAGAAGGGCCCTTATTCCTAAACGCGTAAGTGCCTGGTTTTCGATAATGAGAACGCTTATGGGAGGCATGGCGTTAAGGCTTCACCGCCAAATCTGCAGCAAAATCAACGATTGGACGGATCAGATCGGTGTCATAATTGTTCGACACGCCCTGCATTACCGCCGTGATCCGCTCAAGACCCAATCCGGTATCGACCGACGGTGCAGGTAGTGGTGTAAGTTTGAATGAACCGTCAGCCTCCTGCGTGCGGTTATACTGCATAAAGACCAGGTTCCAGATCTCCATCGTAGTGTCGCCCTCGCCGTTAACCCAAACGGGCGAATTTTTTGCCGGGTCATCCGGATTCTCGCCCATATAATAGTGGATCTCCGAACAGGGGCCGCACGGGCCTGTCTCGCCCATCTGCCAAAAGTTGTCCTTTCTTCCGAATCCCAGTACGCGTTCCGATTTCGCTCCTACCTTTTCCCACAGGCTGCGGGCTTCATCATCCGGCCCGACCGCGGCGTCGCCCTCGAAAACGGTGAACCACAAACGAGATTCATCTAGCTTGAGCTCATTGAGCAGAAAATCCCACGCATACTCGATTGCCTCTTTCTTGAAATAATCGCCAAATGAAAAATTCCCCAGCATTTCAAAGAATGTATGATGCCGGGCCGTCTTTCCAACCTCGTCGAGATCATTGTGCTTGCCACCCGCCCGAATGCACTTCTGCGAGGTGACTGCCCGTTTATAATCACGTTTTTCATTGCCCAGAAAGACGTCTTTGAACTGGTTCATTCCGGCATTCACAAAAAGCAATGTCGGGTCATTAGCGGGCAGAAGCGGCGATGAAGCCACAACTTTGTGTCTGTTGCGTTCGAAATAATCGAAGAAGTTCGATCGAATCTCGTTTCCGGTCATAGAAGCACTCTAACATATCGCCTTTGGTCTGCGCATTCCACAAAAAAGCCGAATGCGGAACAAGCATTCAATTAAATGTGAATCCGAATCTCAGGGAATTATCTGGTTGGATTAAACTTTAGAGCCAGCGAATTGATGCAATAACGCAGACCTGTCGGCTGTGGGCCGTCGTCGAAAACGTGTCCGAGATGAGAATGGCATCTGGCGCATTCGACCTCAACCCGCTCTTCGGACAAGGTCCGGTCAGCATTCTCAACTAAGTTTTTCTTATAAGCCGGCCTGAAAAAGCTTGGCCAACCGGTTCCCGAATCGTATTTAGCATTCGATCGAAATACGATCAGGCCGCATGCGGCACAATGATAAGTGCCTTTCCGTTTGTTCTTATTCAAAGCACCGGTGTAGGCGATCTCGGTGCCTTCTTCACGCAGTATCTTAAATTCGGACGGGCTAAGAAGGTCTCGCCACTCTCTCTCGGTCCGCTCGATCTTTTTACCGTCAAACTCGGCATCGATCACCTGGACATCGTTCCCTGAGCGGCCCGTCGGTAATGGCTGCGGGGCCACAGAAACATGGGCCGAGGCTTCGGACTTCTTATAAGAAGCGGTTCCTAAATAATGAAATGCCGCAGCCGAGAGTAGGAGCGTTGTGATAACGATCTTGTTTGGTTTGGTCATCCTATGTTAAATTCCGGTCGTTCAAAAAACATTCGACGATCTGGGGTCCTTGAAACCCTCCCTGGATAAGCATACCTCGTCAGTCAATACCTATCCGTCGGGACCTTGAACCACCCCAAATCGTCGAACGCGCCGGGCAAACACTAGTTAGGCAGGAGAACCGAGTCAACCACATGGATGACGCCATTCGACTGCTTAACATCGGCGATAGTCACGGTCGATCTGCCGCCTTTCTCGTCCGTGATGATAACGTTCTTACCTTCGAGGGTCGCCGTAAGCTTTCCGCCGGCAACGGTCGTTAGCACCGCCTTGCCCTTGCCCTTCTTAATCGCACGAAGTACGGCCTTCGAATCCAGATTGCCTGAGACGACGTGATAAGTAAGTACTTTTGTTAGAGTGCCTTTGTTCTCGGGCTTCAAAAGTGTCTCTACAGTGCCGGCCGGAAGAGCCTCAAATGCACCGTTAACTGGAGCAAAGACTGTGAACGGTCCCGGGCTTGCCAGTGTACCTACGAGGTCTGCTGCCTTCACAGCCGCGACCAGCGTTGTATGATCCGCGGAGTTTACCGCGTTTTCGACAATATTCTTTGTCTTATACATCGCGGCACCGCCCACCATCGGGTTGCCGCCTTTAGTCATCTGAGCCGATGCCGACGATGCACCGAGTGCTACGCCAAGTGCCAAAACCGCTAATCCAAATAAAGACTTCATTTTAATTTCTCCCATACTGCTTGAATTTTAATAATGAAAGGTTTGCATTCCCTTTGGTAAGCATTTCGCCGGGAGGTTGCGAACAGATTCAAAAAATTTTGCTCGAGGCAGATAGGGGAAACGAAGGTTAGCGGAGGAGAGGTTTTGATTTCAGGCGGAAGTTACCTGTTCGAGTTGGGATTCGCCTGAGGACATATCGCCCGAGGTCCATTGCCACTTTTCGTGCATGATTAGACGGCCGTCGTCGAGTACCTCCGGCCTTGAGCGACATATTCCAGTCATAATCTCACCGGATGAATTTAAGTGGTGGTAACGCATGTCGAGGTTTCCTTCGACATCAACGATCGCGATCAAGTGGCCCATTAACACTGCTCCGCCGCTATAATCAGCCCACACGATATCACCGTCCTGGAAGTAGCGAAACACGGTGGCGGGATCCGCCTCGCCGTTGGAGGATGTTTTAAACGGGCGAAAAACTCGCCCGTTATAGTTGATCTTCTTCGCTCGGGTCATAGGCTCCGGCTGCAAGGCCAATCATTTTTGTTCGGATCAGGTCATAACCAAATCCGCGACGCAGCAGATGGTCATAGAATTTTTTCGCATCCTCGCGGGTTTCCGGTTTGCCTTTCGTCCGCAGCCGTTTTTGAATTGCCGTATCGATAAGTTCATCTTCCGGCATCTCGTCATAGGCGGTTGCTATCGCTGCGTCGACCGTATCTTTATCCAGCTTTTTCTGAGACATCGTCATCTGTAGTCTCCGCTTGCCCTGGGGATTCTGACGCAATTTTGAGATGGCGACGTCGCGTGCAAACTGCTCATCATCGAGGTATTTATATTCCGTGAGCTTCTCGATCACAGACTCGACAATGGCCTCGTCGGTCCACATTTTTTCAAGTAAGCGCTCGCGTAACTCCCGGACCGACCGCGGCTTTGCGGCGAGCAGCCGAATCGCCCGGTTCATTGTACGTTCCCGGGCTCGATCAGGGTCTTTTATATCTCGCACCTGATCGGATCCATTGTACTTTGCGGCCCGCTGAAACATTAAGTTCAATTATACAGCGAAAAACCTCACAGATTGTTAAGCAACGCGGGGAAAAGCTAATGTAATGTATGGTGGGCAAATGGACGGAATCCTTATCATCGATAAACCAGCGGGCATAACGTCCCATGACGTCGTCGCGCGCGTTCGGCGGCTCTTGAAAACGAAGCGAGTGGGCCACACCGGAACGCTCGATCCTTTTGCCACGGGCGTGATGGTTATCCTGGTTGGCCGTGCGACGCGGCTCGCCCAGTTTCTCGATAAGGATGAAAAGGAGTATGAGGCGTTGATCGGGTTCGGCTATGAAACTGACACCGGCGACAGGACGGGGACACCGAGGTCCGATCCCCAAATGTTGGAATCGGAAGTAAACGATAAGGTCGGAAGCATCGAATGGCCACGAGTCCTCGCTTCGTTCAAGGGCGAATCAGAACAAACCCCGCCGATGTATTCCGCGAAAAAGATCGAGGGTAAAAAGCTTTACGAGCACGCCCGCCGCGGTGAAACGGTCGAGCGAAAGCCTGTCATAATAAACATCTCGGATATCGAGCTATTGGGAACCGGTTCAAATGAAATAAAAATCCGTGTCGCGTGTTCAGCCGGAACTTACATTCGCACACTGGCTGAGGACATCGGTCAAGCGGCCGGCATCGGTGCCCATCTCGCCGAGCTAAGGCGAATACGTGCGGGAAAGTTCGAAATTGCTCAGGCCGTTAGCCTAGACAGGTTGGCTGAGTTAGATGATTCTGGGTCCTCACTTCTCCCGATGGAGATTGCCGTTTCGCATTTGTCGGAACTGGTCCTATCTGATGACCGGATAGAAAAAACACGGAATGGGCTATCGACCCGCGTGGACGAATCCGCATTCGCCGACGGCGAACAGATACGAATGCAGGATGGATCAGGAGATCTCGTTGCCATCGGGATCTACCACTCAGACGAGAATTCTGTTCGACCCAAAGTCGTTTTGCGATAAAATGGCGGCAGGAGACGATTATGAAGAAACGAAATTTGGCATTGGCTATCGGCGGTGCAGCCGGAGCTGCCGTGGCTGTAAAGCTTCTGACGCGGCCCAACAGCGTGGATTGGGAAAAGGTGTCCGCGTCAGTTCCGCATTCTGATCGCTCGCGTTTTTTGCAAGTTGACGGTGCCCGGATCCATTACCAGGAATTCGGTGATACGACGAACCCGACGATCATTTTGATCCACGGATACACCGCGTCGGTCTACGTTTGGAAAACAGCCGCTCCCATGCTGGCCGATGCCGGACTTCATGTCATCGCCATCGACCTTTTGGGTTTCGGATATTCGGCAAAACCAGCGTCATTCGATTATTCGATCCAGTCTCAGGCCCGGATGGTGTCGAGATTTATGAACCGGCTTGGCATCGGCAAAGCGACGATCGCCGGAAGCTCGTACGGCGGCGCGGTAGCCGCGACGATCGCCCTCGATTATCCCGAGCGTGTCGAAAAATTAGTTCTCGTCGATGCTGTCATCAATGACGGGGTCAAAAACCACCCCATTCTCAAACTCGCGGCCATCCGCGGAATCGGCGAAGTGATCACTCCGTTCCTGGCTGATTCAAGGCTTTTCTTACGATTCCGAATGCACGGCACGCTCGCCAAGGCCAATCACCATATGATCACAAAGGAGAGGATCGATTCGATCCGCCGGCCGCTAAAAGCGGCGGACGGCCATCGTAGCCTGCTGGCGACATCGCGAAACTGGTCTGCCAACCGTATAGAGCAGGACGCCCACCTCATCAACCACCCCACACTTATAATCTGGGGCGAAGAGGACAACGTCATCCCGATCAGAAACGGCTACAAGCTGCACGACGCGATCCTGAATTCACGCTTTGTCGTTCTCAAAGACTGCGGACATGTCCCTCAGGAGGAAAGGAGCGAGATATTTACCGAACTCGTAATGGAATTTTGCAGAGATAGAAAGGGACAGATCGAGGAACGCGAAGGCGACGAGGTACGGGTCCAGGCTTAGAGTGGCAGACTTCATCATTCTCAATGTCAAGTCCGACGAACAGCAACATAATGTTATATGGAAAAGGCGTTTTTACGACCATTGCGATCCGTGATGGCAAACCGCTTCTATGGGATAAACATTGGCGGCGGCTCTGCCGAGATATTGACGCTATTGGCCTAAACTTGCCAGCTTTTTCAGAGAAAAACGCGTCGGATCAACTCGATATATCCATCGAAGGCAACGCTGTTGACAATGGTCGAGCACGCCTCACAATAATTGACGAGGCTTCAAGTCCGATCTGGCAGAAGAATACAGAACAAAAGATCCGCATAGGAGTAATTACCGGTGATCTGCGGGAAGCTCCGGAGAATTTTCGAGTAGCCGAATCGCCGTATTCGGTCAATTCATGCTCTCCTCTCGCGGGAATCAAATCCTGCAATTATCTCGAAAATCTCATGGCGATCGACGAGGCAAAGAAACGCGGATACGAAGAAGCCGTCCGGCTCAACGAGCGCGGCGAGGTCTCAAGCGGGTGCATGGCCAATGTCTTTTGGCTGAAGGACGACGAGCTATTTACGCCAGGCCTTAAAACCGGCTGCTTGCCTGGCACGACACGCGAATATGTGTTGGAAAACCTCGATTGTCACGAGGTCGAAGCGGGGCTCGATGAATTGCGCTCGGCGGAAGCGATATTCCTTACATCCGCCGGGCTTGGGATCGTCGAGGTCGCTGAATTCGAATCGAGGAAACCAGCGGCGTCGCGCCATCCGATCCTGGACCTGTGGCCGCCAGCTCTGGAGCGATAATAACGGGAGTTCTGCTCGGAAATTATCTTCGAGGGCACGAAAAAAACGAAGCCCATGTCACATTTCGTGAGACTGCGCACTTGATCGCTCAAAGGCGGCAGATGCCGGCGCCTACTAACCTGCGGTTTCGAAAAGTGCGAGGATCTGTTTACCCTCGTTTGAACGCGGGTCGATCGTGCGAAGGTGTTTGTGCCCCTGCATTTCCCAGATCGCCGTTACCGTCCCTTCTTTTTCGACGGCCTGATATGAAACTTCGTCCGGATTAACCGGCGCCTCTGCCGGTTGTTCCGGGGCCTCTGCGGCCTGTACTGCTTCTTCTGACATTTACGACTAATAACTCCTGACTTGGAATAGCTTCTAAACCAAAATGCGAATAGAACAAGAATTCTTACATATAAAGCTTAACCTTGTCGAGCCGCAATAAGCAGCGGTGGCTGTCGGATCGGCAAACTATCCTTACAAAACTTCTTTTCATTCTCACCGAATTTCGATATTCTTTGGCACAATGTCACCCATTGCGATCACTCTGATCCTCCTCCTCGTCGCGATAATTTTATTCGCGACGGAGAAGATTCCCGTTGACGTCGTCGGGCTAATTCTTGTAGTCGCACTTGTGGTCACCGGCGTACTTGGGATCAATGATGCGGTCGCTGGTTTTGGGAACGAGATAATTATTACCATCGGCGGTCTGTTTATCCTGGTTGGCGGGGTGATCAAGACCGGCTTTGTAGATCAGATCGGCCGCCGCATCTTTCTGATGGCCGGCAGTAATCAGTTTGTCCTGACGGCATTGATCATGGGGTCAGCGGCATTGGTTAGCGCGTTCATCAATAATACGACAACGGCCGCGATGCTGCTGCCGGTCGTTATCGGGCTGGCCGCAAAAGCTGGCCTTCCTCCCTCAAAACTTTTAATGCCGATGGCTTTCGGCACCATACTCGGCGGCAGCTGCACATTGATCGGTACATCGACTAATCTGGCGGTGAGCGGCGCACTTAGTCGGTACGGATACGGGTCGATCTCAATGTTCGAACTGACCCCGGTCGGCATAATCGTCGTGGCGGCCGGCATTTTATATATGCTTGTAGTCGGAATGAGGATGCTCCCGTCGGCGGGCGGGGGCGAATCGCTCACGGATGAATACAGCATTCGCGAATACATCTCAGAGCTGCTCGTGCTCCCTGATTCACCTCTTATTAGACAAACTCTGAATGAGGCCGATTTGAATGCTCAGTTAGGTTTGAGCGTCTTGGGCATAATACGTGGGGACGAAAAGATCATTTCTCCGGAAGCGTCAGAGCGCATTCAGATGATGGACCTCCTGATTGTCGAAGGCAAAATAAATGACATCCTCAACGTCAAAGAACAGGCGGGCCTCGAGATCAAGCCCGACTTCAAACTGAACGACGTGCTGCTTGAGAGCGATAAGATACAACTATATGAAGTTCTGGTTATGGGCGATTCGCGACTCGTTAGCAGAACGCTCAAGGATCTTAGGTTTCGCCAGCGTTATGACCTAACCGTACTGGCTATCAATCGACACCGCGAGTCGATAATTGAAAAGTTGAGCGATGTACGGTTGCGATTCGGCGATGTACTTTTGGTGCAAGGCTCGCGAAACGACATCGATCCGCTCGTAGCTGACGGTGAAATACTGCTGCTCGAAGACGTTTCTGCCAACACCGTTCGGGTGGACAAGAAACGATGGGCGATAGCGGCCTTCGTGTTGTTTCTGGCCCTCTCAATGTCAGGTGTCGTAACGGGGCTCGCTATTCCGGTTGCCATATGCGTTTTGGCTGGCGTGTTTTTGATGCTTGCCACAAAGACCGTCAGGTATTCTGAAATGTATTCGTTGATCGATTTCAGGCTGCTCGTATTGATCGCCTGTATGATGAGCTTTGGTGTAGCGATGGAAAACACTGGCACGGATAAGTATCTTGCCGAGCTTATCGAAACATATTTTGGTCAATTTGGTCCAACTGCGGTGCTGGGTGGATTTTTCTTATTGACCGTACTGCTCACACAGCCGATGTCGAATCAGGCAGCTGCTCTGGTTGTGCTTCCGGTGGCGGTAAAGACCGCTCTCGCCTTTGGACTCAGTCCTCGGCCATTCGCGATCATGGTCTGTCTTGCCGCATCATTTTCATTCATCACACCGCTCGAACCCGCATGTGTGCTCGTTTATACGCCCGGCAGGTATCGCTTTATGGATTTTGTAAAAATAGGCTCTGTCCTCACGATAATAGTTTTTGTAGTGGCGATCATTCTTGTTCCGATATTCTGGCCATTCTGAAATTTGACTCCCGAGAAACCTCGCTGATCGAAAGCCCGCGTTTTGTGATAAAGACCATACCGATCGCTGTCCAAAACAAGATCCGGCCCTTACGAATGATAGCGATCGTCACACCCACACCCGCTGCGAGCCCCACTGTCTCCCCGACGAATTGAGCACCCGCTTCGTCGACACCGATCATAAAGGGAATGAGCTTGAACAGTATTGTTACAAGCCGGCTGACAGATTCGAGCAGGAAGGCATTTAGAAGGCTCGGTACGGTTTCGCTAAGCCGGCTAAGTATGTACCAAACCTCGGCTATTCCGAGCATATGATAGGAGGTCTGGAGCAAAATAACAGGCAAAAATCG
>JBGTCF010000153.1:0-3073 GCA_041748975.1 Pyrinomonadaceae bacterium
AGATTTGAAATTGGTAAAAAAATGCGAAAGCAGTGAATGTGTGTTGTATTTCTACGATACCAATAAAGATCATAAAAGACGCTGGTGCAAAATGAGTGCGTGCGGAAACCGTGCCAAAGCCGCGAAATTCTATAAAAAGAAAGCTGCATAGGGCGACATAGGGTTTACAAGGTGCGAGTTTTTCCACCGTCTATATCAATTATGCTGCCTTGAGAATAACCCGCATGAGGCGAGGCCAGAAACGCGACCATTGACGCGATTTCTTCGGGCTTTCCGAAACGGCTGACCCCTAACTTTTGGCTCATTCTCTGAGATGCCTCAGAGAAAGCAATATTCTGCTCTTCTGCCAGCTTGTTGATGCGAATCTGCAGCCGCTCGGTCAGAATCGAACTGGGGTTTATTGCATTGACGCGAACTCCGTCTTTTATGCCCCGATCCGAAAGGGACTTTGTCAGGTTTAGCAGGGCGGCGTTCACAGATCCACCGATCGTAAATTCTGAGCTTCCGGTTCGTCCGCCGACACCAGAGATGTTGACGATTGAGCCGTTCTGCTCCTGCAAATGAGGCCAGGCGGCCCGACACATCCGCATTGCACCGAAAAATTTCAGGGCAAAACCATCGGCCCAATCTTCATCGCGCAGTTCAATAAAATCTCCTCGTTTGGTCGCTCCGGCATTATTTACGAGCAAATCAATTTTTCCGAATCGCTCGAGAGTTGCTTCGATGACCGATCGCGGCACATCCGGATCGCGCAGATCAACCGACTGTACAAGACATTCTTCCGAGCACGCGTCGGCAACTTCGTTCAGGTCGACAGACGATCGAGCAACCAACACAAGCAACATTCCTTCGGTCGAAAGCTGGTTGGCGATTGCCCGACCGATTCCCCGGCTGGCACCGGTCACAATAGCTACTTTTCCGCTTAATTGTAATTCCATCATTTCTTGAGTCTTATCATTTTTCGTGATCAGCCAAGAATCTCTCGGCATCGATGGCGGCCATGCAGCCGGTTCCGGCGGCGGTTACTGCCTGCCGGTAATACGAATCCTGCGCGTCGCCGCAGGCAAAGACGCCCTCAACGTTTGTTTTCATCGTCCGCCCTTCGGTCTTTAAGTAACCCACTTCATCCATTTCCAGGACGCCCGCGAACAGGTCGGTGTTCGGTTTGTGACCAATTGCAACGAATACGCCTTCGGTTGGGAATAGCGATTCCTCGCCGGTCTCGCGATTGACGATTTGGATCCCGGTTACACCAGTTTCTTTTTCACCTATGATCTCTTTGATCTCTGTGTTCCAAAGGAATTCGATCTTTGGATGGTTGAGCGCTCGTTCCTGCATGATCTTCGAGGCACGAAGCTCTCCGCGTCGGTGTACCACCGTTACCTTCGAGGCAAATTTCGTAAGAAAATTAGCCTCTTCCATAGCAGTATCCCCGCCGCCCGCAACAACGATCGGCTTTCCTCGAAAGAAGAATCCGTCACACGTGGCGCAGGCAGAAACGCCGTTACCTCCAAACCCCTCGGGTACGGGTTCTTCACCGGGAACGCCGAGCCACTTCGCCGACGCGCCGGTTGAAATGATCAACGTGTCCGCTTTGACGACGGTCGAGATCAATTCACTGTCACTGCTTTGTTTTCCATAGAGCGTAAATGGACGACTGGAAAGATCTACTCGGTCGATCCATGAACTCAAAAACTCGGTACCGAACCTATTGGCCTGAGAACGAAATTCGTCCATCAACTCCGGCCCCATTATGCCTTTGGCAAAACCGGGATAGTTTTCGACATCGGTTGTGATCGTCAATTGTCCGCCTGGCTGAGGGCCCTCGATAACAAGCGGATCGAGCTGTGCCCGCGAGGCATAAATAGCGGCGGTCAATCCGGCCGGACCGGAACCTAGAATAACTACTTTCTTGTGAATTTCCTTTAACAACATTCTTCTCCTTTCCCGCTCGCTTTATTCTTCAATTGTATCGACGGGCATTTCGTATTTGCGTATCTGCAAAACACGCACCAGTCACCTTTTCTGGACGTAAGATCGTAATGCACTGAACTCATTCGTAGAAAAACTGACACGAATCTGTCGGCATCGTTTCCAATTGACCGTGGCCGCATTCTGGGCAGGTAATCATCGCTTCTGTTTTTATACGCTCCATCTTTTCAAAAGAAAGGAGCATCTTTCACGAAACGCGAAAAATGCTCTTTGTTAAGGTAAGGTATAAAGGCAGGATTACAGACAAGAAATTGTGCCGTTAACTTCCGATGATTTTATTTAATCGTTCGGGATAGTCCTTTGGAAGTTCATTTCCGAAATATTGAACTGCTCCCTTTTTGTCCAGGATGACAACGGTCGGTGTTCCAACTACCTTGTAGTCTTTTGCGACGGATGTGTCTTTGTCTGTCGCAACCGTGTATTTGATACCAAAGTCTTTGATGCCTCCGGTAATGCGGGCGTCGCTCTCGCCAATGTTGATACCGATAACCTTGACACCCTTGGGCTCGAAGTCCGCGGCCAGTTGGTTGATGTGAGGCGCCTCTTCTTTACACACCGGACACCAAGCAGTCCAAAAGACCAAGACCGCAGGATTACCCTGAAGGTCTTTAAATGCGATGTTCCCGCCGTCGAATGTTGCCAGATCAAAATCTGGGGCGATATCACCAATGCTGGTTCCGCGTTTTACCTCTTTCGGCTGTGTGGTGCTATCAGATGCGACCGGATTCCGCTCACTCGAAACACCACAGCCAGCAGAATAAGCTATTACCAGGGCTAAAAGCACGATGGCCAACTTACTAATTGTGCACGGAGTGCAGGATATAAATTTCATAATTCACCTCAAATAAATCTCATTCCAGCCTGAACGAACAGGTACTGAGCGATAATTAACATGACGACTCCGAAAGCCGTCTTTACCTTGACCATCCATCCACCCGAGCGCGGCAGCATCGACATTGCACCGCTAAAGGTTCCGAGAACGATCATCAGTGTTCCCATTCCCATTGCGAACACGAATAGCACGATCGTGCCAAAGATAACGCTGCCTTGTGTTCCGACATACGCGAGCGTCGCGCCCAAA
>JBGTCF010000154.1:0-3672 GCA_041748975.1 Pyrinomonadaceae bacterium
CTTGATAGCCGCTTGATTTTGATCGGAACTCACGAACCGTTTCGAGAAAAAGAGGGAAAAATGCGACCGCGGTCCCGGCCATGAGTAATAAATAAAGACGTGCTGCCCGCCATTTTCCGGACACCAGAAGAGCGGCGAAAAAGCCAGCAAGCAGAAAGCCGAGATAGTAGTTGGTATAAAGAGCGATAATGGTCGTGAATAGGAACCAGGCCGTCGGATACCATTGCCGCTTACCGGTTTCCGGGGAGTCATTGTCCCAAAAAACGTCCAGAAATAGCCTTATTAGAATTATCGATAGGAGTATTACAAGTGAATAAACCCGGATCTCAAGGCTAGCCCAGATCAGGAACGGGTGCAGGCCAAAGAACGCCGTCAATAGTATTACCCCGGTGCGGCCGACAATTCTTGACGCCAAGCCCGGAAAGAGCGTTATTGCAACGATGCTGCAGAGCACAGAGAACAGTCGTGCGAAGAATATTGATCCTTCAACCGAACGCCAAAGACTAAGTATCCAGAAATAAAGCGGAGCCTGTTTTTGCTCTGCCGCCGCATTCTGAAAAGCAGTCCAGAACCCTTGCTCGGTGGCGTACAGCGTGGATGCTTCGTCAACCCAGATATTTAGGTAATATGCGGAGGGCAGCGCGATGGCTAGATGCAAGCCTATCACGGCGGGCACAATCCAATTTTCCACTTTTATCTGCATCGTGGCCGATCTGTTTTCTTTCCGTGCTTCCTAGAGCGATCCGATAAGGGTCGCAACCTTTTTCCGTGTCCGCCAATAAACGTCTTCCATAAAAATGTGTGAGAATTCACCGTTGCGGCCTATCGATAAGAGATTATCGATATTTGTCGATGATTCAAATGCTTTCCGGGCTTCTTCATATTCTTTCAGGTGAATGGGATATGCGATCGGGGTTTTCAGAATCTTTGCTCCGAGAAATTTATCTCTTACATCAGGTATGACCCGAGCGAGATTCTTAAGCGAGAGTTCGATGAGATCATCATCCGGCATTTCCCAATACTCGTCGCCCTTTTCGCATCCTATGTCTACCGTGATCATTGTTTTGCCCGCCGGGGCGAGCCAGGGCATGGAAAGAGTGGCTTCGGTAAGACGAAAAAATGGAAAATCTCTCTCGGGAAACCAAAGCACTGTATCCGGAAGCAAACCGCGTCCGACAAACTTCATATTGACGAAGATCATAGGTCTATAGCGAAATTCCTTGAGAGCATCCAGGGCGGTAGTTCCATGAACGAGTTTCGGTAAGATATTCGCCGGTGCCGTGCTCACGACGGCGGAAACCTCCAGAATTCCGTCCTTTGCCTTTACGGATATGGCCCTATCATTCTCGACCAGGATCTGTTCAACCGGTGTACTGAGCTTAATATGTTCTTCGATACCAGTTGCTAACTTTTCACAGAGTGTCGAGACGCCTTTCTTAGGGTACACGTGATAAACACCCGGCTTTTCAGGCATTTCCCGATTGTATCCGCACGCGACGGCACGGCCTGTGACCCGGCTTGCCGCTTTTAAATAGAGTGTTTTTGCAATGCTTTGAGGAAGGCTCTCGCCAACGGAAGCCGACAGATCTTCGGCTTTTGCACCGGACCATGCCTCGAGGAGAGGGAGAGCAACTTCATCAGCGAGGGCCGAGCCGAATTTCTTTCTGAACCACTCAGCCGCAGATTTTGAGGGATGGCCATTTCGTGCGAACCGACTTTTTATGCCGCTCAATGTCATTCGCGGAACTCTAATAAGCCCGAACGGATAGGAATACGATTTGCCCGAGAGGAAGACAGCCTCACCGTAGTGCTTCACCGTAAGGCATTCGTCACCGATACCGACCGCATCCGCCAGACGATTAGTTATAAAGTGGGCGCCAAAATCATAGCTGAACCCTTCTTCGTCTTTAAAACTTGTTGCCAATCCGGCGATCTTAGGACCCGCTTCGTACAGAACGAAAGGGACATTGTGCTTCCGCAAAAGATCAGCAGCAGTCAGGCCTGCGAGCCCGGCTCCGATGATAGCGACCGGTTTAGTGTTTGACTTCATTTTCTTATGTGCCCATACCCTGAGCCGCCATCGGTTTTCTTAGGGTTGCTTGCAACAAAGCTCCGCGGTTGGCTTTTTGCAGCACGATATCCAGTAAAGTAAACGCGGAGAGCGATGCCACTGATCTAAGCGTGAAACGGTTTATCAAGAATCCCGGAGCCTGCTTATCTACCAAAGTGTTGTGAATCGAATAAACCCAGTTCACAGGGCTAACGATCGTGGTCATTTCCGCCATCGAGAACCCGACCTTTTTAGCAAGTTTTGTCAGTGAGGATTTGTTAAATAGATTCAGATGTCGAGGGAAGTGATAGCCGCCCCAGTACTTGCGTTTAAATAACCCGAAATCGATAGAACCGGTATTATCGGTTACGATAACAAGCCGCCCGCCGGGCTTTAATAAGCGGAACACGGATCGCAGGACCTCGTCAGGGCGCTCTACATGCTCGATCGTTTGGATCATGAATATGAGGTCGTAATGATCCTCGGACAGATCCAGTACATCTATACTGCCATAGTGAACGGTGATCCCCGACCTTTCAGCTGCCTCAACCGCGCGTCGATCGAGATCGACTCCCTCGAGTGACCAGGTCTTATTGCCGTACTCGAGCAACAATCTCAGATGAAAGCCATCGCCGCATCCGACATCGAGGATACGAGCCCCATCGGGTAACGAACCACATTTAGCGAGTAATCTGTTAGCCTCGAGCCGCGATCTTACCTTATGTACAAATCCAAAATCCTTTTCCGAAAAGTCGAAAGCGTGATACTCGGGCGGATATATCGTCTCCATATCCGACATCTGCGGGCGCGGATTAAGATAAACCAGTTGGCACGTTCGACATTGGTATGCTGCGAACAGGTCATCGCTCGTATCGTATTCGTAATCTCTTCCTTGTCCGATCTGTTCAGCGTCGTCCGTATGGCATATGCAGCAGTTGGAAGGGGTCAGATCAAGCCGGTTGTTTTTCATAGTCTAAGACCCTCACCGACCTCTCGATCAACGCGGCACTGTGTTCCCGCATTGTTTTAACGGAATATTTGGAACGAAGCCCGTCCACGATCTCTCCGACTCGAGCAAGCTTCTGTTCGATCGGCAAATCCATTGCGGGAAAGAACTTAAGTTCCGGTACGTCGTCCCCATTCAAGAAATCCAGAGGATGAAGAAGGATCGATGGCTCAACATTTGTAAAGCGACATAAACGGAGGGCTATTCGCCAATAGGCTCTAGCTGCTGCAGGGGAAAAACTCGACAGATACAGCAAATAGCTTGCGTGAATCGGCGTTTTCAGGACCGGCAGAGTCGTGACCGGTATCTCGATCAGTGAACGATCGCCGACCTGCCACGAATACGGTTTTAGACTCCGGAAGCCATCAGAAAAGTTCCCGAAAAGTTTCTTTCGCTTTTCACGTTCCTCATCGCTCATTTCCGGCGATTTAAAGAAATAATAGGCCCTTGCAAGTGGTGCGATATACGTCGGAAGTGTAGAGCAATCGTACTCGTAGCCTCGTTCGGCCAAAACTTCAAGAACCGTCGGTGAGAGGCTGTAACCGGGGCCGCGAAATCCCTTCGTGACTTTTCCGGTTACGCCTTCGATGGCGGATTCGGTCTTTTCGAACTCTTC
>JBGTCF010000155.1:0-3858 GCA_041748975.1 Pyrinomonadaceae bacterium
CGTCGCAGATCCTTCTGAGTTCCTTGACGAACGCTGTCGGGGCCGGAACGTAACCGCCCTCGCCCTGCACGACTTCAAGGACTATGCCGGCGACCTCTTCGGGCGGCGTCGTTGTCTGGAATAGCTTTTTCTCGATCCAGTTAATCACGTCCCTGCTGACGGTCGCCTCATCCGAGGGCATGTCAGTGGCAAAATGACGGAATTTGTTCGGATAGGGAATATGCACGACATCCAGTGCCTGTCGCATAAAGCCGAGCCGCTGGGCTTTCTTTGAGCTGGTAAGCGAGAGGGCACCCAGTGTGCGGCCGTGGAAGGAACCGAAGAACGAGATGAATTTCTGCCGCCGTGTGTGGTACATAGCGAGCTTTAAGGCAGTTTCGATGGCCTCGGCACCGCTATTGGCAAAATGCGTCTTAGTCGGTCCGTCGATCGGCACGATCTCGTCCAGTTTCTTCCCAAGCTCGGGCATCTGGCGATAGAAAAAGTCGGTGCCGCAAAGATGGATCAGCTCGCCAACCTGTTTTTGAATGGCCGCAACAACCTCGGGGTGGCAATGGCCCGTCGAGCAGACCGCTACGCCGGCGTTGCAATCGAGAAAGACGTTTCCGTCCGGATCGGTGATCCAAACGCCTTGTGCGTGATCGGCAACAAGCTTGTAATCCGGACGCGGATAGCTAGGCGTGACATACTTGGCATCGGCCTCGATGATCTCACGGGACTTTGGGCCTGGCAGTTCGGTTTTGATTACGGGACGCTGTAGTTCTTGTGTCGGTGTCATTTTTTTTATCTCCATATAGGTTTAGAAGCGGGCTTGCCCGCGGGTGGTGTCGAGCAAGCTCGACGCTAAACGCGAAATGGAGAAATTAGTCGCCGCCGAAGAGTTCGGCGCGTTGGCGTGCGGGACGGAGTTTTGCTATGCAACGCGGGGTCATAAGAGATGTCCGTAATATAGCAGAAGTCGTTCACCGATTCAAAAATAGGTCCCAACGGTAAATTGTGGACGTTGATTGAATGGGTTCAAAGTGAAAGAATACCATCATGCCTAAGCGTAAACCTTCAATGATCCACCCAGGAGAGATCTTACTGGAAGAGTTCTTGATCCCTCTTGGGATCTCGCAGTATAGGCTTGCGGCGGACATCACGGTGCCGCCACGGCGAATAAATGAGATCGTTTTGGGAAAGCGTGCAATTACTCCCGATACGGCGTTACGGCTATCACGATTTTTTGGCCTTTCCGAGACTTTTTGGATCAATTTGCAGTCGCGTTTTGACCTCGAATCGGAGAAGGACAAGCTCGCCGACCGTTTGGAAAAAGAAGTGAGAATACTGCAGGCAGCTTAGATCTTATGCAGAATGCGCAAAAGAGTACGAACCGTCTAATAAACGAATCCAGCCCTTATCTGCTCCAGCACGCCCACAACCCTGTCGACTGGTATCCATGGGGCGATGAAGCATTTGAAGCGGCCCGAGCGGCTGACAAGCCTGTCCTGGTAAGTATCGGCTATTCAGCATGTCACTGGTGTCATGTGATGGAGCATGAGTCATTCGAGGACGAAAAGATTGCGGAGATGATGAATGAGTTTTTTATCAATATCAAGGTCGATATGGAGGAGCGGCCCGACGTCGACCAGATCTATATGAATTTCGTGCAGCTAACAACCGGACGAGGGGGTTGGCCGATGAATGTTTTTCTTACACCGGATAAAAAGCCGTTTTACGGAGGCACATATTTTCCACCGGTCTCGCGCTACAACATGCCGTCGTGGCCGCAAATCCTAATGAGCATATCCGACGCGTACGCGAACAAACGCGACGAGCTGGAAAATTCGGCAAATGAGATCGTCAGCGAGTTGCAGAAATTGACAGTATCGGAAATAACGATCGAGGGGCTTTCGATCGAGATGCTTGATTCAGCTTTCAATAACTACACGCGCACTTTCGATGCAGTGAATGGAGGATTCGGCGGGGCTCCGAAATTCCCGCCCGCGATGTCGCTGGAATTCCTGCTTCGGTATCATCACCGGACAGGCAACGACATGGCGTTGCAAATCGTTCGTTATACATGTGACAAGATGGCGGGCGGCGGCATCTTCGATCAGATCGGCGGCGGTTTTCACCGATACGCTGTTGATGCGATCTGGCTGGTGCCTCATTTCGAAAAGATGCTCTACGATAACGCCCAGCTGGTTCGCGTTTACCTGCACCTTTTTCAGATCACGGGCGAGGACCTATACCGGCGGATCGCGGTCGAGACCCTTGATTATGTCCTGCGCGAGATGACAGATGGTTCGGGCGGGTTTTATTCGAGTCAGGATGCGGACAGCGAAGGTGTCGAGGGCAAGTATTTTGTATGGACGCCGGATGAGATCGTCGAGGTGCTTGGGGAGAAGGATGGAGCGATCTTCAACGCCTATTTTGATGTCACGCCCCACGGTAATTTTGAGGAGAAGAACATTCTCAATGTTAAACGAGAATCCTCGGCGATTGCCGGGGAACTTGGAATTGATGAAGAAGAGCTGATCGAGGTTGTTGAGCGTGGACGTAAGAAACTCTATGAGTTCCGCGAGGGCCGTATCAAGCCGGGGCGGGACGAGAAGGTCCTGACAGCATGGAACGGACTGATGCTGGCGGCATTTGCCGACGCGGCCGGCGTGCTCGACAGCTCCCGATATTTAGAGGCCGCAAAGCAAAATGCAGATTTCATCCTGACTGACCTGCAGGAGAATGGGAGACTGCTGCGGACGTGGAAGGACGGCAAAGCCAAGCTCAATGGATATATCGAAGACTACGCAAATTTTGTGGATGGGTTGTTAAAGCTGTTTGAGGTGTCAGGCGAAATCAAGTACTTCAAAGAGGCACTACGATTGGCTGATACGATGATCGCCGAATTTTGGGATGAAGAGAACGGAGGGTTCTATTTTACGTCCAACGACCATGAGGAGCTGATCATCCGAAACAAGGACTTCTATGACAACGCTACGCCATCCGGGAATTCGGTCGGTGCCGACGTACTGCTTCGGCTCGCCCGTATCTCGGGTGACGAAAGGTACGAGCGATTCGCTGTCACGATCCTGAAGCACGCGGCGACTAAGATCAGGCAGTATCCTCAGGGATTCGGAAGGGCGCTGAGCGCGATGGAATTTTACCTGTCAGACAAAAAGGAGATCGTCATTATTGGGCCAAAAGGGAATGATCTCGAGCGGGAGATCCTAAGCAGGTATTTGCCATGTGCCGTCGTAGTGCTGTCAGAGGATCCGAAGAATGGGGCAACGGTTTTGAACCTGCTGGAAGGGCGGGGAACGATTGCAGGCAAACCGGCAGCCTATGTTTGCGAAAATTATGTTTGCGCTCAGCCGGTGACTACGTTGAGCGAGCTGGACAAATTGCTTTAACCATCGCCATACGTCCAATAAAAAACCCGGCCTACAGACGGGCCGGGTCTCATTCCAAAAGTTATTCGGAACTATCTGTTAACGTTTGTGTTTGCGTTAGTTGCCGGCCTCATCGCATTGTTGGCATTCGCCATAGCGTTTGCAGCTGTATTGACCGCATTGCCAGCCGTATTAATGGCTGTGTTGGCAGCATTCATAGCTGAGTTAACCGCCGTCATCGTATTCGCATTCGCATTTGTTGCCATCCTGTTGGCGTTAGCGTTTGCGTTGTTTGTGGCAGTATCGCCACAGGCCATACCTAACGCACCCATAACAAGAACTGCTGAAAGTGCTATTACTTTTTTCATAACTAGTTTGATTCTCCTGTCTTCTTCAAAAAATTAGATCTAATTTATTCCGTACCGAAGACCATGCGTTGCACAGCCTTGTCCCAGTTCTTTCTTATTTAGGAACATTGCACAATATA
>JBGTCF010000156.1:0-11318 GCA_041748975.1 Pyrinomonadaceae bacterium
GGAAACCGACCTACATCGGTGGAATTTTGGTAATGTGCAACAATCGGCATTTTCGGTTCTGGGCGGACCTCGAAGAAGGGCTGAAGACCGGAAAGCAGCAGAACGAAGTTAAGACCGGAGAAAAACCTATCTTCGAGATGCTGTATGAGAATCCGGACAAGATGCGTGAATTCGTCATGGCGATGGGCGGAATTCAAATGGGAAACTTTGCAATGTTCTCTAAGGTCTTCGACTTTTCGGGATATAAGACCCTTTGCGATGTTGGTGGATCAGGTGCTCACCTTTCGACCCAGATCGCCATGAATAACCCACATATGCATTGCACGACCTTCGACCTTCCTATGGTCACTCCGGTCGCCAGGGAGGTAATTGATAAGTTTGGGCTCGCCGAAAGAGTCGCAATCGTTGAAGGTGATTTTTTCAAGGAATCGCTGCCCAAGGCTGATGTCATTACTATGGGCAATATCCTCCATGACTGGGGCATCGCGGACAAAAAGATGCTTATCAGTAAGGCATTTGATGCCTTGCCGGACGGAGGTTCGTTCGTCGTGATAGAAAACATCATTGACGACGATCGAAGCCAAAACGCGTTCGGCCTGATCATGTCTCTTAACATGCTGCTCGAAACCGAAGAAGGTTATGATTTTTCGGGAGCGGATTTTGACGCTTTGGCCAAAGAGGCCGGGTTTAAGGAAACGCGAATCATGCCGTTGACAGGACCGGCGAGTGCGGCGATCGCCATAAAGTAATTCTAAGAAGGTTTTGCCGCGGATTTTCGCAGATCGCGCGGATAAAGAAAAAAGGGAAATTCGATTGGTTGTATAATTCGATTCCCGTAGGAAAACGTAGTATTTAGTTCTGATCCGTGTTATCCGTATTGATCCGCGGCAAAACATTTTTCTTATGCCGCGAATTTTCGCGGATCGCGCGGATAGAAAAAAGAAGGGGACTTCGATTTGTTGTATAATTCGATTCCCTTATGAAAACGTAATTATTTAGTTCTGATCCGTGTTATCCGTTTTGATCCGCGTCGAAAATAATGGACGACGAATTGATACATAAAGATGCCACCGATTCAATTATTCGAGTCTTTTATAATGTTTATAATGAACTTGGATTCGGCTTTCTTGAATCGATCTACGAAGAGGCTATGGTGATTGCTCTTCGTGAGAAGGGTTTGATCGTTGAAAAACAGGTTCCGGTTCCGGTTTGGTTCCGAGGCAGGTGTCTTGGTACTTTTGCGGCAGATTTGATCGTCAACAATACAGTGATAATCGAATTGAAAGCAGTCAGTAGATTAGTCGACGCGCACGTCGCCCAACTGATGCATTATCTGCGGGCAACCGAGATAGAGGTTGGTTTAGTCATGAATTTTGGGACAGAGCCCACGTTCAAGCGTCGTGTGTTCGAAAACGCAAGAAAGCGCCGAGTCGGATCTGGAGACCTAGTATCAAAAGGGGTGTTTGGTTAATTTGGACTGATCCGCGCAGATGGCGCGGACAAAAAAAGATGGGGCCTCGGATTTGTTGACTTACTTTATCCTGATCCGCGATATCCGTTTTGATCCGCGGCAAAACATTTCTCTTATGCCGCGGATTTCCGCAGATGGCGCGTAATAGAGAAAGAAGGGACATTGATTTTTTGTATAAGTCGATGCCCAAAGGAAAACGTAATTATTTAGTTCTGATCCGCGTAATCCGTATTGATCCGCGGCAAAACATTTTTCTTATGTCACGAATAGTTAAATGCGGGCTGATACAAGCCCATAATGTGGGCGACGTCGACGGCCCGATCGATGCGATCAAAAAGGCGAACATCGACAATCAGATGACCCTCGTCGAAGATGCCGCGAAGCAGGGCGTGCAGGTGCTGTGTTTTCAAGAAATCTTTACAACGCCGTACTTTTGTGCCGAACAGCAAACCCGATGGTACGAGGCCGTCGAAAAGATCCCCGACGGCCCGACGATGAAACTAATGATGGACGTTGCAAAGCAGCACGCCATGGTGCTAATCGTTCCCATATACGAAGAAGAGCAAACGGGGATCTACTACAACTCAGCCGCCATCATCGATGCTGATGGCAAGTATTTGGGCAAGTATCGAAAGACTCATATCCCGCACGTTAACCCCGGATTTTGGGAGAAGTTCTATTTCCGTCCCGGCAATCTAGGATACCCGTGTTTCGACACCGCATTCGCACGTATCGGCGTTTATATTTGCTACGACCGGCATTTTCCTGAGGGTGCCCGCTGCCTAGGGCTGAATGGCGCGGAGATAATGTTTAACCCTTCGGCAACTGTGGCAGGCCTGTCTGAATATCTCTGGAAACTTGAGCAGCCAGCACATGCTGTCGCGAATGGCTATTTTGTAGGCGCCATAAACCGGGTCGGCACCGAAGCCCCGTGGAATATCGGTGAGTTTTACGGGCAGAGCTATTTTTGCGATCCTCGCGGACAGATCGTCGCCGAAGCGTCGCGCGATCAGGATGAACTCGTAGTCGCCGACCTCGATATGCACATGATCCGCGAGGTGCGCAATACATGGCAGTTCTTCCGCGATCGCCGGCCCGATGCTTACGGGGCGATTGTGGCGGACTAAGAGTTTGGGCCGCGGATAAACGCAGATGACGCGGATCAAAACAGCACCAATCCATTATTTTTCTGATCTGCGGGTATCTGCGTAAATCTGCGGCCAGATTTCTTATGGCGACCAACTACTGTACACCACTCGATATCACCCAGATCGAGCAAAACTTTGCCGATATTAATCCCGCGTTGACTTCGGCTGAGGCTCTTTACGAGGCGAATCGCTGCCTGTATTGCTATGACGCACCGTGTATGCACGCGTGTCCTACGCACATTGACGTTCCGGGTTTTATAAAGAAGATCGCGAGCGGCAATCTGCTTGGTTCCGCCCGAGTCATTTTTGACGCCAATCCGATCGGTGCCACATGTGCACGGGTATGTCCGGTCGAGGTGCTCTGCGAAGGTGCCTGTGTGGAAAAAACCTTACTTCAAAAACCGATCGAGATCGGCCGCTTGCAACGTTATGCGACCGATTACGCTATCGAAAAAGGCCGTCAGATCTATGAAAAGGGTGTTCCGAACGGCAGGTCGGTCGGCATCGTTGGCTCCGGCCCGGCCGGGCTGTCCTGTGCCGCATACCTCGCGC
This sequence comes from Pyrinomonadaceae bacterium, assembly GCA_041748975.1. GTDB lineage: Bacteria > Acidobacteriota > Blastocatellia > Pyrinomonadales > Pyrinomonadaceae > OLB17. Next base: position 3,172 of record JBGTCF010000156.1, read on the forward strand.
GGCTCGGCTACGACGTGACCGTCTACGAGAAAAAGCCCCTGGCCGGTGGCCTCGATACGTATGGAATGGCCGAGTACAAGATGCCTCAGAAGGTTTCGTTCGACGAGGTTGCGAGCATCCGTCGAATGGGTGTGGAATTCAGGACCAACACGGCGATAGTTGGCTCCGAAAGCTCCCCTCATGACAAAGGTGCGGATGGGGTGATTGTCTCGCACATAGCATTCTCCGAACTTCAGCGTGACCACGACGCAGTATTTCTCGCGGTCGGGCTTGGTGAAACCAACCGGATGAATATTCCGGGCGAGGATCTCGAAGGCGTCTATGACGCCCTGCACTTTATTGAAAAGGTAAAATCCCGTAAATGGAAAGAGGTCCCGCTCGGTGAAATGGTCGCGGTGATCGGTGCGGGAAATACCGCGATCGATGCAGTTACTCAGGCAAAGCGGCTGGGCGCCAAGCGAGTATTACTGATCTACCGCCGCACTGAAAAGGACGCTCCGGCATACGACTACGAGCTTGAGCTGGCAAAGAAGGACGGTGTCGAATTTATCTGGCAGGCGGCGGTCGTCGAACTGCTTTCCGAGGGCAAAAGCACGCGTTTGGCGGGGCTCAGATGTGAACGAACGGACGGGTCAGGGGAAAACTTTGCGATCGGTTGTGACATGGTCATCAAGGCTGTGGGCCAACAGAAAATGCGTTTGTTTTTCGAGTCTGTGGCCGAAGTCGCCATTGATGATAAAGGGCGGGTGATTGTAAACGAACAGATGCAAACATCAAAACCCCTGGTCTACGCCGGCGGCGACTGTGTAAACGGCGGGGCTGAGGCGGTCGACGCCGCCCAGATGGGCAAGTTGGCCGCCCGAGCTATTCATGCGAACTTGACGGGTGAGATCGTTCAATTTGCCGGAGCCGAGGTGGCTCACGTGGAACCCGTTCGAACTCACCATCACTGAAAAAAGGAATCAAAGGAGGAAATTCATGTCAATTATTCTAATAACCGGTAGCAATAGGGGCATTGGGCAAGCGGCGGCGCTTCATTTAGCGGAAAAGGGCCACCGCGTTTACGCATCGATGCGAAACACTGATAAAGCGGGCCAGCTTCGAGACGCCGCCGCCGAAAAAGGTTTGGATCTCGAATACGTCCAACTTGATGTTACAGACGACGCATCTGTGAAGGCAGCCGTCTCCAAGGTTCTTGATCAGGAAGGCCGGATCGACGTGCTGATAAACAATGCCGGCCTCGGTCCGGTCAGCCCGTTGGAGGAGATGGATGACGCTGCATGCCGCGCGGTTTTTGAAACCAATTATTTCGGTGTGCTCCGCGTTACCCGCGAGGTTTTGCCCTCGATGCGTGCGAAAAAGAGCGGCACGATCGTGCAAATGAGCTCGGTTGCAGCCAGGGTCGCGGCGGAATGCATGGGTGCCTACTCCGCCACGAAATGGGCACTAGAAGCGTCAAGCGAGGCGCTGGCCCAGGAATTGGTGCCCCACGGTATTCGTGTCGTCCTGATCGAGCCCGGTATCACCCATACCGAAATGGCTGATGGTATCGCCGACCAACTCGATGGATTGCCGGATTCTGCATATACGCAAGCCGCCCAGCATATCCACGCGATATTTTCGGGATCCTTACAGGCGGGTTCCACCACTCCTGAGGAGGTCGCACAGACCATTGACGACGCTCTTAATGACCCACAGCCAAAATTGCGGTATCCCGTCGGCGTCGGAGCCCGAACATTTGTCGAAGGCAGGGCACGTATGAAAGACGAAGACTGGATCGCCATGGGCAGACACACCACCGTTGACGATTATTTTCAGGAATTTGCAGTAAGATTCGCGCCGATGCCGCCGGAGGCATCTAGCCAGGAAGCCTAATCAAAATTATGGAAAATGAAAAGAAGGTTAACCCAGATCCAAAACCCGCGGGTTTTGTCGATAAAGCACTCAACGCGATCGAAACGATCGGGAACAAGTTGCCCGATCCAGCGGCGCTTTTCCTAATACTTCTGTTCGTGGTATGGGTGCTTTCGGCCCTTCTCTCGACGATGACTTTCGCCGAGATCGATCCGCGAAACGGCAAACCCCTCATCATTAATAACCAGATGACGGGCACGGCCATCGCCGCTTTTCTGTCGAATATGGTGACGACCTTCACCAGTTTCCATCCGTTGGGCGTGGTTCTGGTCGCACTGCTGGGTGTGGGAGTAGCTGAGCATACGGGATTTATCAACGCGGCGCTCAAAGGCCTGCTGAATATCACGTCGCCGCGGCTCCTGACTCCGATGCTGATCTTCGTTGCGATCATCAGTCACACGGCGGCAGATGCAGGATACGTGCTGGTGATTCCCCTCGGCGGTGTTATCTTTTATGCCGCGGGCCGTCATCCGTTGGCGGGCATTGCGGCGGCTTTTGCCGGAGTATCTGGCGGCTTTAGTGCGAATTTTATACCTTCCAGCCTGGATCCGCTGCTCTCTGGATTGACGCAATCGGGAGCGCAGATCCTCGACGCATCGCGGCTCGTCAATCCGCTATCCAACTGGTATTTCACCGGGGCCTCTTGCCTGGTCATCGTGGCGGTCGGATGGTATCTCACGGATCGTGTGATCGAACCGCGTTTGAAAAGGGTCGAGGTCGACGGTGACCCAGACGATATGCCGGTGATGGAAACCATCGGGCCAAGAGAGAAGAAGGGCCTCATGGCCGGGCTCGCGACACTGGTCATAGGAGTTGGCATACTTGCGGCCGTTTCGGTGCCGGACAGTTCGCCGATGCGTTCGCCGGCCGGATTCCGGATAACCGAGCAAACCGTCGAGCAGGCAAAAGCCGCCGGTGTTCCGGCCGACGTCGCAGCCAAAGCAGCTCCGATTCTCGGCCAGGACCTGTTTGGCAAAACAGTAATTACCAACGCCCTCAAGGCGCGTCTCGGCGATGAGAATGCGGCTAAATATACCGAAATCTTTGTCCAAAACGCGGAACCCGTACCGCCGCAGCTGACGGCCTCGGCCGCGCCGCTGATGCAGTCGATCGTCTCGCTGATATTCCTGCTGTTCATCCTGCCGGGAATAGTCTACGGCTATGTTGCCGGGACCGTAAAGAGCCACCGCGACATCATAAAAGGCATGAGCAAATCGATGAGTACGATGGGCTATTACATCGTCCTTGCGTTTTTCGCCGCCCTGTTCATCGCGGCTTTTGGCCAATCAAATATCGGAGCACTAATTGCCTTGAAAGGTGCAGGTGCGCTGCAAGCGCTCGCCCTGCCGCCGCAGGTTACGATCATCGGCATAATCCTGCTCACAGCTGTCGTTAATCTGCTGATCGGATCAGCCTCGGCGAAATGGGCGCTTCTGGCCCCTATCTTTGTGCCGATGCTGATGCAGCTAGGCATGTCACCGGAGCTATCCCAGGCCGCCTATCGCATCGGCGATTCCACGACAAACATCATCACGCCGCTGATGCCGTATTTCCCGCTCGTCGTGGTATTCGCCCAGCGATATGTAAAAAACACGGGTATCGGCACTCTCGTTTCGCTGATGCTGCCCTACTCGATCGCGTTTTTGATCACATGGGTAATATTCCTGATGATCTACTGGGCCCTCGGCATCCCGCTAGGCCTGCAGGCTCCGTACACTTATCCGTAGAAAATAGGAGGTTTGTAATGCAAAGAAATGACATCGGCCAGGAACCCGTCCACGATAATCTCGGCGATGAAAAGGACGTCCCCGTAGAAGAGGCCGAACAACCGGTTCCGGACATCGAACACTATCCCGAACCCGACGCCGAGAACATAATGCCAATTGAGGACAGGCCGGGAACTTTTTGAATCGACGAAACGCAATTTCTGGTTCCCCGGGTTAAGACCAGCTTTATTGCATTTATTGATATGTCTATAATATATATCGGTATGACTGGTTATATCTGCCAGAAAAGCATGCCGGGCCGAGAGGAGAGTTTCCGACAATGCCTATGAAAGAGAAGGAAGTGTTTTACGTGCAAACCGAAGAGAAATAATAAGAAGGGTCTCGCGAAAGGCTGGACGGATGACGATATGCTTCGCCCAGGTGAGTACAGAAGCTCCTACTGTAGTGAAGGAGGATATCCTGAACAACAAGAAATTTCTTAAGGCTTTGAAAGACAAGCTTGAAACTGTTTAGTGTTCGTTGGAACATTCGGTGCGTTTTCGGCGTAAGGTTAGAGCCGATTCCCCTACTTATAGGATCCTTATGAATAAGTCTCTCGCCGTTCTGTTGGCTGTTTTGATTCTTACTTTCAATCTAGAAGCAAAATGGTTGTTCATCCCCACGGAACAACTAGTGCGTGAAGCCGACCTAATCGTTGTGGGTACTTTGCATACAGCTTATGAAGACAGTGAAGGGATCGGGAGCGGGTACATTAATGTCGTAGAGATCATCGGCGGAGTGCCTAAAACCCTTGAAGGGCGCTACCTTCGAATTGGCGATGACTTGACGATTGATTGGGCCGATAACTGGGCATGTGCTGCCGGCATGCATTTGCGCCGGCAGGGATATAAAGGTGTCTGGCTACTTGACGTTGAGAAAAATGGAACAGTAAGTGCCGCCTACCCGGGAAAGTTTGCATCGCTGGAGCAGCTACATGAGATCCAAAAGCTTCTTCTAAAGTCCAAAAGTAAAGCTCCCGCTGCTGTTGAGGTTCAGGGTGAGATAAAGTCCTTTCCTCCGGTGCCGCAAGCGCAACTGATCGAGTTCGTTACTGATGCTGGATCGGCTGATTTCGATTATTCTCTTACTCGTGCCTTGCTTACTTTTCTTTTTGCCGCCGCTCTCTATTTTCGGCTATTCAGGAGCAGGTTCCGGATCAGGTAAATATGGCAGATCTAAGCATCAACTTCGCGGGGATAAAATCTCCTAACCCTTTCTGGCTCGCCAGTGCCCCGCCGACGAATATGGGCTCGATGGTCGAGCGGGCATTTGACGCCGGGTGGGGCGGGGCCGTCTGGAAGACGCTTGGCGAGCCGATCGTCAACGTCTCTTCGCGTTTGGCGGGGCTCGATTACGGCTCTAACCGGCTCATCGGCCTTAATAATATCGAACTGATCACCGACCGTCCGCTCGATGTAAATCTCAAAGAGATCTACGAATGCAAAAAGAAGTATCCAAATAACGCGGTCATCGTATCTCTGATGGTCGAATCAAAACGCGAGGCCTGGCATGAGATCGTCAAAAAATCGGAGGACACCGGTGCCGACGGTTTTGAGCTGAATTTCGGCTGCCCGCACGGCATGAGTGAACGCGGTATGGGCGCCGCGATGGGCCAGGTGCCCGAATATACCTGCATGGTCACCGAATGGGTCAAAGAAGTTTCCAACCTGCCGGTGATCGTCAAGCTTACGCCCAACGTCACGCACATCGTTCCCCCGGGCCGGGCTGCTCAAAAGGGCGGTGCTGACGCCGTTTCGCTTATCAACACGATCAATTCCGTAATGGGCGTCGATGTCGATACGATGATCCCTTACCCGAACGTAAACGGCATGGCCGCCCACGGCGGCTACTGCGGTACGGCTGTAAAACCGATCGCTCTCAATATGGTGAGCGAATTGGCTCGAGATGCAGAATTCAATATTCCAATTAGCGGTATCGGGGGAATAAACACGTGGCGTGACGCGGTCGAATTCATGCTGCTCGGCGCGGGTAATGTTCAGGTCTGCACGGCTGTAATGCATTACGGCTATCGCATCGTCGAGGATATGATCGACGGGCTAAACAACTATCTCAATGAAAAGGGATTCGCGAGCGTCAATGATATCATCGGCAAATCCGTAAGCCGCGTAACCGACTGGGGCGATCTCGATCTCAACTACGATGTCAAAGCCTACGTCAACAACGAGCACTGCATCCGCTGCAATCTCTGCTACATCGCTTGCGAAGATGGCGCCCATCAATCGTTTGAATTTGTCGAATCAAACGGCCACCGATATCCCCGAGTCATCGAAGCGGAATGCGTCGGCTGCAACCTCTGCGCCCTCATCTGCCCCGCACCCGGCGCGATCACAATGAAGCGAATCGACGCCGGTGGCCCGCCGAAGAGCTGGCGCCAACGCACTGCAGATGGAAAAATGTGACTCCGCGTGATAGTATTTGAAATGAGTTTCTTCAGACACATCTTAGTTCTACTAACCGCAGCGGTTTTAGCCCAGTCAGGGGCGGCGCAGGAGGATATTGCAAATCAGGACGGGCTGCCACGGCGTATCGGTTCACCGAGTTGCACTAATATCGCGAGAGGACAGGGAGCCACGCTCCAGGGTTCGTTATACGTTAACGGTTTGACCTCCTCGCCGAAACCGCCAAACATCGAAATTGCTGTTTACGCGGGCGGTATTCTGGTCCATAGCCAGCGGATCAAGAATGGCGGGTCGTTCAACGTCACATGCATTCCCCCCGGAGCGGTTTCGCTCGCTGTTAAGATCAACTCTGTCGAAGTGAACACGTTTTCCGTTGGGAATTTGTCCGCTCCGCCGATGATGAATCGGTACGATGTGCAGGTAACATGGTCCGATAACCTCAACAGCGATAAGCAGCTAAAGGGCGTGGTGTCGGCTGCAGAAGCATACAAGCGGTCCGAAGAAAATCAGAAGCTCTTACAAAAAGCAGTCGAGGCTGGATCGCAAGGAAATACCGACGAGGCCATTGTTCAGCTCAAGAAGATAACCAAAAATGACCCTAACGATTTCGTCGCGTGGACGCAGCTCGGGAACTTTTATTTCAATAAAATTCAGTACGAAGATGCATCGTCCGCCTTCAGCCGTGGCCTGTCTGTAAATGACAGTTTTCTGCCAGCGACGGTGGGGGCCGGTAGGGCGAGCCTCGCTCTGAAGAAGATCGATCGGTCCATTGAAATATTTGCAAAAGCTCTGGAATCACATCCTGACTCAGCGGATGTCCACCATTATTTGGGAGAAGCGTATTTGCAAATTCGGAAAGGATCGCTCGCCATTGTTCACATGCGAAGGGCCATCGAGATTGCGCCGATTCAAAAGGCCGATCTATACATGCGTATAGCGGCACTTTATAACGCGGCAGGAGCGAAGGACCTCGCCGCCCGCGAATACAAACTTCTTTTAGAGGCCGTTCCAAATCACCCCGACAGGAAGGGGATGGAAGAGTACATAAGAAACCTCGAATTGCAGCCGTAGTCCATCGCGGAGGGGAGATGCTGCGTCCTGTCAACCCAGAGTTATTTATAAATCTCATGGAAAAGTTTATTTAGTACGGTCCACAGATACAATACTGGACACAAGTGATGCAACAGATGTTAGAGTCCTTCTTTCGGCTGTTGTGCTGGCCACTGCCGTATCCATTCGGCGATGAAAATTGACAATTTAACTGGCGATCTTTGCCGTGACGAAAAAGTTTGCGGATAATTCGTTCATCCGGCAGGATTTTGGCGAGAGATCTGTCGGCGACGCGAAAGATGAAAGAGACGCAACCAGTCCGGTCAGGCGAAGAGATCAATACCGAAGCATTGCGGACGTATCTGCACGAATCAGGCATTCACTCCGGGGAAATTGAGGTTGAACAATTTCCAGCCGGCAGTTCGAATCTTACGTATCTTGTCCGCATTGGGGGCGGCGAGTACGTGCTTCGGCGGCCTCCTTTCGGAAACACGGTAAAGACGGCCCACGATATGGGACGCGAATTCAACGTTCTTTCGAAGCTGTCTCAGGTCTACGCTCCGGCTCCTAAGCCGCTTCTTTACTGCAGCGACGAGCAGGTCATCGGATCCGAGTTCTACTTAATGGAACGCCGCCACGGAATCGTCATCCGCGGTCGCGTCTCAGGTCAGAACCGCCTGCGTGAGCGGGCAGATGAGACGCTAACAAAGCCCGAGCAAGCCATCGAGATCGAATCTTCACAGCCCTACCGCCTATCGGTATGCCGAAGCTTCATTGAGACACTCGCGAATCTTCACTCGATCGACCTCAAAGACGCGCAGCTCGAAGATCTTGGCAAACCCGAGGGCTACTGCCTGAGACAGGTCGAGGGTTGGTCGCGAAGGTATTTCAATGCAAAGACCGACGATCATCCCGAGCTCGATCAGGCGATCAGCTGGCTTAACGACAACACACCAGTTGAGACAGGAGCATCGATCATCCATAACGATTACAAATT
>JBGTCF010000157.1:0-4754 GCA_041748975.1 Pyrinomonadaceae bacterium
TTCGAGCCAGGCAGTATATACCTTTTCGTGAGGAATTCGGGGCGAGAAATGGGGCACGCCCTCATTTCGCATCAGATCGAGGGCGAGGTCTCGCATCTCGTCCATTTTGACAAACCACTGCTCGGACAGGATCGGCTCGACAATTGTCTTACATCGTTCACAGATCGGAAGGGTTACCTCATATTCATCGACTTTTTCCAGTAATCCTAGTTCCTCGAATCGCTCGACGACCTTCTCGCGGGCAGCGAAACGGTCTAGCCCTTCAAATTCAGAACCGGCGTCGGCGTTCATGGACCCATCGTCATTCATTATCAGCAGCTGCTGCAGGTCATGACGCTGGCCTATTTGATAATCGTTAGGATCATGGGCCGGAGTGACCTTTACGGCTCCCGTACCGAACTCGGCATCGACATACTCATCGGCAACGATCGGAATCTCGCGGCCGGTGAGTGGAAGCGAGATCGTCTTTCCGATCAAATCTTTATAGCGATCGTCTGAGGGGTTGACCGCAACGGCGGTATCTCCGAGCATCGTTTCCGGCCGCGTTGTCGCAACCGTTATCGTCAGATCGGTTCCGGTTATAGGGTATTTCAGATAGGTGAGCTTACCGTCTTTCTTGACCTCGTCTTTCACCTCAAGGTCCGAAAGCACAGTCTTGTCCTTCGGACACCAGTTCACGATGCGCAGGCCGCGATAGATCAATCCTTCTTCATAGAGCGTGCAGAAAACGTTTCGAACCGCCAGCGACAGACTCTCATCCATCGTAAACCGGTGTCGCGACCAATCGACTGACACGCCTTCGCGACGCATCTGTTCGGTGATCGTATTGCCGTACTCTTCCTTCCACGCCCATGCACGCCGTACAAATTCTTCCCGGCCGATATCGGCAGGTTTCCTATGCTCTACTTTCTTGAGCTGTTCGACGACCTTTCGCTGTACCGAGATCCCGGCATGGTCCGTTCCCGGCAGCCACAGTGTGCGATATCCCTGCATTCGCTTCCATCGGGTGAGCACATCCATGATCGTGTGCTGGAGAGCGTGGCCCATATGCAGGCTACCCGTTACATTCGGCGGCGGGATGACGATCGAATATTTCGGAGCATCAGGCAGCTGGTTTATTTCGGGAGAGAAATACCCATTCTCCTCCCACCGTTTGTAATGATTTTCTTCAGCCGCCTTAGGATCGTAGGCCTTGTCTAATTCCATAATGGGTCACGAAAAAAGGATAATTATAAAACAATCGCGGCGAGCTTTCATTTAACGAAATGAAAACCGCCGCATATGCAAAATATGCTTGAGAGCTTTAGCTCTGTTTCTCTTCGACAAGGGCTTCGCGAATCAGTTTCTCGGCGATCCGCGGCACAACTTCCCTCGCGATATCACGAATTGCCCGGTCTGAGAGGCGTTCTACCACCCGTTGAGTGACAAGCGCAATAAATTCGTCAGATGGTTCAGAATTTGATGTGACGGATACTGACGTCTCCGCTGTATTGCTTATTTCCGAGGGAGAAGGAACTACCTGGTTTGACTGCGCATTTTCGAGCTTTAGTGTTTCGAAGCCCGGATCAATCGCGGCCGAGGGAATTGTTCGCGGCGATTCAACAATTGATGCCGGCGACCAATCAAACTCTTTCGACTCAACATTTATGTCGGCAGCCTTGGCGTCAGAAAACGTTGTTTCGATTGCCGGCTCGTTCTTGTAACTGGTATCGATGAGTTCATCATCCATGCCAAAGTCTGTCAGGAGATCATCAAAAGTTTCAAACTCCTCAATCTCTGCAGTGTCGGCAAAGCTCCGTTGATAAAGATTCTCTATATCTACAGAGTCAGACACATCGCTAAACTCTTTAATGGCAGCCAAGCCTGCATCACGGTCTATATCGTCACCAGTAAGGCCGCCATGCTTCGGAGGCAGATCTTGTAATGAAACCGGGTGCTCCAATAATTCTGTAACCCGTGAAACCAGTTCCCGGATCGACTTGAATGGCTTGATCAAGAAGCCGTCTGCCCCCACCCGCTCTGCCTCGTCCTGATCAAACGGCTCAAACGATCCCACAAGTAGCAAGATTGGAATATGCCTCGTTCCTTCATCGAGCTTGATCATTTCACAGATCTGATAACCCGATGTACCCGGCAAACCCACATCGACCAACACTATGTCCGGCTGGGTCTGCACAAATTTCTCCATAGCCGAGCTGCCATCAATAGCCGAGGTGACCTCAATGCCCTCATCGGCGAATGTAAGTTCAACTACCTTACGAATCGTCGCCGAATCGTCGGCCAGAAGGAGTCTTGGTCGGAGCACGTTATTCTTGATCTCTTCGTTTAATTCTAATTCGATCATTCTTTCACCTTTATCGTAGTCCCAACCCTATTTTATCAAAATCAAGGTGTACTACGCGATTGATTGACGAGATCGCCGGCAAGCTGGATCGCGGCTAACATACTTGATGCATCGGCGGTTCCGGTATTTACGATGTCGTAGGCAGTTCCGTGATCGACTGACGTCCGAATAAAGGGTAATCCGAGTGTTACATTCACGCCCGAGCCGAATGAGAGAGCTTTTACCGCAATTGTGGCCTGATCGTGATAGAGGGCGATGCACGCATCGAATTCGCCCTGAAAGCCGCGTAAAAAAATGCTGTCCGGTGAAAATGGCCCGCTCACGTTTATCCCATCGGTCTGACATTTTCTGATCGCGGGCTCGATAACGTCAAGCTCCTCGCGGCCAAACATCCCGCCTTCGGATGCGTGGGGGTTTAACCCGGCGACGGCGATCGATACACCTTTGCTGAGAAGTCGTCCCATTACTTTGTGCGTGAATTTAATAAGATCGACCAGTCGTTCTTCGGTAATAAAGCTGATGGCATCCACGAGCGGGAGGTGGGTCGACAGCAAAACCACCCGCAACTTCTGAGCGAAAAAGCTCATCGCAAATTGGCTGGTACCGCTCAGTTCAGCTAAAAATTCGGTATGTCCCGGGTAATCGAATCCGCCCATCGCGATCGCTTTTTTACTGATCGGTGCAGTCGAGATGGCATCGATCACGCCCTGTTTCCAAAGCTGAACCGCGGTAACTAAATATTCTCCGGATGCTTTGCCGGTTGACGGGGAGTCGACTCCGGTTTCAATCTGCGTAGGGAGGTTCGAAAGATCGAAGACCTCGACTGAATCAGAAGATGCACCGGCATCCGGTTCATAGGGAACGAGCTCCGGCCCTGCACGCAATGAAGCTGCAAGCTTGGCCAAATGGGCCGCATCACCAATGATCACGCAGCGAAATGCACTTCTTAAGGGTTTGGATTCTAAGGCACGAAGAACAACTTCCGGGCCGATCCCGGCGGCGTCACCCATCGTAACGCCTATGACCGGGCGACTGGATCTATTGACCGACATTCTTACAACAAGGTTACACGGCGGAGAGGATCATGCAACAACCGCCCATGAAATTAGTCAGCCTGCCTCCGCATAAAGGTGGGCACGTCGAGATTTTCGACCGGCGGCACGTCGCCCGGCGAAAAAGCGATATTATGAGATGCCACGGCATGGGCCTCCTGGATCTTGGGCCGGGGTAGTTGCGCAGCTATCTGGCTGTCGAAACCTGTCGCAATGACAGTAATACGGATCTCGTCGTTCATGTCCTCTTTAATCACGCTGCCCCAGATAATGTCAGCGTTGTCGTCGGCCTCGGATTCGATCATACCGATCGCATCCTCGACTTCGCCCAGAACCATATTCGGGCCACCAGTCACGTTGATCAGAGCCGCCTTGGCTCCTTTTATAGAATTCTCTTCCAGCAGCTTATAATCGAGCGCGGCACGCATAGCCTTTGAGGCAGCATCCTCACCTTCGCCCTCGCCGATACCCATCAGAGCGACGCCCTTACCTCTCATGACCGTTGTGACATCGGCAAAATCCAGATTAATGATCCCAGGTGTGATGATCAGATCCGTAATGCCCCTTACGGCCTGCAATAGCACTTCATCCGCACGGCGAAACGCGTCCATTATCGTGATCTTTTCTTCAACTTCGCGTAGTTTTGAGTTCGGTATAGTCAGAAGAGTGTCGACGCACCCGCGTAATTCAGCAAGCCCCTTCTCAGCCTGGGCCATTCGCTTTTTGCCTTCAACGCCGAAAGGTTTAGTGACCACGGCAACAGTCAGAGCACCGAGCTCGATCGCCAGCGATGCAACAACCGGAGCAGCGCCTGTTCCAGTACCGCCGCCAAGCCCCGCCGTCACAAACACCATGTCCGAGCCCTCGAGGATGTCCAGAAGTTTTTCCGTATCCTCTAGAGCGGCCTGACGCCCGATCTCCGGATTTGAGCCGGCACCGAGCCCACGTGTCGATTTACTCCCCAACTGTATCTTCATCGGGGCCTTTGACGCATTTAGCGCCTGCAGGTCGGTGTTCGCGACGATGAAGTCGACCCCTTTTATACCCGCGTCTATCATTCGGTTGACTGCGTTGCTACCGCCGCCGCCCACACCGATAACCTTAATGCGCGCACCGGTGATCGGCGGCTCATCAATAAACATCTTTATGCTGCTATTATTCATTTCAATTTCATCCATCGCGATAATGCGATCCTTTGGGATCTTGCCAATTATTGAATCAAAAAACGATTTTCAGGAGGTCCGTCGTTAATAACAAGATATTGTGCTATCGGGCAATCAGCATACAACGATTTGCGGTAAAACGCCAGCCCTCATAGGACAATTACCGGAATTTATTACGAAAATTTCCGATCCATT
>JBGTCF010000158.1:0-2471 GCA_041748975.1 Pyrinomonadaceae bacterium
AATTCGCCTTTGCGGGCATATTTTATTGCATGGTGTATCGCGGCGCGGCCATCAGGAATGACGCGTATGGTGGGTTCATTTGAGCTTTCGGCGAGGCCCTCCTGCAGCAATGCATGTAGTTCTTCCGGTGTGCGTCCCCGCAAGTAGTTGCCGGTACGTATGACTACTCGATCAAAATTATCACCCGCGATCTTTCCAAATTCACGGATATCGTCATCGCGCCGGTCACCGGTTCCGTTCAGAACCACCGTGCGGTACTTATTAGGTAGTTTCGAGATAAAGTTCGTTAATCCTATGAGTCCGGCAGGGTTATGAGCGTAATCCATCAAGACCGTTACGTCACCGACCTCAACGAAATTAAGTCGTCCAGGCGTCTGAGCCGTGCCCGCATTGAATGTTGTCAAACCGACCCTCAGATCCTCGATCGACACGCCGTGGACAAAACACGCCAGCGTTGCCGCCAGCACATTTTGCACCATGAACTCGGCCCGTCCGCCGTATGTAAGCGGAATATTTGTCGCCTTTTCAATACGGACTTTCCATTTACCCTTCAAGATCGTGATATAGCCGTTTTCGTAAACGCACGAGACGCGGCCACGTTCAGCTCGGCGTTTTATCGTTGGATTATTCTCATCCATCGAGAAGCAAACCACCTTGCCGTCCACTAGCTCCTTCATCTTGTACACGAGTGGATCCTCGGCATTAAGCACCGCATAGCCCTTTTTCGAAACGGATCTGGGAACAACCGACTTTACGCGTGCCAAGTCTTCCAACGTATTAACATCCTTAAGACCCAGGTGATCGGCAGCAATATTCATCACAACACCGATATCGCAGGTGTCAAATCCCAGTCCAGAGCGAATTATCCCGCCGCGTGCCGTTTCGAGCACCGCCACATCCACCGTAGGATCTTTGAGCACAAGCTGGGCCGATACGGGGCCAGTATTGTCTCCCGCGGTTATCTGCTGGTTACCAATATAGGTGCCGTCGGTCGTCGTAAACCCAACCGTCCGGCCGCTGTTCTTGAGAATGTGGGCTATCAATCGTGTTGTAGTTGTTTTCCCGTTCGTTCCTGTGATCGAAATGATCGGAATACGTGCAGGGGCTCCCGGTGGAAAGAGCATGTCTATCACGTGCTCTGCAACATTTCGGCCAATTCCCTCGCTCGGGGAAAGATGCATGCGAAAGCCAGGGGCTGCGTTTACCTCGATAATTCCACCGCCGCTTTCACTTAATGGCTCGCTCACATTTGGAGCGATAACATCAACTCCTGCAACATCTAGGCCTATTATCTTTGCAATTCGCTCGAATAAAAATACGTTTTCCGGATGGACCTCATCAGTTCGATCGATCGCGGTTCCGCCGGTTGAAATATTCGCCGTAGTTTTGAGAACAAGCCTCTCGCCCTTTTTCAAAACGCTATCGAGCTCGTAGCCGCCCTTTCTAACACATCGCATCGTTTGATTATCGATGTCGATCTGTGTCAAAACGTTTTCGTGCCCATAACCGCGGCGTGGATCTTCGTTGGTTTTATCGATCAACTCCTGGATCGTACTCTTGCCATCGCCGACAACATTTGCCGGCACACGTTCTGCGACCGCGATCAGCCGGTTATTAACGACCAAAGCGCGAAAATCTTCACCGATAAGCTGTTTTTCGACAATAATATAACGCGAATATTCCTTCGCCTTTTCGAACGCTATCTTAGCATCGTCGACGGTATGAATTCCAACAGTTGCCCCCTTACCATGATTGCCATCAAGCGGTTTAATTACAACAGGATAGCCAACACTAGTTAATGCATCGTCAAGCTCCTCGATCTCGCGTATCCGATACCCTTTAGGCACAGGGACGCCCATATCGCCCAGCAGTTTTTTGGTTGCGTGCTTGTTGCCGGCAATATCCACCGAGATCATATTAGTATTGACCGTAGTGGTAGCCTGAATCCGTTTTTGATGGACCCCGTAACCAAGTTGCACAAGCGACTGATCATTCAGACGGATAAACGGTATATCACGATTATCGGCTTCCTCGACAAGTGAACCGGTCGACGGGCCAAACCGCACATTCTCCCGGATCTCTCGCATTTTCTGAATATCGTCAGCGATGCCCCCTTTGATCTCGTTGATCGGCTTCCCTTCCGCCAGGTCCAACCACAAACGCACCGCAGCGTGGCCCGCAAATCGCCCTACTTCTTCTTCGAGGTAACTGAACACAACATTGTAAATTCCCTTTTCGCCAGTCTCACGGGTGCGGCCATAGCCTGTGTCCATCCCCGCGAGCGTTTGCAGTTCCAACGCAAAATGCTCGATCGCATGGCCCGCCCATGTACCTTCCTCTGCCCTCTTTAGAAATCCTCCCTCTTCGCCGTAACTGCAGCCGTGCGAGACAAGCGACGGCATGACATCAATCATTCGGTCATAAAATCCCTTAAGCTTGTTAGTCGGCTTTTTCTCATACCCCCCGATATC
>JBGTCF010000159.1:0-13496 GCA_041748975.1 Pyrinomonadaceae bacterium
AATTGTTCCACCGGCCCGCGCCCGACGAACCACAATTCGATTCTCCGCCGATTTATCCAGATCAAAGGCATGCATCGGTTGCCCCAGCTCGTGCATTACATAGTTCGTTATATCGGCCACATTATTGATCGACCGCTCGCCAATCGCTTCGAGGCGTTTTACCAGCCAATCAGGTGACGACCCAATCTTGACGTTTCGAACTATTCTGGCGGTGAATCGGGAGCAAAGGTCGTCATCGATTATCTTTACCAGATCGGTCGACCTGCCAACATCGGGAGCGGAAGCTGGCGACGTCAGGATCGGTCGGATTTCTGTCTTTGTGATAACTGAGATCTCTCTCGCGACGCCTAAATGCGAAAGACAGTCAGGTCTGTTGGAGGTCAGGTCGATATCCAATACGTGATCGTCACCGTGGGGCTCAATTCCTTCGACTGCAAGGCCGACAGAGGTGAGCTTACGTCCGAGTTCTTCGGGCAACAATTCAATGTCGATTAAGTCTTTTAGCCAGATATAACTGATGTTCATCGAAACTGCTCCAAAAACCTCGCATCGTTGTCGAACATAAGGCGAATATCGTCGAGCGAATACATTAGGGCGCACATGCGTTCGAGGCCGAAGCCGAACGCGAATCCGGAATAGATCTGTGGGTCAACCCCGACCCCTTTTAAGACGTTTGGGTGGACCATGCCTGAACCGCCTAGTTCGATCCAGCCGGAGCCTTTACAGGGGCGGCAGCGTTCGCCTTCAAAAACGCCAGTGCTTCCGCATTTGAAGCACGAATAATCAAATTCGGCGCTCGGCTCAGTAAAAGGGAAGTAGCTCGGACGCATTCGCGTTACCGTCTGCTCGCCGAACATCCGCCGGACCCATTCGCCGATCGTGCCTTTCAGGTGAGCCATCGTGATGCCTTTATCGACGCAGAGCCCCTCGATCTGGTGAAACATCGGTACGTGCGTCATATCGGGCGTATCTCGTCGGAATACTTTGCCCGGCGCAATGATGCGAATCGGCACACCGCGGCGTTCCATTGCGCGGATCTGTACGGTCGAAGTTTGGGATCGCAGGGCAAAACCTTCGGTTGTGTAAAATGTGTCCTGCGATTCACGCGCAGGATGGCCTTCCGGAATATTCAATGCGTCAAAGTTGTAATAATCGGTCTCGATCTCGCGATCATCTTCGATGGCATAGCCCATCGAAACAAAGACGTCCTCGATCTTTTGCCGCAGTATCGTTATCAAATGCAAATGCCCTTGTCGAGGACGACGTCCCGGTATGGTGACATCCAGCCGCTCGGCCTCCGTCTTTGCTTTCGAGAGCGATTCACTGAGGCTCGCCTCGACGGCCTCGATCTTTTCAACTATCGACCTTTCGATCGACTGAACGAATTGGCCAAACCCGCCCCGCTGCTC
Source organism: Pyrinomonadaceae bacterium (assembly GCA_041748975.1). Taxonomy (GTDB): domain Bacteria; phylum Acidobacteriota; class Blastocatellia; order Pyrinomonadales; family Pyrinomonadaceae; genus OLB17. The sequence goes on from JBGTCF010000159.1 coordinate 1,410, forward strand.
AGGAGCAACCCTGCCGATCAGCTTTTTCGATTCCGCCAGTGCGCTCTTCTTGCCCGTATGGCGCACCTTTATCTCGCCCACCGTACGAAGCATCGCTTCAATATCGGCGAGGCTGCGACCGTTCGGGTTCAGGTTGTAGAAACTCTCAATATCCTGGTCAAAAGCATCTCGAGCCGCTTCGACCGTTGCTCTTTCGTCAGCCATAAACAAACAGAATATCAGATTCGTTTCCAAACAAGCATCGGACATGCGAATGAGCCATTTCGCCATCCTTTCATGGTTTACAATGGATCCTTCTTTTGTATTTTTGAGGTTTGATATGCTCGAGCCGCATAGCCGTCAATGGATCAAAACAAGAAACGCCGTCTTTTTGCGGTTAAAGACGGCGCAACTTATTGCAGCAAACCGGGAAACTTTTAATACCTCGCGAGTCATTTACAGAAACATTCACTCGGCACTGTTTAGAAAATTAGTTAACAACCTGACGCCAGCCTAAGCCTATTGGCATTTTCAAGCAGTAGTGTCGCTTCTATTGTGGTTAGCTTTCGGCCGGATTCACGCTCAACCGTTTTGATGAATTTATCTATTTCGCGGCAAGCTTTTTTCATATCTCCTGCATTCATGGCATCAAGTGCTTTATTCAACTCATGATTCAATTTTTTTGCAGGCTGCTTTGAAAGATTTAGGTTATCGATCAGGGCAATCAGATCCGAGATTTGTTGTTGTGGGCCATCATCAATGTAGTCACTACCATGATACCGGGCGATGGCAAAGTCAGTTTGCTGAATGCCGTTAACCGACGATGTAGCTGAGCCTGCAACGACAATTTTGCCGTCCGATTGGATAACGAGATCAGACGCTCTGTCATCCAGCCCAAAAAAATCGGTGCCGCTCGTAAAGCCCTCATATTTGCCAAAACTTGTGTCGAGGCTGCCGTCATTGTTGTAACGTGCCAGCACGAATCCGTAATCCAGATTAACTGGGTCCTGCCCCTCACCAGCCACCACTATCTTACCGTCCGGCTGAAGTGCGAGGGCTTTTGCAGCAACATTTACATTGCCGCTAGGGACTACAGGATTAGTGATTGCAACCCCACCGTTGCCAAAAGCAGAATCTAGAGATAGATCGCCGTTCAGCCGCAACAGCGCGAAGCTAGTCTCAGCTGAGCCCGGGACCCCATGGCGTCCGGTTACCAAGATTTTTCCGTCGGGTTGTATCAAAACATCCTCCGCGTGTATATCGCCTAGACTCATCTTTACCTGGACATCAAGGCCTCCATTGCTGTCAAAACGCACTACCGTAAAATCATCTTTCCCGATTCCATTAAAGGTATATTCGGTTTTTCCAACGACCACAATCTTGCCATCCGACTCCAGGGAAGCAGCATACGCACGGTCTGCTGATTGAAATGGAGTTCCGTTGGAAGAGGAGTATTTTAAGTCTCTTTTCACTATTCCGTTAGTGCCGAAACTTGCATCAAGACTGCCGTCAGTGTTGTAACGGACAAGCGCGAAGTCCGGGGCTTGGTTCACCAAAACCCTGTCCCAGACCCATCCCACAGCTACTATCTTGCCGTCAGGCTGGAGAAAAGCGTCACTTAGAACGTTTCTGCCGGTGGTGACGACTTTGGTTACAGCCAAGCCTCCGTTGCCAAAGCTAGTGTCCAGTGTGCCGTCCGTGTTGATGCGTACTACTGCGAACCACTCCTGCGGGAACGAGATAAAGACAGTTCCAGCTACCACAATCTTGCCGTCGGACTGGATCATGACAGCACTAACATAGTCGTTCGTGGTCGAATTTGAGCCTGTAGCAGGTGCAAGGTTCACTTGCAGCACGCCGGTTTGATTGAAAGTCATATCAAGGCTGCCGTCGCTGTTGTAACGGGCGATAGCAAAATCCTCCTTGCCATCAAGCGGAAAGATGCTGACTCCAGCCGCCACAATCTTACCGTCCGGTTGAAGCGCGACCGCTGAAGCACCGTCATTTTTCCAGACATTCGAAATGTCATCAACCGACGTTCCGTCTTTATAGAAACCAAACGTGGTGTCCAAATCGCCTGCCTTACCCGCTCCGAGGACGGGGAATAGTTCAAAAGTTAACGGGGCGATAATAGCCGCCAAGCAAATAGAAAGAAGCAGAGCAAACCGTGCAAGGCCTGTACGTAGGAAGTGACAAATCATAATAATGTTTCCTTTTTAGTTGAGTCTAACACCCGGCCGTTTTGCCGCCTTTTCGGCGATCCCCAAGTGATGCCAAAAGTTACAGCGTTGTCAGATTTACCTTCAGCTGGTGCCCTTCGATAAACCACCCTATTCCCTGCTAATTGCTATTTGCAAGCATTTTTAACGGGAAAAGTTTTGATGGCTCCTTCAAAATTAAAGAGAGCTTGATAGCTATTAGTATTCTCTATAACGTCGGTGTTTGCAGAGCGGGGCGCACGAAACATAGGAGCGCCCACCACCACGGTCGTACAATCAATCGCTACAGCGAAGCCGTATGAATCTCCGGTGTTGTTGCCGATCACTTCCGATGTTTGAAGTGGTTTCCAATTGCTTTTCTTACGCTGAAAGACATATGCAGCACCGGCATCTACGGATTGTTCAGTATCCGCGCTTTCCGCTCCTACTACGATTGTGTCCCCGCTGATTGCTACCGAACCGCCAAACGAATCTCCTGCATTAGCATCTTTTGCCGTAAGCTTTTGCTGCTCCCTCCAAGTATTAAAACTTCTCACAAAAACATAAGCGGCGCCTGTGTCTTCCCCCGACGCTGAATCTGCAGCATAAGAACCAACTACAACCGTATTGCCGGAAAGACCTACAGAAGCCCCAAAGTTGGAGCACTGTGCTGCGTCGCTGGCAACAATCTTTTGCTCTTGAGTCCAGCCTAAATTGCTTTGCCTAAAAATATAAGCCGAACCGGCATCGATTCCGGCTCCCGTAGCATCAAAAAGAGATCCAACAGCAACTCTATTTCCACTGATCGCAACCGAGAAACCAAATTGATCCCCCGGCGCTCCATCGTCAGCCATGAGTTTTTGAATTTGACTCCATCTAGCCCCTTGCGAGTTCGAGGGGCGTGAAAAGTGATATACCGATCCTTTGGAAGCCTGATTGCCGTAAGATCCCACTACTATATTACTGCCCTCAATAGCCACAGACCCGCCAAAAAAGTCCCCTTCGCCGGCGTCAGAAGCAGTTAATTTGTCGAGCAACAAAAAGTGGTCGTAGGACTCCGAGTACTCAAACACATAGGCCGCTCCAGTATTTAAGCCCCTGGGCGAGTCTTCACCATTTGCCCCCACAACGATTGTGGTACCGCTTATTGCCACTGATATTCCCAATTGGCTATTTTCGATCGCCTCAAAGTCATAGAGGCGCTCCCAAAAAATCCATTCGTCGTTTTTACCGTTCCCATTCCCGTTTCCGTTTCCATTCCCATTTCCATTACCTTTCCCCTTTTTGTTCCTCCGGTAGAGATATACGGTACCCGACGTTTTACCCCGAGTGATTTCCCCGGGAACGCCCACAACCATTACATCGCCACTGACTGCCACGGAATACCCAAATTGCCTCGTGGTGAAAGGATCTTCAGGGAAAGCAGTCCTAGTAATAGTACGATGAAATAAAAATACCGCCCCTGCAAACGGCTGTGCCGGCATGGCATCGAGAGAACCCGCCCAAAAAACATCTGAGCTAATGGCTACCGATTTGCCAAATGAGTCATCATTAGCCCCTTCACTTGGGAAAAGTTTCTCTAGAACATGCCACCCGGTGCAATCGCGTGCAAATATATATGCCGCTCCGGGAGGTGAATTGGCATAGTCTTTTGGCGCTCCGACTATTAGCACATTACCCCTAATTGCTAAACTATTGCCGAACTGATCTTTGTTTGCACCGTCACTCGCTATCAGTTTTTGCTGCTCGAACCAGGACGTGCCGTCATTTGCAAATACATAAACAGAACCTTTGCTTGCCTCGCCTATTGCTGAGAAGGAGCCTGGGGCACCAACCGCGATAATGCCCGCGTCAATTGCCGCCGATGCTCCGAAAGACTCATTTTGCAATGGGGCAACTGGCCGTAACCTTTGCTGTTCAATCCAAGTTAGACCATTACGGACAAAGACATATGCAGCTCCTTCAGTGTACGTGCCACCCAAAGTGCCGCCGGTGGCCGTTACGACAAGTGTATTCGAGTCAATAGCAAGCGAGTAACCAAAAAGCGCATTTGCTTTAGCATCACTAGCCCTAAGGGTCTGCTGCTTAGTCCACTGGGTGCCGCTGCGCACAAAAATTTGAGTTTCTCCGGCATATTTACCAGCAGCGGCAGACGTGCTGACGCCAACCGCAAGAGTATTGCCGCTGATAGATAACGGCAGGGCCGATCCGCTGTGGTTTGCGTTTGGGTCCTCGTCTTCGACCGTAAGTTTTTGCTGCATTCCCCAAGAAAGCCCATTCTTTACATATATATACACACCTGCACATCCGGCACTCCTGCCACAAGCAGGCTCCCCACCAGATGTTGTAGCAACGACAATGGTGTTGCCACTAATTGCAACTGTTGCCCCGAAATCATTGTATGAGATTCCCTCTTCACTAATAAGCTTTTGTCGTTCTGACCAAATACCGTCAACGCGCTCGAAAATATAAGCCGCTCCGTAACGGACTAGCCTGCCATCGATATCCTTGGCTCCTCCACCAGTTGCACCCACGACTGCAGTATCTCCGCTTACGGCAACTGAGTACCCAAACTCTGCACCCTCTTGCGAGTCACTGGCAGTAAATTTGGATTCAGTTGGTTCAGAGAACCCACTTTGGGACTGCTCGGAGAGTTTTTCCCGGACCGCGGCTCGTAAACTGGCAGGAACCGATTCCCCGGCCCGTACTACAGAGGACCCCGATAGGTTATTTTCTTCCGCTCTAACTAGGGGGGAACTGAAATCAAGTGCTGTTATAACTATTGCTGAAATGACGATCGCGGAGATCATCAAAAAAAGGCGTTTTTCGACAAAGGCAAACAGGTGTAGCGTCATAAAGTCCGTAATAAGCTCGTTAAACTAACGAATTCAAAAATTCGCAGTGGGCCGACCATTAATAGTTTTGTTGTGAGAAAAAATGTCCTATGGCCCGACAGCATGGTAATAGAGTCAATCACCACAGCGAAGCCATATAATCTCCGGTTTGTTTACAGGTTACCGATCCTTTCTTTATTTCTCAACACATATACTTCTAATAATGAGTTTATTCCTATATTTTTTTTTGCGCGGAATTATTAGCGCGTTTCTGAGGGCTAGGGAAGCGTTCTTTACCCGGACGGCTTCAGGAACGGCCTATGATATTCGTAGGTCGAAAATATCAGTTCTAACTGCTGTTAATGCATTAATCGCCCGTTCTGTGCGACTAGTCCCGATCAAGTATTATCTTTTTGAGCGGACTCAATTTTTCGCCTCTAGGGTAATTATACTGATATCATCGAAAGCAAAGAAAACAGAACAACTTACTCTAACAACTCATGAAAGCGATCGTAAAAAGCAAGGCTGAACCCGGACTCTGGATCGAGGACGTGGCTGAGCCGGAAATGGGGATCAACGACGTGATGATCCGCGTCAAACGCGGCGGTATCTGCGGCACCGACCTGCATATCTACAACTGGGACGCCTGGGCACAGAGCACGATAAAGGTGCCGACCACGATCGGGCACGAATTTGTCGGCGAGATCGTCGATGTCGGCTCTAATGTAGTGGATTTTGAGATCGGCGATATTGTCAGCGTCGAGGGACATCTGGTCTGTGGCAGGTGCCGGCATTGCATGGCAGGCCGCCGGGCATTATGTGCGAATACGCGAGGTGTCGGTGTCAACACCAATGGCGGATTTGCCGAATTCATTGCGGTCCCTTACACGAATATCTGGAAGCACAAACCCGACATTGATCTCGATGTTGCCGCGATATTCGATCCTTTTGGTAACGCCGTCCACACAGCTCTTGAGTTCGAGGTTTTCGGCGAAGACGTGCTTATTACGGGTGCCGGCCCAATCGGGATCATGGCCGCTGCCGTCGCGAAACACGCCGGGGCGAGAAATATCGTTATCACAGACATAAATCCCTTCCGTTTGAAACTCGCCGAAAAAATGGGCCACGTGACCAGGACGGTAGATGTCAGCAAAACGTCGATCACAGACGTTCAGAAAGAGCTGGGGATGAAAGAGGGCTTTGACGTCGGGATGGAGATGTCGGGCGTTCCGGCAGCTTTCAAAGACATGCTCGCGAATATGTTCCACGGCAGCAAGATCGCGTTTCTCGGCATCCCGGCCGAGCAGTTCGCCATTGATTGGAAGACCGTCATCTTCAACATGATCACCATCAAAGGCATCTACGGCCGCCAGATGTACGAGACCTGGTACCAAATGTCCAACCTCCTCGAAGCCGGCGTCGACATCTCCCCCGTCATCACGCACCGCTATTCATACAAAGACTTCGAGCAGGGATTTGAGGCTATAAAGGGAGGGAATTGCGGTAAGGTTGTTTTGGATTTTGAGGAAATGTAACACGGAGTCAGAACCGGGAGCGATAGCGACTGGGTTCTTCCGTTTAAGCCACTAAGGTGGTAATACGGCTGCATCATCAATATAAGGGAGGGACAGTAGACTTGCATGCATAGAAAAGCTTTCTCAATTTTCTTGATCCTTTCTTTAGGTTCTAATCTTTTGGCTCAGACCAAGGCGACGCCCAAAGAGTATTCCGTTTACGGGCGCGTTTTAAAGGATATCTACAAACAGAATCGCGAAACCTACTCAAATAAATCGGAGTTCGTAATCATAAATGAGACAAAAGTTGACCCTGAACTAAAAATGCCGTCGAACGCTAAATACGAAGGCTTAGTAAAGGAGTTCAATGTACAAAATGCAAGTCCAGCGGTTTTGGAACGAAACTTTCCACGCGGAGCATATTCATATTACTTGGTTCCACAGGCAGAGGTTGACGAGCTGAATGAGAAAGGTCGCCTGGACTATGAAAAACGATTCGCGATTGACAAGTTAAATCCGAGGATTCTAAACCCAGGTGGTGTTTCGTACACGGTCTTTTACCAAAAGTACCCTGAATCGAGCGGCTATTACAGCCTTTCCCGAGTCGGTTTTAACGGACTATATGCCATTGTTCTTGTTACGGGTGATCTCGGTTGGAATGGTTTTTCACGCTATTACATCTTAAAGAGGGTGAAAGGCGATTGGAAAGTAAAAACTTATGGCGGCATCGAATGGCGTTAGAATGCAAGTGGATTCTAGAAAGAAGCTTGGAAAGTCCGTTTCGGCAACTACTTGAAATTAACTACGCTTTCGTGTTAAATTCCGCCGTTCTGGCGGTTGATATTAATAAAGACAATTTAAGGAGATTTTTGTATGGCTGAAACGGGACATGCTAAGAATATTGAGCATTTTGGGACGATGATATCGTTTGTTCAGGGGGTATGGGGCGGCATATGATCCGTCGAATCCGGCGATCGCGTTGTCGGCTTTGGTGACGAAGTTGGCGGCGACACCCTCTTAACAGCGGTAAATGATACAATTGAGACATGGAATCGGCATCAGTTCGGGCATGGATAGACCGTTGGAAAGAAGCAGGAGAGGTTCTGTCGAAGCTCAGGATCGAGGAGTTTCGGAACGCAGATGTCCCCATGATATTCCTTTCATTGACTGATGCATCTGAGGCAGCTTTGACCGCTTACCCGCCAAAACCTACTTCCGGTTTAGTAGAAATGCAGAGATTATTGCGAAAGCTGTAAGAAAAAATGGTACCTATATTTCTAACCGCTCAAAAGGTTCAGAGTGTTTTTGATTCGGAGGGTTGGCAGTTTTGTTTTATAGGTGGTGTCGCTCTTCAGCGTTGGGCAGTTCCTCGGCTAACAAACGATGTCGATTTGACATTGCTCACCGGTTTCGGCAGTGAAGAACATTTTATTCAGAGAATCTTAGTTGATTTTGAGGGCCGGATCGATGATGCGGCCAGCTTCGCTCTGCGAAACCGTGTTTTGTTGGTCAAAAGCGGAAACGTTGGAATCGACATCTCGCTCGGTGCACTTGATTTTGAAAAATCTGCAGTGAGCCGTTCTTCGGAATGGAAGCCACTTCCTGATATTTGTCTGCGTACATGCTCCGCTGAAGACCTGATCGTATTCAAATCTTTCGCTGATCGATTGCAGGATTGGGCAGATGTCGAAAATATATTGAGCGTCCAAAAAGATCTCGATTGGGACTATATTTCTGATCAGCTCAAACCTCTAGTCGAGATTAAGGAAAGACCGGAAATACTGACAAAGTTACACGAACTTCGGATCTCTGCGTAATAGCAGTAGAACGAGCGGGTGATCGACCAGCCGCGGGATGCGTATATATGCAAGTATTTCTCGTATGAGTTCAACGAATATGCAAGAGCGGAAACTGGAGTTGATACAGTGGTTATCGGTGATCGATGACGTTTCGTTGATCGAAAAGGTCGCGAAAGTGCGGGACGAAAGCGTCGCGGACTGGTGGGACGAGATATCTGAAACGGAGAAAGAATCGATAGCGATCGGGATCGACGACGCAGATTCCGGTCGGCTGAAACCTCATGCGGAAGCAAGGGCAAAATATGAGAAGTGGTTATAGGGTCCTTTGGACCGACCACGCTCTTGATGAACTCGACAAGGCGGTTGAATACTTGCAATTAAATTTCACCGACGTTGAGATCGCTCGATTAGCCAATGCGATCGAGTCAACGATAAGCCACATCAGTCGAAATCCGTTAATGTATCCGGAGTCAGACAAGTCGGGCGGGATCCGTCGTGCGGTCGTTTTACGTTTCAACTCTATATTATCGGGTTATCCAAGACCATAAACAGATCGAGATACACTCATTCTTTTCTAATAGGCAGGATCCAAAACTCAACGAGTTTTAACAGCCATTGACAGCTAATTATGTACAGCACATTCAAACAACATTTAGAAAACACACTCGGCGAGATCAGGGACGCGGGGTTGTTTAAGAACGAGCGGGTGATCGACGGGCCGCAGGACGCGCATATTGAGGTGGGCGGGCGTGAGGTGCTGAATATGTGCGCGAACAACTACCTCGGCTTGAGCGATCATCCGGCGATCGTTGCCGCGGCGAAACGGTCGCTCGACGAGTGGGGTTTTGGGCTGTCGTCGGTCAGATTTATCTGCGGCACACAGGCGATACACAAAGAACTCGAGCGCAAGATCAGCGAGTTTCTTGGCACCGACGACACGATACTTTACACGTCGTGCTTCGACGCAAACGGCGGCCTGTTCGAGACGCTGCTGGGCGAAGAGGACGCGATCATCTCCGACGAACTCAACCACGCAAGCATCATCGACGGCGTACGCTTAAGTAAATGCCTCCGTTTTCGCTACAAGAACAGCGACATGGCCGACCTGGAAGCCAAACTCGTTGAAGCGAGGTCCGCCAGATTCAAGATGATCGCGACTGACGGCGTGTTCTCAATGGATGGCTACATCGCAAAGCTAGACGAGATCTGCGACCTTGCGGACAAACACGACGCACTTGTGATGGTCGACGATTCACACGCCGTCGGGTTCATGGGCAAGACCGGCCGCGGCGTTCACGAGCACCACAACGTGATGGACCGCGTCGACGTAATCACCGGCACACTCGGCAAGGCTTTGGGCGGTGCAAGCGGCGGCTATACGAGCGGCAAAAAGGAAATGATCGACCTGCTCCGACAACGTTCGCGGCCGTATTTATTTTCTAACTCGGTTGCACCGCCGATCGTTGCGGCGGCGATCGCGGCGATCGACATGCTCACCGGCTCGACCGAGCTCCGCGATAAGCTGATGGACAACACGCGATACTTTCGCGAAAAGACCGCATCCATCGGGCTTGAGATCGTTCCCGGCGAACATCCCATCGTGCCCGTGATGTTTGGGGACGCGGTGCTCGCAACAAAGATGGCCGAGGCGATGCTAAAACGCGACGTTTACGTAATCGCGTTTTCATTCCCGGTCGTGCCGAAAGGGACGGCACGTATTCGAACACAGGTTTCCGCGGCGCATTCTAAAGAAGATCTGGATTTTGCGGTAGAGAAATTTGCGGAAGCAAAATCGGAGTTAGGACTTTGATCTCTGTGGTACGATTACATTATGAAACGGGATTTCAATGCAGTTATTACAAAAGAGGATGGTTGGTACATTGCTCAATGTCTCGAGGTGGATGTGGCCTCGCAGGGCAAGACTGAGAACGAGGCAATGGATAATCTTTCCGACGCACTTTCGCTTCATTTTACTCCTCCGGTCGCTACGGTATTACCCGGCGTCAGGCAATTCGAGTTGGAAATCGCCGCGTGAAGCCGATCAAATATGCCGAACTCAAAAAGAGACTTCTAAAGGCGGGATTTTATGAGGCCGGACAGACGGGCAGCCACGTAAAGTTCTCAAAGATGGTTTCGGATGGAGTGATTACGACGGTCGTGCCGAAACATAGAGAAGTTGCGGGTGGCACCCTAAGAAGTATCCTGAGACAGGCAGATCTTACCGAATCAGAGTTTAACAATCTATAAGAATACAGAACCAAAAGGGCTTTCGGAAAATTACCGAAAGCCCTTCTGATAAAAAGCACACTGCAACACTTATGCAGCAGCAGGCTGTTGTTTGTTGCTGATCGCGTCTTTCGCCTGTCCAACAACTGCAGCAAATGCTTCAGGCTGTTTGACCGCGAGGTCGGCGAGGACCTTGCGGTCGAGTTCGATCTCGGCGAGATTGAGGCCGTGAATGAACTGTGAATATTTGATGTCATTCAGGCGGCAGGCCGCGTTGATGCGGACGATCCACAATTTGCGAAAATCACGCTTTTTCAGCTTTCTGCCGGTGTAGGCAAAATTCAATGCTCGTTCGACCGATTCTTTGGCCGAGCGGTACAACTTCGATTTCGTTCCACGATAGCCTTTGGCTAAGGCTAATATTTTCTTACGTTTCTCTAGACGTTTATTACCACGTTTTGCTCTTGGCATAATTCACTCCTTCTCTCGTTTTGAGTACCGGGTTAACCGGCCCTCTTCCCAGCTGAGGCCGCCTGAAGGCGGGACTCAAAACTATTAATCCCGTCCGTACGGCAGCATCTTTTCGACGCGTTTCTGATCGCCTTCGGATACTAAAGCGTCAATATCCAGATTCCGTTTACGCTTTGATGTTTTCTTGGTCAAAATATGGCGGGCGTGTGAATGTCCGCGTTTGAATTTGCCCGATGCTGTCGAGCGAAAACGCTTTGCCGCGCCTTTATGTGTTTTTAATTTTGGCATTTCTTCTCCTATGAAAAATCTTCAATCTTAAAAGATCTCGTCTTCGTCTTTCGCCGGCTCAGCCTTTGCTTTCGGCACAGCCTTTTTAACAATCTTCTTTTCCGGCTCAGCAGTTTCCTCTTTTTCGGCCTTCTTATCTGCTGCCGGCTCTGATGGCTTTTTCTCGGCTACCTTTGCCTTCTTCGGCACAAAAATGGTGAACATCTGATAGCCTTCCATTTTCGGGTGTACCTCGACGTCAGCGAGGTCAGCCAGGTCGGCAGTCAGCTTTTTCAGGATCTTTCCACCAAGCTCTCGGTGAGTCATCTCACGGCCGCGGAATGCGATAGTCGCTCTGACCTTGTCTCCACCGCCGAGCCAGCCGCGGGCACGCTCCATCCTATATTCAAAATCGTGATCGTCAGTGCCTGGCCTGAATTTGATCTCTTTGACCTCGACGGTTACCTGTTTCTTCTTGGCATCGTGAGCTTTTTTCTTCTGCTCATAAAGAAACTTGCCGTAATCGATGATCTTACAAACCGGCGGTTTGCCGTTTGGCGAGATCTCGACGAGATCAAAACCGCGTCTTCTGGCTTCCTGGATCGCGTCCCGCGTATCCATCACACCCAATGTCTCGCCGTCGTCCGTTACAACTCTTACTGAGGGGACGCGAATTCTCTCGTTTGTGCGGTGAAGCGGCTCACGAAAGCGCGGCTTAAATCTATTTCCACCAAATCTTCTTGCGATATAGGCCTCCTAAAAAGTTTGACGATCTCAGAGACTACGCTGTATTTTTTGT
>JBGTCF010000160.1:0-3922 GCA_041748975.1 Pyrinomonadaceae bacterium
TGGGTTCGACCCGGACCCTGGGAACCGGTGATGGCAAAGGTGACCGTGGGCTTCTTTCCGGGGCTGTCTGGGCAGGCATCGACATCGACGCAGTCAGAGCGACGACGGCTATCAGGAGCCCCCACATTGTTATTTCAATGAACTTATTCATCGGTCGGGAGGAAGCCTATCTGTTGAGGCTAGCCACCAATTCCTCTTTCTGCGAGACCGAATTCAAAAGATCGATCTTGTTCTGATATGACGAATACAACACTTGCCTGGCCGTCTCGTTCCTTGGGTTCCGTTTTATTTCCTTACGCATCCTGGCTATCGTATCTTCGACGAGGGCCATATCGCTTTCGAATGCCACTCGCTCGGATGGGCGAAGAACTGCATCTTTTTGTTCTTCGACAGTGCTTGCCAGGCTTGAGATCGTTCTTACGTAACTCTCTTCGCCATCCATATAGCCATTTGCCACTGCCGGAACGGCCCTTTCACCAACTGAAGCCGGGGCTTTCGACAGAGCACTTGGACGATAAACGGCACGTTCGAAACGCGGGCCGGGATCGACCACGGTATCGCCCGTCGAATGAACAGTGATCGGTTCTTTAATCCGCACAAGTTCGACGATAGGATCCGCAGCCTGCGGTACCGACACGCTCGGTCGTGAAACGGTGAAATCGGTCGGTACAGGATCCTTGTTCAAAAGCACCAGTGAAAATGCACCGAAAGCGATCAACAGGCCGGCTGCCCCGACCAAAGACGGGCTGGCAAACGCTGTCGCCAGGAATGCCTGGGCTTTTCGCCAGAACGGCCTGTCGTTATGCTGTGTCTCTATCGATTCATTGATCCTGTTCCAAAGCCGCTGGGTCGGTACCAGCGTATTAAACTCGCGGTCGAGGGCCGAAAACACAACGGCAGCCTCATCTTCAGCCTGGCCGAGCATGCATGCACAACTGTGGCACCCCTCGAGGTGGTCGGAGACACGGGCGATCTGGTCGTGGGAAAGCTCCCCGTCCATAAAAGCCTGAACCACTCCGATGTCCAAACAGTTTTCCTTCATAATGTTTCCTTACCGACCTTGCCGTAGTAACGTGCAAATTCCTGTCGGGCACGAGCTATAAAAGTGCCAATACTGCCTTCATTCAGTTCCAGGCTGCCGGCGATTTCTTTGTAAGACAAGCCCTGCTGCTTGAGCATAAGGCAGCTTCGGAGGGGCTCCTTTATCTTATTAAGAGCCCGGTAGATCTCATTGACACCCGCGTATTCTTCATAATCGATCTCAACCGATGGAACCGCCGTATCGCCCGTCTCTTTGACGTAATTCTCGTCCCGCGTGTTCGCCCTTATATTACCCCGGATCGTGTTCTTGGCGACGTTTATGGCGACCCGGATCAGCCACGGGCGGAGCATTTCGTCATCGGTGATCGAATCCTGATTCTTATACAGCCTTAGGAACGTTTCTTGTGTAACATCCTCAGCGAGAGCGGGGTCGTGCACGACCGATCGTGCGGCCCTGAAGACAGTACGGTGGTGAAGCGCGAATGCCTCATCAAACCCGATCCTGCCTTTCGCTGCCGCCGTCGCTGTATGTTCGGACATTATGTCCACAAGAATGTCGGTACTCTCGTTCATTGTCAGCATCGAAATGCTCTTCGATATGGAAACACCGCAAGAGCCTGATTTATGACAAGAATTTAACCCTAAAACGTAATGATATTCAATCGTTCGCGCCGTCCGGGTGACAGGCTGTCATCTTCCAATGAAGTGATCAAACAAATGTGGCTATCTCCCGCTTCGTCAAGGATACGTCGAAGACCGCTCTCGGGTTCTGAAGTATTTAATCCGGCAGTAAACAACGGTTCCGCAAGAGCGAGTCTCTTCAGCGAATCATACAAATGCTGGCGGCCCATCCCAAAATCCCCCTCATGGTCGCCGACGATCAACTTGAAGTTCGAACACTCGGCAGCCAGACGCAAAAGGACAGATGCGGCAAGGCTGGCGCCGATTTCGAATCTCTCGGATGCGACTAAGGTTTTGCCGGCTTGCTCGGCGGTTATTTTTTCACGGATGCTGAGCGTACTCGCGGCCTCTGTAGGAAGCCACGTGTCGAAAATAACCGTTACGTTCTTATCTTCATCGGCCGCGAACTCACGAACTATCAGATCGCGAGTTTTCGCGGTGGCCTTCCAGTCGATACTTCGAAGGTCGTCATGAGGGCGGTATTCACGCAGGGCAAGAAGGTCCTGGCCGGCCCCGCGTTTCCCCAACGTTTTTGTGCCTGCCTCGGCTGAGACATCGGTTACGGTTCGGTCAAGCTCGACGATCTTTGGAAATACTATCAGCTCGGCTTCGCGCGCGGGCAGGCGACGTCGATGACGAAAAAATCCGAAAGGGAACTTGGTCGACAGTTCAAAATTCTTTATCAGCAGCCGCCCCCGATTCGGAAAGACATGATCGGTTCTGGCCTCGATCTGACCGTGTGCCGCCACGTATTCGAAGTGATCGAGGGTCCTGCTAACCACGGGAGCGCGGCTAAAACGCCTCGCGAGCCATCCCGGCAGGATGTTATCCAGTTCCGGGGCCGCTATCGATCTCTCCCGCTCTTTCCCGCGGACCTCCACAATAACGGAGAAAGCCGGTATCAGCCGCTTCCGATTGGAAACACCTACCAGGAGAGGAGTGGGTTCACCGGCGAAGATCGTCTCAGGAAACCGCATCCGAACATCCATCTTCTTTAGGCAGAGGCTTCCCGCAAAAAACCCAACGACGAGGGCAGCAAGCAAGAATGAGAGGATCAGAAAAAGCAGGTTGTTCCCCGTATTCCAGGCCGAAAAGGCCACAACGAGAATAAGTACGAAGTAGATCGCGCCGCCGGAAGTGAATTCAAACGGCAGATTCAGCTGCGAGGCCTCGCGGCCGGCATTCCGGGCGAGAGGAGGCACAATGAATATGAGGATCAGAAGTACCGAGACAAGCGATAGTCCGGCCAATATTGTGGCCATACGGGCATCCCCGGTCCTGTGTACGTAGACGGTCAATCCGGAAAGTCCGAGGCCGCCTACGACAACCACCATCCCCAACACCGCATTTCTGATGTCCCGCGGGCTAATTAGTTGTGATAATGACCGGAGATTCAAGGGGCTAGATCGGAACCGTGACGTTTTGGAGAATTTCGCTCAAGACGTGTTCGGCCTCGCGTGTCCGGCCGCGGAGGACGTTGACCCTTGAATTTACAAGAACGCGATGGGCGAAACACGGGAGCACAAGTCGCTTGACGTCATCCGCAATACAGTAATCGCGGCCCTCAACTAGCGCAAGGGCCTGAGCAGAACGGAATAAAGCCAGACTCCCACGAGGGCTG
This sequence comes from Pyrinomonadaceae bacterium, assembly GCA_041748975.1. Classification (GTDB taxonomy): domain Bacteria; phylum Acidobacteriota; class Blastocatellia; order Pyrinomonadales; family Pyrinomonadaceae; genus OLB17. The sequence goes on from JBGTCF010000160.1 coordinate 3,344, forward strand.
ATCCCGAGCTCAAGTGATTCTGAGCGACGCGTCAAATCAACGATCTCGAGCAAATAGTCCATAAGCGAATCATCGAAACGGACTTTGCTGACCATGCTTTGCAGCACGATGATGTCTGACTGCGACATTACCGGGTCGAGGGTTTCAAGCGGGTCGCTGTTTTCACGATCGCGAAGTATTTGGCGTTCGTCTAAGAGGCTGGGATAGCCCATATGAAGACGAAGCATAAACCGGTCAAGCTGTGATTCCGGCAAAGGGTACGTTCCGTGGTGTTCCGAGGGATTTTGCGTCGCGACCACCATGAAAGGCGTCGGCAGGCGGCGAGTACGGCCCTCGATTGTTACCTGCTCCTCAGCCATGGCTTCTAACAAAGCAGATTGTGTTTTCGGCGTTGATCGGTTGATCTCGTCTGCAAGCACAAGATTAGAGAATATCGGGCCGGCCTTCCATTCGAAATCTCCGCTCTTCTGATTGAAAACAGAAAGGCCTATAACGTCCGAGGGCAAAAGGTCGGATGTGAACTGGATCCGCTGAAAAGATAATTCAAGAGTACGCGCGAGAGCATTCGCCAGCGTCGTT
>JBGTCF010000161.1:0-5621 GCA_041748975.1 Pyrinomonadaceae bacterium
ACATTACAGTAGCCAAGAGGTCGGCCAAGAAGACGGTATACCAATACTGATCAAACATCTGCCAAATTGGGAGTTGCAAAAGGGCAATTTGACGTTCGCCACGAGCCTCGATCAGCTTAAGGCGGCGCTGGGCGATAGGCCGATTCTGGACGCGTTTGATTTTGTACCCGGAACCGAGGCTGTTTCCGCCCCTTACGAGTCGGGAGTATTGGTAATAGTCGAATACGCATCACCGCAGGTCGCGACCGACACAAGTTATAAGATCCTGGAAAGACTAGCTGAGGCCGACGACAAATCGATCGTTTTTCGTCGGATCGGAAATTACACCGCCCTCGTTCTAGACGCGCCCAGCCGCGACGCGGCAAACTCGCTGCTCGACGAGATTGCTTACGAAAAGCAAATACACTGGCTGGGCGATAATCCGTTTCGCATAAGTGCCGAGCGGGCGTTTGTGATGACCACCCGGGACATTTTTCTCTCGACAGTTATGGTCATTTTTATGGGTATGGGCTTTTCTATTTCAGCAGGTATCATTACCGGTATCATCTATTTCCGGCTGCGGGTACGTCGCCGGGCGGCGATGACGACCCATTCCGATGCGGGAGGCATGACACGGCTGAACCTCGATGGTTTGACGCCCGATATAGTGCCGGTTCAGTTGGGAAAAGATCTAAAACGCCTACGGTAGAAATTCGAGCAGACGCTCAATATCACCAATATTATTATAAAAATGCGGCGCGATGCGTATTCGGTCGCCGCGTGGGCTGGTGACGATCTTCTCAGATTCTAATTTTGCTGCCACTTCGTTAGGGGTCATCCCGCCTCGGTGCTTTATACAGACGATCGCCGAGCTTTCACCCGGACGCCGTGAACTGACCAACTCATAATTTTTGCTCGATAGAGCGTCACAAAGCCCGTCCGTCATATCGGCCAGGTATCGGCTAATATTCTCGATACCTGTTTCGTGGAGCAATTTGAGGCTTTGTTCAAGCCCGTAGAAGAGCGATGAGCAGCCGGTGCCGCTCTCCCACGCAAGTGCGGTCAGCTTTAACGGCTGTTCGCGGTCGTCAAAATCCCACGGCGTTTCGACGCTGATCCAGCCCACGAGGGTCGGATTGATGCGTTCACGGGCCCGTTCAGATAAATAGAGAATTCCACAGCCTTCTGGAGCGCATAACCATTTATGGCTCGCACCCGCAGCCGCATCTACATACTGCGCCGGAAGGTCCAAAGGCTGGGCACCAAATGCCTGGATGATATCGACGCAAAACAGGGCATCGACCGCGCGTGCCGCTCGGCCGACACGTTCGAGGTCAGCGCTAAAGCCGGATGCGTACTGAACGGCACTGAGAGCAACGACCTTTGTCTTCGCATCGATCAGGCCGATAAATTCGTCGAGGTCGATGCGCCCGTCACGTTCGGGTGCGAGCCACAGTTCGACTCCAAAATCGTCTCGGATCCGCCGCCACGGGTAAAAGTTGGACGGAAACTCATGTTCAAAACTCACGATGTTATCGCCTGCATTCCACTTCATGCCTGCGGCGATCGTCGCGATCCCATCCGAAGTATTTCTCAGGAACGCAATTTGATCGGTACGAACGCCGAGCATTTCGGCGACGAGGGCACGTGCACGGTTCTTTGTGTCAACCCATTCCTGGTAATGAGCCGCGCCGTGGGCCGCGACGTCGTTCAGTTGATGTGTAATCGCATCGATCGCCGTGAGCGGCATAGGCGAGACGGCCGCGCTGTTAAGATAAGTATAGAAGTTTGCGGCTGGAAACAGCGGACGTATGTCTTCATTCATAATATAATTTGTTTTGACAAAGTGTTCCGGTAAAGCGGATGATTAAAACGGCTTAACCAGCCATCTTAGAGGAGCCCTAAGGCCGTCTAATTTACTCGATTATGTTCGATTTTCGAAAGAAAAACCAACCAGATTTCGGATTCGTTGCCGCTTCAGACGATCGTGATATCGAGGTGACACGGCTGAGGCGCGAATCTCGCCAGGGATTATGGTCCGAGGGCTTCAAATTGCTCCGAGACGTATTCCTCATCATCGTCGTATTTATTCTTTTCGGAGTATTCTTTGTCCAGCCGGTGGTGGTCGAAGGGACGTCGATGCTGCCGCAGCTCCACGACGGCGAACGGCTCCTGGTTAATAAGCTGGTTTATTATCGGATCCAAAGCGTGAGATGGGGGCACATCGAACGCGGCGACATCGTCGTTTTCTGGTTTCCTAACGATCCCGACAAGAGCTATGTAAAACGAGTGATCGGGCTGCCCGGCGAGATCGTGGAGATCCGCAACGGTAAGGTCTTTGTTGACGGCAACGAGCTCGTCGAGGACTATCTGAACACAGAATATAACCAGGGCTTTCCTTCCGAAGCCGCAAAGAAGGTAGCTGACCATCACTATTTTGTAATGGGCGACAATCGTGATAATTCGTCCGATTCGCGCTACTGGGGCCTCGTGCCTGAAAAGTACATCTACGGCAAAGCATTCTTCCGTTACTGGAAACCGTCGAATATCGGATTTCTCGATCACGGTGAATATCAGGACCAGCCCCAAGTGAATAACGAGATTCGCGTCGAAGAGCGATAGAGGCTGCTGTGCACGACATCGCGTGTCATTAGGCTTAGCGATTGAGCACAGAGGAAAGAACACAAAGGACACAAAAAAAATCGGCAGAACTTTTGGTGCTCTCTGTGTCTTCTCTTTGTGCACTCTGTGTTTCGACATTACTCCTACCCAGGAGACACCCGAAGATGAACCACTGATGGGTTCATATTCTGCGTTTTGGCGTCTCTGCGGTAAAATCTTCACAATGGATCGATCAACGGCAATTTTGGTTTTGGAAGACGGACGTACCTTCACTGGTACGTCTTTCGGCGCTGATGGCGAGGCTTTTGGGGAAATGGTATTTAATACCTCGATGTCCGGCTATCAGGAGATCCTGACGGACCCGAGCTACGCCGGCCAGATCGTCTGTATGACGTATCCGCTGATCGGCAATTACGGCACCAACGAGGAAGATGTCGAATCGCGTCGGCCGTGGGTAGAGGGCCTTGTCGTGCGTGAGGCGAGTCGCGTGGCGTCTAATTTCCGCTCGACAATGTCGCTGCAGGAATATCTCAAACGAAACGACATTGTAGGCATCGAGCATATCGATACCCGTGCGGTCGTCCGCCATATTCGTGAAAAAGGTGCGATGCGAAGCGCGATCTCGACGATCGATCTCGATGCCAAATCGTTGATAGAAAAGGTTTTGGCGTCGCCCGACATGGCAAAACGCGAGCTCGCAAGTATTGTGACCGCCAATAACGATTACGAATATCCCGCGACGGCGGAAGAGAAATATCACATTGTCGCATACGACTTTGGAGTAAAGACCAACAGCTTACGCGAATTCGCCAAATTCGGCTGCCGGGTGACTGTCGTTCCGGCCGACACCTCGGCAGAGCAGATTATGGAGCTAGAGCCCGACGGTATTTTCCTCTCGAATGGGCCGGGCGACCCGGCTGCGATGACGTCGGTTGTCGAGGAGATCAAAAAACTCACTTCGAGTAAAACGCCGATCTTCGGGATCTGCCTCGGCCACCAGCTGCTCGGCGAGGCGTTCGGCGGCAAGACCTATAAACTGAAATTCGGCCACCGCGGCGGCAACCAACCGATCAAAGACCTGACCACCGGCAAAATCGAGATCACCGCTCACAATCACGGCTTCGCGGTCGATGCTGAGTCTCTACCGCCCGACATCGAGGTAACCCATATCAACCTCAACGACAAAACCGTCGCCGGCCTCCGTCACAAATCGCTGCCGATATTCTCGGTCCAATATCACCCCGAGTCAGCTCCCGGGCCACATGATTCGGAGTACCTGTTTGAACGGTTTATTAGCTTGATGAAGGTCGGATCGTAGACATGATCGCTCCTGGTGCTGACAAGGTCGTCGTCGCGGGTTCATCCGGCGCATTAGCAGGAGCCGGGACCGAGCCCGCATAAGCGACATTTCCGTCCTCAAGACAATACAGCAGTGTGTCGTCATAATAGTCGCGTCGGCATTTAAGGCATCGTTTCAAAAGCTCATTCAGAGTCCCAAAAGTACTCTCAATCGATCTTCCACCACATCCATCGTCTGTGGGGAAACCTTCCCTAGCCGTTTCGCCAACCGCGAGGTTGAGATCGACCGCACATCCTCGCACTTTACAAAACTGGTTAACGTCAATCCGCCTTCCGGCGGCTCGATCTCGACGTGGAGCGGGATGCCTTTAGCCTTTGAAGTTATCGGGATGACCACAACGAGTTCGGCAGCTCCGTGATTAAATAGATCAACAGATATCACCAATGCCGGCCGTGTCCCGGCTTGTTCGCGTCCCTGTGTCGGATCAAGACTGACGAGCCAAATCTCTCCCCGCGATGCGTGGTTCATTTCGTGTCAACTCCGTCCAAAAGAGTGTTTTCCCATAGTTTCCGTTCGTCTGACTCCTCATCCCAGGCCGCTTGGTCTGCTTTGAGCGCGGAAAAAGCCGAATTGGTCGCTTCGAGCATCTTGCGGCGGCGCAGGTCTTCGACTGCCTGATCTATAACCGATTGCATCGACTGGCCCTTATTTTCCGAAAGGGATTTTAGTATCTGATAGCTGTTTGAGCTTATTCGAACGTTTACGCTAGACATTTGATTATAGCCTCCGATGAGGATTCTACAATTGAGTGGTAAATCATGTCAACAAATCTGCACCCCATTAAGGGTACACTCCACGCATCGCGGCGGCGTGTCATCGAATTGATCGCGCCTGCATTCGGGACCTCGTTTCATAATTCAGCCGTTATTGTTAATAGGAATGCGGGATTATAGCAATGTTTATGGATTAAATATCGCCTGCCGGAGCAAGTTGATGTTTTAATGACTGTGAAACCCAATTCGCCCCTTCGGCGTAAGAAAATTCAACCCTTGGCACAACTAAAAGTCATTGGTAAACTACTAAGAAATAACAAGACGAAATTTGGAGGAGATACATGAAAAGAAATGTCCTTTTATTAGTAACCATTCTCATCTTTGCCCTCGGCGCGAATGCCCAGGGTGTAGAGGTAGGAGCGACTCTTGATGATTTCTCGCTTGCCGATACTTCCGGCAAGATTCATTCGCTGAAAAGCTTGAACGGCAAGAACGGTTCCGTTCTGGTCTGGCTTTCGGCTCAGTGCCCGGTCGTTAAACTTTATAACGATCGTATTAACGTCATTGCCGCCGATTACGCGGCGAAGGGAATTAACTTTATCGGCATAAATTCGAACGTGACTGAGGATCTCAACTGGGTCACGACCGATGCGGCCAAGGTCGGTTATAAATTTCCGCTCCTAATCGACAAGGGCAATGTTCTGGCCGATAAACTGGGCGCCACTGTTACGCCTGAGATCTTTTTTGTAGACAGCAAACTCAAACTGCTCTATCACGGAGCCATAGATAACGACCGTTCCGGCAGGAATGTCCAGGAAAGATATGCTAATGCCGCATTCGACGCAGCACTCGCCGGACAAAAGATCGAAAAATCGAAGACCAATGCTTTCGGCTGTGAGATCAAGCGCGTCAAAACCGTCGCAAAAGGGCAGTAAATAATGCTTCAG
>JBGTCF010000162.1:0-9997 GCA_041748975.1 Pyrinomonadaceae bacterium
ACATCCTTGTTTTGCAAAGCGGTCCGAAGCACGGCCGCCAAGTCGGGCGTCTTGAAGCGAGCATATGCCCGCAGCACGTCCGGCGCTGCCAATATCGTCGCGGCATCCGCCTTTGGGTCCGCCTCGGCAAACGCAGCGGCCATGGGACGCAAAATGTCGGGGGCTTCCGATTTCATCGTCTTTGCAAGATCGACGGTAGGTTCGAGAACAGCAAATTCCCCGACGATCTGAGCCAGGGTGCTGTATTGCCGCCAATGGGATAGCTCAGGCTTTTCTTCGTCTCCGGGTCCGGGAGCAATCCTGATCCTCGCGAGATAAACTTCGGTGGTATGCCCATTGTCCAGTTTTCCGAACTGCCGGAATATGTCGACGGCCCGCTGATCGTAACTGTTGGCTTTGAGCCGTCCGAGCGCCGTCGCGACCTCGACAAATTCACTTTGGACGGCGGGGATGAAATCTGGCTTCTTTTGAGATTTGTATTCCTCTAGCAGTTGCTCGCCGCGATCGAGCAGCGTTGTCGCGGCCACTTTATCTCTAAGCTGCGCCAGCGAGCGGACCGCCGAGACGCGGACGCGGGGATCTTTATCATTGATCGCGGCGGTCAGTAAAAGCTCGACGGAGTCTTTGTCTTCGGCGGCGCCAAGAGCGCGAGCGGCGTTGGCACGGGCGATAGGGTCGCGGTCGGCCGCCAGCATTTTTCGCAGTGCTTCGTTGGCGTTTTTCGCGCGAACGCGGGCGAGCGTGTTGGCGGCGTCGGCCCGGACACGGGCGTCGGGACTCGTGAGAAAATTCGCTACCGCTTTGTCGGTGCCCTCGGGGCGAGCCCGAAGCGCGGCTGTGATTGCCAGAAGAATCGTCTCGCGCTCTCGGGTCTTCCCGTCCAGGACTTGGAGGATCGCGTCTCCGAGGGCTTTGGCCTTCGGGTCTTTTTCATTCGCGGCCGCTATCTTGCCGGCGGCCTCTACTGCACGGGCACGCACAGCATCCCGAGTGGCTGAGTTATTAAGAACACGCAGGATCGCGTCGGCACCCTTTGCCGACTCGACCTCGCCGAGGGCAAATGCTGCCATAGCACGAACTTCGAGCGAATCATCCGTCTCGAGCAATTTTGCCAGCGTACCGACCGCCGCCTCATCGCCGATACGGCCCGCGGCAAGAGCCGCACGGCTGCGTATAGCCGGAGCTTTATGAAACATCAGGTTCTGGAGTGCGGGCGAATAACGCCGTGAGTCCTCAGCCTTAAGAATTTGCATGCTGATATTCAGCGGAACCTGGCTGTAAATTGATAAACAGCCCGTGAGGATCAAAATAGCTATCGATGATCTTTTCATGTGTTTTCGATTCTAGGCGAGTAGAAGGATATCAACAAACGAAACCCCGGCCTCCCTTAGCCGGGGCTTCAATTTAATCTGTTCTCTCTTTTTTAAGAAATGTTGATGATCTCAAAACTTGTCACGATCTCGGCTGTCGGTCTAACGGTCGCCGCGACCGAGCAATACTTGGTGTCGGACAATTCGACGGCATCGGCGACGGCTTTATCCGAAACGTTTCGCCCGTGCACGATATGGTTGATGTGAAACCTGGTGAAGGCCCGCGGATGATCTTCCTTTCGTTCGCCCATGATCTCGACATTATAGTGCGTTACATCCTGCCGCTTTTTCAGCAGGATCGAAATAACGTCGACGGCCGTACAAGCAGCGATCGATACAAGAAGCATCTCCATTGGGGTCGGGGCGGCGTGTCTATCGCCTTTGCTATCAATTACTTGAGCGTGGCCGCTCGGCGAGGTGCCGATAAAGAATTCATCACCGGCGTATGTTACTAATGCTTTCATAGTTTTGCCTGTTTCAAACTGGCGATCGTTCAAGTCGAATTTTATCATAATGGAATGCCCAGAAAGCCAAAGTTGAAACAACCATTGGCACGAAAAATGCTTCAAAGGCGCGGATAGTAGTGTGGCCGGCCCAAGGACGGCGGGGAGACAGGAAAGATGAACAGATTTAGGAATACGATCTCGTTATCATTAGTGGCTTTGTCGATGCTTCTTGTGTCGGTTGTATCGGCTGATGCCCAGCGTAGAAACGAACGCGACATTCGCGACGCCGTTCGCAGCCTTAACTCGAAAATCGAAGATTTTGAATATAATCTCAGGTTTCAGATGCAGAGCAGCTCAGCCGAGCGCACCAGTCTCAGGAGGGCTACCGATAACATAAGAGTTCTTCGCGACAACGTACGCAAGTTTCAGGACAACTACGATCGAAAACGCGAAAACCGTGAAGATGTCAGCGCGATTGTAGATGCCGCCCGGCGTGTCGAATATTTTTTACAGGCCAATCCCCAAAACCGCCGCGTGCAGGACGAATGGATGGGCGTACGCGCTCAGATCGACCGGTTGAGTTCCAATTATGGACTCACCAATCGATGGGATGTTGAGGAAGATCCTCAAAACGCCGATGACTATCCGCCTTCTCCGTCTAACGCGATCTTTGTAGGCCTTTCAGGAACGTACGAATTGGACCTTGCTCGAAGCGAGAGCGTTGGCGATATCATCGCCGATGCCAGGCTGGGCACCGAGCAGCGTGAAGACCTAAAGGACAAATTAACAGCCCCCGAACAGATCGCGATCGACATTCGAGGAGACCAGGTAACGCTCGCAACTTCGAATGCTTCGCCGGTGACCTTCACGGCCGACGGACGTGATAAAACTGAGCGGTCGCCTTCCGGCAAGAGCATTAAGCTGCGTGCTACGCTAAGGGGCCAGGAACTGATCGTTTCGAGCATCGGCGGTGAGACGGATTTTACGATCACTTTTACGTCCGTCAGTAACGGCCAGGGCCTGAAAGTGTCGCGGCGTATTACGACCGAATATCTCAGCCAAACCGTTTTTGCCGAGAGCGTATATACCAAATCTGACTCGGTGGCGCGGCTCGGTATAAATGCAGATGGGCCCGTCGCGGCTGCAAGTTCTGGCTCCGATGATCGTGGCTACTCTGATAATGACCAGCCGATTGTGCGCTCCACTGGCCAAACTGGCGGCGCCAATTTGCCGTACCCACGAGCAACAACCACAAAGCCCGGCAACTACGTTGTAGCGAACGGGACCGTTTTAACCGGTGTGATCGAGAATGAGATCAATACCGGCGTCTCGCAAAATAACGATCGTTTCAGAATGACAGTTCAATCGCCCGATGAATATCGCGGCGCGATCGTCGAAGGATACATTTCTAATGTGACCCGCTCCGGCAAGGTGACGGGGCAGGCAACCGTAACCCTTAATTTTGAAACGATCTCACTTCGCGACGGCAAACGCTATGATCTTGCTGGTTTTGTTTCGGACGTTAAAACGGCGAGCGGCAAGACCATTCGCGTTGATAACGAAAGCACGCTGAGAGGCGACAATCAGACGACCAATACCGCCAAACGGGGCGGCATCGGAGCGGGAATTGGAGCTATTATCGGCGCAATTGCCGGTGGCGGCAAAGGAGCCGCGATCGGCGCCATCATCGGTGCAGGCGGCGGTGCCGGGTCAGTCGCCATTGAGGGCCGCGAGGACGTAGTGCTTCAGGTCGGATCGACGATCAGCCTGATATCCTCATCGCCGATACAAACAAGGTGACGTGCGGAACCGATAGGTCCGGCTGGATTGGATCGAAAGGGGTGGGCCGATTGCTCACTCCTTTAATTTTGTCTATCATCGCGATACGACGATATGAAAATCCTTCCCCCGGAGATCGAACTTTATCGTGACCGGAAATGGCGGCGCGAAGAATCGCTCAAGGTCGACTCTGCCGACGAGGTCGAAGCGATGGTGCAGGACCTCGGCTTTTGCCTTGGTCTGACCGATGCCCGCCAAGGTTTGCCATCGGTCTATATCGCCGTCTGCGGGCGTCGCGATGCCCATCTTCCGCGAAATGTGCAGAAAGATTACGAAGCGAGCCGGGCATGGGTGCTAAAGGACGAGGTCATCGCCCGCGGCAAACTCTATTACGCAAAGCTCCTTAAGGGCAAATCATGGTTTCTGGCGCCGCGGTTGGTCCCTGTTCTTAACTCGATCTGGGGCTGTTCGCGTAAGTCCGAGGCTGAAACTCTCTCAAAAAATGCACAGCTAGTTTTGAAGGTGCTGCGAAAGGAATGGGAGATGGCCACCGCCGATCTGCGCGCGGAGTGTGGGTTTAAGGACAAAAAAGATCTCACCAATGCGATGGACGAGCTCCAACGCCGAATGAAGGTCGTCCCCCAAGAGGTCGTCTACGTACCAAAATTCACCTACATCTGGACACTGGCCGAGGCCAGGTTTCCTGATGAGCTATCGCTTAAAATTCCTCGTGACGAAGCAGTCCGCGAGCTGGCACGCACCTACCTTAAAATGTGCGGAATGACTTTGCTGGGCGACCTGTCGCGAAACTTCGGATTCTACCGATGGGAATCTGGCAGAGCGAACCATCAACTCGTCGATGAGGGCTTTGCCGAACGCCTCGCGACAGGCGTCTACCTTGTTAAATAGTGAACATAAACAGGCGTCACCTTCTTCTGGCAACAACACGGTTAGCCGTAAAGTCCACGTCGGCAAGCGAATCATCGACCATCAGGGCCCTCGATTCAAAAGCGTAGCGCTTCGAGGCAACGGTTAACGCGTAGGTCGTCCCAACCTTAACACCGTCAAATTGATAGTAACCCAATTGTCCTGTCACAGCCGTACGCACCCTGCCGTCAACCGAAACAAGCGTCACGACAGCATTTCGAAGCCCGGCACCTTCAGCCGTACGGACACGGCCGCCGATGCTTACTCCCGCAGATGTCGTTTCGAGGTTGAAACCGCCTTCGGTAAGCGCGATATCGCAAAGCGGCCCGAAAAGCATCGTCGCCCGCGATTGCGATGTATTTCCGGTCTCATCAACGTATTGGGCGCGCGTTCCGTTCCCGGATGCGGGCGCGGCGGTGATCGGAAGACGCTGGCCTTCGGACGATGGCGTGGCATTCACCGCATAAGTTAGAAATGCGGTACCGCCTGCCCCTATGGTGCCCGGATTCCAGATCACATTACCCGAGCCGCCGATGGCCGGCTGGCTGTCGACCGTACCCTGGCTCGCCGTTGTGTTGCCGGCGTAGACCACGCCGCCTCCCGGCACATTAGCTGTAATGCGGTTGGACGGCGACGAGAACGTCACGGGATGCGCCGTCGGATTAATGAAGGCAACGCGTATGCGCATCGTCCCCGTCTGGCCGACCGGAACGGGATTCGGACCGCTCACCTGGGTGTAGCTTTGCGTAAGGTAGGGTTTCAGCGGCGCCGTTCCCGCATCGGTTGGAATATAGGTCCGGAATTTATTTGTCGACGCATTGGTTGTCGGCGGATTGGCGGCCGCGGCAAAGCTCGATAGATATAGATCTACGTAATTGCCGTTGGGGACGCCGGACACCAAATATGACCCTATCAGGATGTCGGCGGTCCAGATGCCATACTCACCTGTTCCTGTATCGGACGTCCAGCCGGTGACATTATTTCTTGTCCAGACGTCGTTCCCCGAGAGCGCGGCACTCGCTAAATTCTGCGAATATCCGCCTGACGGGCTCGTGAAGGTCATCGAACCGACGTTTCCGCTGTTGCTGTCATAGTCAAAATCGTTAGTTGCGTATGTGCAGCCGGACGTGACGTAAGGGTAGAGAGTATAGGACCGTGATTGCGTGCCGCTTGCCGGTGCATTTACGCCAATGCTCACATTCCCAGCGACATACGTATTGAGTTCGGTGCCCCCGGCTCCGGGCGTACCGTCATGAGCGCGAATACCGACGGCGTTGATATCGTCGCCGGTGGTAACGGCGCTCGACATGTCCACGCGCACCTCCCAGTGACCGGCCGTTATCGGCCCGCCGTCATTGATCTCGAGGTTGTCCACATAGAAGTATTCCGAGCCGGTATAGCCTTCGGTTACCCTGAATCGAACACGGGTATTGTTTGAAATATGCTGGGCGATATTGTAACTACGTGTTCCCGAACTATCGTTACTGAAACTCTCGAGAGTCGACCAGTTCGATCCCCCGTTGCCTGATACTTCGACTACGATCTCATCGCCGTCTTCCAGATTACCCGACGTTCTGTAGTCGAAGCTAAAGAATGCATTTGAAAAACTGAGTCCTGTGCCGGAAAGGTTGACCTGGCGCTCGATGCTCGCGACGCCCGAAACATCATCCTGGATCCTGAGTTCTCCTCCAGTGACCCGGACGGCACCAGCAGACGGGCCCGCACCGCCGGCGTCTGACTCGATCCAGTTGCCGGAAAAGTTATCTGTACCGTCATTATTGCCGTATGATGCGGTCGAAAAATTATCGGCTACCGAACGGCCGGTACCGTCGAAAAACGTGAGCCATGCGTTATCGGCCCCGGCAGGGCCGGAAGAGTCGCCGTGCGTGAACATCACCGGGCGTATGGCGCCCGATGGATCGCGGAGCGAATATTGGGCCGCAGAATTGAACGACCCTCGAGCCCGGTCACGTCCCGCACTTGCCTCACCGCTTCCGCCCGCGCCGACGTCAGCGTCAAAAATATCCACGCTTAGACGGTTGAGGTTCGGCGGCACTTCGATAAAGTAGCTGTAATAGGTATTGAGTGCGGCCGAGCTCGACACGTAGTCCCCAAAATCTGTTGCGGCGCCGGAGCCCGTGATAGTAAAAAGCGAAGACGTCACGGAAGAGGCTTCGTTCGAGGGCATTTCTCCCTTGCCGTTCTGTGCCGAGGTGACAGATCCGGTCTGCTGCAGGCCTAAGACAAGTACTGCTGCGAGTAAAACAAGACGAGGCTCGCGCAGAAAAACATTCACAATTTTATTGTTCATTTTGGTTTTTCGCGGGAGGGATTGAATTTTTTGAGGGAAAGAAGGAGGGAGCACAAACAGTGCCTCATCTATCTTGGGCCAAACTGCGGTTTCAAGTCAATAGAAAACTTTAGGGCGCGACTTTGCGTATAAATGGAATCTAATCTTCTCCACCCGAAGATCATTAAAAGGAGTTAACGAATGTTTCGACACAAATATATTGTTCTTATGGTCCTGGCTGCTCTGCTTATGCCGGGCTTCGCGATAGGCCAGGCGCCTGCCGCGGCACCCGAAGATGCGATCGGCAAGATCAAAGATGAAGGAATGAATCGCTCACAGGCGATGGCCACGATCCGTTATTTAACGGACGTCATAGGCGCCCGGCTCACCAATTCGCCCGCACAGAAAAGGGCTAACCAATGGACCAAAGAGCAGCTCGAAAAATGGGGCATGAAGAATGGAGCCGTCGATCCGTGGGGCGAATTCGGCCGCGGCTGGGAAGTAAAGCGGTTTTCGGCTCAATTTGCTACCGCTGAAGAAAACGGTCCATTCCGGGCGTATCCTAAGGCCTGGTCACCGTCGACATCCGGACCGATCACCGGTGATGTCGTATTTATCGATGCGAAAGATGAAGCGGGCCTGGAGAAATATAAGGGCAAACTCAAGGGTGCCATCGTCTTTACGGCTGACACGCGGCCAGTAAGCGATATCTTTAAGCCGACAGCGACCCGGACAACCGACGACGAGCTAGCAAAGCTCGAAAACGCCAAACCCGTGAAACCACAGCCGCAGGGAACACCTAATCCGCAGGCCATCGCCGCACAGCAGTGGAACATGAGAAAAGCCCGGTTCTATTTCGAAGAGGGTGCGGCGGTGCTGGTTGATTCGGGCTTTGGAGTCGATGGCGGCACCATCCGTGTTATGGGAGCCAGCCTTCCGCCGAATGCACCCGGAACCCCGGCTGTCACTGGCGTCGCTCGGGTCGCATCGAAGAATGCTCCGACCACGATCCCTCAGCTTGTCGCAGAGGTTGAGCAATACAATCGCATTCTTAGGCTTTTGAAACAGAATATCCAGGTTAAGATGACGGTCGATCTTCAGGTCGCCTGGTACGACAACGATCTTCAAGGTTACAACACGATTGCCGAGATCCCGGGCACTGATCTGAAGGATGAGGTCGTCATGGTCGGTGCTCATCTCGACTCGTGGCACTCGGGCACCGGGGCGACCGACAACGGCGCGGGCTCCACCGTCGCGATGGAAGCGATGCGTATTATCGCCGCCTCAGGCCTGAAACCCCGCCGCACGATAAGGATCGGACTTTGGACTGGTGAAGAGCAAGGACTGCTCGGCGCCCGCGGATATGTTTCAAAATACCTGGCGTCGATCGGCGATGGTTCGGACGCAGCAGCGTTTGGTGCCATGGCTGGCGGACCCCGAAACATCAATAGGAAGCCGGCGCATGACAACTTTGCCGCTTACTATAACCTTGATAACGGCACAGGCCAGATCCGTGGGATCTATATGCAGGGCAACGAAGCCCTGAGGCCGATCTTTAAAGCGTGGCTCGAGCCTTTTAAGGATTGGGGGGCATCAACCGTAACGGTCGATAACACGGGTGGAACGGACCACCTCGCTTTTGACGCCGTCGGGCTTCCGGGATTCCAGTTTATACAGGATCCGGTCGAGTACTCTACCCGGACGTGGCACACCACGCAGGACGTATCCGACCGCATTCTCGAAGAGGACCTGAAGCGATCGGCTGTGATCATGGCCGCCTTCGCCTACAACTCGGCGATGACCGACGAGAAACTACCCCGCAAACAGTCTTCGGCCGCTGCTCTAATGTCGGTTATTCCTCAGTTCGATTTCCGAAACGAACTGGAAGAGATCCGGTATAGAAAGATGGGCTTCGGCTTCGCGGTATGCGGCGGTGAGGTCCACGGTTCCGAACTCGCCGGTGCCGGATTCCCCGCGTTTCTGGCCGTTACCGAATCGCTGCATAATCATGCCGAATAGTTGAGGTGGCTCGAATAAAAAGGCCGATACTGCTAATTGCATGCGGCCTTCTTCCGTTCTATATATGCTCATTCAAACTTCATCGTCATAAGGCTCGCAAGGATCTCTATCCCGTCCCACAGATTTTGCAGGCGGATATTCTCGTTTTCGGCGTGCTGGTTGTTATCGTGATTTGCGATCGGCACGGTGATCGTTGGCACGTTGAGGGTATCGCTGATGATCGAGAGCGGAAGGCTGCCGCCGAGGCTTGGCATCCGGACGACCGGTTCGGTCGATGCGGCCTGGACGGCATTTATGACCGCCAACGAAACGGGCAGGTCCATTTTCGTCCGCTGTGCGTTGTAGCTGCCTGAGCGGTGGATGAATTTGGCTATGAATGGATGCTTCAGCCTTTCCTCAGCCGTAGGATCGCGGTCGATGACGTAAAAACCCTGGTTCTCGATATGCTTCTTCAATTTTCCGACCTGGCGTATGTGATCGTTTCCTTTGACGAGCCGCAAGTCGAGGACGGCGGTTGCGGTTGTGGGAATAACGTTGCGCGCTAGATCGCCGACATCGCCGCTCTTGAAGCCGTTAATGTTTAACGACGGTTGATTGATCAGCTCGAGCAGGCTCTTTCCGCCGCCTTCGGTGAACGCCAGGCCGAACTGCCTTTTTATCTCCTCGTCATACTTCGGCGCGGCGTTTATCGCCCGCATTTCAGCCTCGCCGAGAGCCTCAACATCATCCGCCCAGCCTTTTACCGTCACATTTCCCTTAGCATCCTTCATCGATGCCAGAAGGCGAGCCAAGGTCATTGCGGGATTGGGCGACCAGTTGCCGTAGTGACCGCTATGAAGCGGACGAACGGCACCGTAAACCGTCACATCGACATTCACGTCCCCACGCACACCGAAAACCACCTGCTTCCGGCCCGATTGATGCACCGGTCCGTCGCACACGATAAACGCGTCGGCCTTGAGCAGTTCTTTGTGTTTCTCGAGAATCTCTTTAAGATTTTCCGAGCCCGCCTCTTCCTCACCCTCGAAGAAGAATTTGATGTTAACAGTGGGTTTTATCTTTTGCGCAATCAGAGCGTCAAAAGCGGTCAGGATCGCAAAAACCCCGGCCTTATCATCGGAAGCAGACCGGGCATAAATACGCCATTCCGGGTCGAACTTTTCCCC
>JBGTCF010000163.1:0-2134 GCA_041748975.1 Pyrinomonadaceae bacterium
AGGTTTACATCGATCACTTTTTGCCACTGATCGAGCGGCATATCTTCAGGCATTACTCCCCAGGAGATGCCGGCATTGTTTACCAGAATATCAACCGCGCCGAATTCCTTGATCGCGAGGTCGACTACAGCCCGGACTTCGTCCGGTTTGGAAACATCGCAAGTTTGCCCGACGAGCCGATAATCTTTCGATCGAAATTCCTCCATAGTTTCTTCGAGCCATTCGGCACGCCTGGCACACAAAACAAGGCTTGCGCCTGCCTCAGCAAGTGCCTCGGCCATTTCTTTACCGATCCCGCGTGAGCCGCCGGTGACGATCGCGGTCTTGCCAGTGAGGTCGAAGAGTTCTTTTACGTTCTTTGTCATAGGATTTTGTAAATGGTAAAT
Organism: Pyrinomonadaceae bacterium; assembly: GCA_041748975.1. Lineage (GTDB taxonomy): Bacteria > Acidobacteriota > Blastocatellia > Pyrinomonadales > Pyrinomonadaceae > OLB17. The sequence goes on from JBGTCF010000163.1 coordinate 387, forward strand.
CGTTGATGGCCGGGGCACAAGCCCGCGCGTAAGCAAGGGCGATTCATCCAACCGGGGAGTTTCGCCCTTGCTGACGCGAGGGCTTGTGCCCCGACCATATACTATTTACGATTGGGATATGGCAAAAACACAAAAGGAACTCGCGTTTCTGCGTGACCTGTATATTCAGGACGACTGGACAAAGCGATTTACCGATCTCGTCGACAAGCACATGGACCTGCGGGATTCCGAAAATATGCTTTACATAAACGCCGGAACCGGTGGCCATGCACTGGCCATCCATGAGCGTTTCGGTGCGAAAACCGATATATTTGCTTGCTGCGAGAATGAAGATATTTTGACGATCGCTCGTGATAAGGGAGCCGCAGTAAGTTCGACGGTCGACTTTTCGACGATCCGGTTTGAGGACGATGCGTTCGATGCCGTTCTGGCTGACGCTACCTTTGTTCCACCACCCGACTTGGGGCATTTTATAGACAATATGGCAAGAGTTGCCCGCACAGGCGGCGACGTCGCGATATTTATGCCATCGGTCGGCAGCTTCGGCGAAGTGTTTTCTTTAATGTGGGAAGCCTTTTTTACAGAAGAGTTAATGGAGCACGCTGCCAGCGTTGAGAAGCTTGTGGCAGAATTACCCACCGCATCGCACCTCGAAAAACTCGCAGCCGACGCCGGGATGGTAAATATAAATGTGCAGACAGCGGTTGAGATATTCGATTTTGAAGACGGAGCAGCCTTTATAGCTTCACCGCTGGTCGCGGATTTTCTTATGCCTGTATGGCTGGCAACAATGGATGAAAATGAAAAAGAGCGAGTGAATGATAAACTCGCTCAATTGATCGACGCCGAAGACGGCGATCTATCATTTAGATTCTCGATCAAAGCAACCTTGGTGACGGGCGAGAAAGGCTAGCTCTTTAAACTTGCTTCGCCTCGGATTGGCGACGAATCTCGTCGACAGCGCGATCGTCTTTGATCTCATTGACGCTCGGCGATGATGCGGCCGCGATCTTCTGCTTTTCCGCTTCTTCCTCGAGTTCTGCTTCGCGTAGCCCTTCCTTGAACGCTTTCCGGGACTGGCCGAGCGATTTTGCAAGCTGCGGCAAACGCGAAGCTCCAAAAAGGAGGAACAGCACGGCAACGATAAGTATTATTTCAGTTGATCCTAATGCAATGGCTAACATAACAATCCCCTATTGGCCGTGATACGGCCCGATATTTGCGAACCTCAGTATATCACCGTTTCGCCCGCCCTACGATTTGAACCGCTCCATTGCATCCACGAGGGCCGACGTTATTCCCTTTTCCGAAACAGAATGACCCGCGTCCGGGACTACGTTAAATTCCGCTTCGGGGAACGCCTTGTGAAGCTCCCACGCCGAAGCGACCGGGCAAACAATGTCATACCGCCCCTGCACGATCACCGTTGGTATGTGACGGATCTTGTCTACATTCTCGAGAAGGTAATTCTCCGTCGGGAAAAACGAGCCATTTGTAAAATAATGCGATTCGATCCTGGCCAGGCTGAGGGATTCGTGCTCGCCCTCCCAATGGTCCATCAGGTCCTTATCGGGAAAGAGCTTTGATGTTGAACCTTCCCACACGCTCCAGGCCCTCGCGGCCGATATTCGAACTTCGTGGTCGTCGCTCGTCAGGCGTTTGTGGTAAGCAGCCATGAAATCGCCCCGCTCTTCTTCGGGGATCTCGTCCCGATAGCGTTCCCAGTAATCAGGAAATATCTCTGAGGC
>JBGTCF010000164.1:0-20341 GCA_041748975.1 Pyrinomonadaceae bacterium
TGATGCAACTCACGCCTTCGGATGTGCCTTATCATAAACCTCGATCATCTTTTCCATCGAAACCTGTGTATAGATCTGCGTGGTCGAGAGCCTTGCGTGGCCGAGGAGTTCCTGGATATCGCGGAGGTCGGCGCCCTGGTCTAGTAGGTGTGTAGCAAAAGTGTGCCGTAAACTGTGCGGCGAGATATTATGAATGTCTGCGCATAGTTTGATGTACTTATCGATCAACCGGCCAACAGACCGGGTCGTAAGCCGGCCGCCGCGGCGATGAAGGAAAAGAGCCCGCTCGTCGCGTTCGGCCGGGGGGCATTCATTCAGAAACACACCGCGGGTCTTTTCAAGATAAAGCAGCAGTGCCTGTAGGGCCGGCTCACCGAAAGGCACCATTCTCTGCTTGTTCCTTTTGCCAGTGACGCGAACGACCTTTTCGCGCATATCGACGTCGGCGAGATTAATGCCTACAAGTTCGCCGACGCGAATTCCCGTTGCGTAAAGAAACTCGATGATCGCCCGGTCACGGCGGCCAAGGTTGGTGTTAATGTCGGGTGTTTCGATGAACCGCACGGCATCCTCGATCGAAAGATGGTTCGGAAGAGTCCGCTCGATCCGAGGGGTGGCGACCATTTTTGCCGGATTCGATTCGAGCTTGCCCTCACGGATCAAAAATTGAAAAAAGGTACGTAGGCTGGCGAGCTTTCGCGCGACCGAGGTCTTCTTATGGTCGCCGTGAAGCGATGCCATCCACTCTCGGATGGTCAGGCGGTCAATATCTGCAGCGGCAATATCATCACGCTTTTCGATGCCAAGCAGGTGAACCTTAAATTGTTCGAGGTCGCTGGAATAATTGCGCAGCGTGTGCGGGCTCAGATTGCGCTCGTATTTTAAATGTTGGAAAAATTGTGTGAGATCTTCCGTGAGCATTAAGCAATAGCGGACTTTTGACGGAGATTACCTTATTGGAACGTAATACCCTTTACGCGCGCGGATCGAAAGGCTCTTTTTGTCTTTTACACTTAGCTCGATCGAGCGGAATTCCCCTCGCTTTTCGGTGTCGTCTTCAGGATAGTAACTGAGAATGTATTGCTGCGAAAGCTCAGAAGCGATCTGGGTAAAAGCCGCTCCCATCTCATCATCGTCGATCGGCGAATAGACGGCGCCGCCTGTTTGCTCGGTGATCTCGATCATCCGCCGTTCGGCAGTGAGAGACCGAATGTTAGCGTTGCCCTGGCGACGCCCGGTCCGCTTATAATTCTCAAAAGATTTTGTATTGACCACATAAACCTGACAATCATTGGCCAGCAGCCTCCGGACGACATCCTCAAGGGTTGTTTTAAGGTCGCTATAGGTATCTTCACCGTCGGAAACGATAACGACCACACGACGGCCGTTTGCAGATCTAAGATATTCAGCCACTTCGATAATGCCGTCGAGTAGTGCGGTCGCACCCTTTGGTTCGGAGAAGTATTCGATCGCCCGCGTCAGCAGCAGGACATTTGAAGTGAAAGGCTGTTCGAGGCGGGTATAGTCGGCCACCGAAAACAACGCCGCCATATCGCGGTCTGGCCGGATGACGCGACGGAAAAACCTGATGGCGGCCTGCTTTTCAAACTCGCGGGCTACGATCACACTCGACGAATTATCGAAAAGCATTCCCATGCGGATAGGCGTATTAGCACGAGACATCTCGGAGATCTCAACTTTCTTTCCATCGATCTTCAGCTCGAAATTCTCGAGCTTCAGAGCTGCGACCGGGCGGCCGTCGCCTTCGGTCACCGTTGCCGGTATGGGCACGAGTACCGAGCTGATCTTGATTATTTCATCGAATTCGGTCTTTGGCGTTGGAGCAGTGACCGCAGGTACGATCACGACGGGAGGCAGATTCCTGACCGAGGGTCCGGTTATGGAATTGGGTACCGGCGTCGGCGTCGGCTTCTGACGGCCCGACTGGGCGTGAATGCCGATCACGCACGAAAACACCAGAGAGATTGAGAATATAGATTTCATCTTGCCGACTATTGGATTACCGAATCGTCTAAATATATGCCTAGACGAAGATCAATTTCGCTCCGGCAATAACCAGGACTACAGCGAGAGCACGGCGTAGGGACAGAAAATCTAACTTTTTCGATCCAAACGTAGAGCCCACAATTCCTCCGATTACCGCCACTGCGATCCACGGCAATACATTAGTTGGCAAAGCAAGAGCCTTTTCGTAAACGCCTGCAAGCCCTGCTAGGGAATTGACTAGAATGAACAACGCCGACACGCCCGCTGCCACTCTGGCTTCGGACCAATTCAAGAGCAGCAGCACAGGTGTCAGAAAAATACCGCCGCCGACTCCCACAAGTCCGGAAACCAAACCGATTATTGCACCTATAACCATTGCGAGTGCCACATGCGGTTCGGCTGGATCTCGCTTGGGAACGATATTCAGCGAAAGTCTCACCGCCGTTAACAACAAAACGAATCCTAGAACCACCTTATAAACGTGCATCGGGAGATCGATGCGACCGCCTACATAAGCTAACGGGATCGACGCGACAGCAAACGGCCAGAACAGACGCCAGGAAAAATAACCAAGCCTGGAAAACTGCACAAGCGCAATCGTCGATACAATGACATTCAATGCCAAGGCCGTAGGCCGCGTAATCTCCGGAGCCACCGCCATAAACGCCATCACCGCCAAATACCCCGAAGCCCCGCCATGCCCGACCGAGGAATATAGGACGGCAACGAGGAAGAGGGCTGGCAGGATCAGAAGAAACGATTCGGGCATTACTTGTATTTGATCCAGAACCGAATTATATAGATCAATGAAGCGACTAGCCCACCGATCAAGAGAATAATTATTAAGAGCATGGCCAACAAGGTTAGCCATTCCGACATCGACAAATCGGCAGGGTGAAAAAATGCCATCATCGCCTCTGCGCCTCTGCGCCTCCGCGTTCAAAGCTCTCTATCCACTCATCCCAATCCTTTAACGCCCGCTCGACCTGCACTATGTGCCGCTCGCGTTTGCTTCGGTGTTTCTTACGCAATTCTACGGGCAGCGGTTCGAGCAGGCCAAAGGTGATATTTACCGGTTGGAAATTTTTTGTTTCAACATTCGAGACATACCGGCAAAGGGCCCCGATGGCGGAGGTTTGCGGGGCGGTGATCATGGGCTGGCCGCGTAGGACGCGAACTGCATTTATTCCGGCGAGCCAACCGGTGGCGACCGATTCGACATAGCCTTCGACGCCGGTGATCTGGCCGGCAAAGAACAATCGCGGATCTGTTCGTGTTTCCAAGGACTCGTTCAGGATCTTCGAGCTGTTGATGAACGTATTCCTATGTATCTGTCCAAACTGTAAAAACTCAGCATTTTCCAATCCTGGAATGAGTTTTAACACACGTTCCTGTTCGCCGTAACGCAAATGATTTTGAAACCCGACCATCCCAAAAGCGTCCGCCATCAGATTTTCCTGTCTAAGCTGAACACACGCGTATGGCTCTTCGCCGGTTTTGGGATGACGCAGGCCTTTCGGCTTCATAGGGCCGAATCGAAGTGTCTCGGGGCCGCGGCGGGCGATCTCTTCTATCGGCAGGCATGATTCGAACCAATGCGTATCCTCAAACCGCTTGAGCGGGACCGATTTTGCAGCAAGAAGCTCGCTGATAAAGGTTTCGTATCGCTCGCGGTCCATCGGGCAATTTATGTAATCGTCGCCGCCCTTATCGTATCGCGCGGCTTTGAAAGCGGTCGACATATCGATAGAATCCGCGGCGATGATCGGTGCGATCGCGTCATAGAAATAGAGCTGGTCGTCGCCGGTGAACTTCATTATTTCAGCGGTTAATGCGTCGCTCGTGAGCGGCCCAGTCGCAATAATTGTCGGAACGCGGACACTCTTGTCCGCTGGCGGCAACGCTTCGTCGGCCACCATTGGTCCGGATGCGGATGTCTCGCAGGAGGAACCGGCGGTGCAGACAAGAGTGTCCACGTTCCACAGCGTCGTCACTTCTTGGCGGACCACCTCAATATTCGGATGGGCCTCGATCCGCTCCGTTATCATCTCCGCAAACTTCCCGCGATCCACCGACAAAGCCGCTCCGGCGGGAACTCGCGTTGCATGAGCGACCTCGAGCACCATCGAACCGCCTCGCCGAAGTTCCTCCTTTAAAAGATAAGGTGCTGAGCCTGGCTCGTCCGTCTTTAACGAATTCGAGCAAACGATCTCGGCCAATAGGTCGGTCCGGTGCGCCGGCGTCTGCTGGACAGGGCGCATTTCATAGAGCCTCACTTTCGCCCCACGCTCAGCCGCCTGCCACGCCGCCTCAACCCCGGCGAGCCCGCCGCCGATCACATTAATAGAATCCATATTTTAGAAGGACCAAACGTCTTATTGTAATGTCCAAAGCCGCTCCCGTCACTGTCGGGAGCTTCTGCAACGTTACGGAGAAATAGACGTACCGCAGGGACAGTCCGTTTTTTATGCTCATTTGAACTTTTTTATGTAGGGACGCAGACTGATGCAGCGGGCGAATACGGCTAAGCTCGTTGTTGTAAGGAAGTATTATGCAAAATTTAATTAACAAAAAAGTCGCAATTTTAGTAGCCGAAGGGTTTGAACAGGAAGAACTGACGTCTCCGCGGGAAGCCCTCGATCAGGCAGGGGCCACGACCCGGATCGTTTCGCCTGCCGATGGTGAGGTGCAGGGATGGAACCATTATGACAAGGGAGATATGTTTATCGTCGATGTCCCGCTGAGCGATGCCAGCGCGGATGATTTCGATGCTCTGCTGCTGCCGGGCGGGGTCGCCAACCCCGACCAACTGAGGATGAAACCCGAAGCGGTCGAATTTATAAAACGATTTTTCGACGCCGGCAAACCGGTTGCGGTCATTTGCCACGGCGCGTGGACGCTGATCGAAGCGGGTGTTGTGAAAGGCCGGAAAATGACTTCTTGGCCGTCGATCAAGACGGATCTCATTAATGCCGGTGCAGAATGGGTTGATGAAGAGGTCGTGGTAGATAAGGGACTTGTCTCGAGCCGGAAGCCCGACGACCTTCCGGCATTTAACGAAAAAATGATCGAGGAATTTGCCGAAGGCATCCATCGCGGGCAGAGGGCAGCGGGCCGTTGATCAGATCAGTGTTCGATCACTAAGGCCTCGCGGTTAGCGGGGCCTTTCGTTTCTACAGTTTTGAAATGATATTCCGGCAGACAAGGGAGGGAACTCAACTGGCTAGACTTATTATTGATTTTCCTGATCGGCATCAATGTCTTGATTGGCTGGCAGCGAGGATTTATCCTAAGCCTTCTGGATCTCGTTCGCTGGATCGCGAGCTGGGTTGCGGCACTGGTGTTCTACAAGTATGTCTCGGGCTGGCTCGGTTCAATAACCATTTGGTCCGACGTCTGGCGATCTCCGATCGCTTTTCTCATCGTGATGATCATCGTATCGGCGGTCGTTCACGCCCTCGGCCGACGGGTCCTGAAACGCATTCCACGCGATTACCACGACCATCGGGCTAACCACGTTTTTGGTACGCTCCCCGGGCTGGCAAATGGTTTGATCATAGCTGCGCTCGTTTCGGCACTTATGTTTTCGGCCCCGGTTTCCGATGATCTCAGTGAAACAATGCGTGAGAGCGCGTTGGCCAACCGATTCTCCGCCTATACCGAGGGCCTGGAGAATGTGCTTTCGCCGATCTTCGAGCCCGCGGTCCGGCAAACGCTTAATCGGCTAACGACGGTCGAGCCGGGGTCGAAGCAGGTGGTCGAGCTGCCCTTCAGGCTCGAAAATACGCAGCCGCTCCCCTCACTTGAATCTAAGATGCTCGAGTTGGTCAACCAGGAACGAGCCGTGGCGGGTCTCGCACCTTTAGAGGCTGACCCTGAAATGACCGAGGTTGCCCGACGTCATTCGGCGGATATGTTCGCGCGCGGCTATTTCTCGCATCATACTCCCGATGGCAAAGACCCATTTGACCGGATGCATGATATGGACGTTTCGTTTCGAACCGCCGGTGAAAACCTCGCGCTCGCCCCGACGCTGCAGATCGGTCACACGGGACTAATGAATTCACCCGGGCACATGGCCAATATCCTACAGCCCAGATTTGGCAGACTTGGAATCGGTATCATGGACGGCGGCCGCCGCGGGCTGATGATCACGCAAAAATTTAGAAACTAACGGCCCCCTTACTCTCCTTGCAACCTATCGCATTGCGTTCCCGTAATACAGCCGGATATAATCTCAAAACTCTATTTCGAAAATACCCGACAGCACATTAGGAGACCTAAAATGACCCTTGCCCCCCTTAGAAAGCTTTTCGCTTTGTTTATGGTCCTTTTCCTTGCGATGCCGCTTCTTGTTCTTGCACAAGAAGAACCGAAGCCGGATGAAAAGAAGGATGAAAAGAAACCCGAGGGGCTGCCGTTAAAAACTGACCGCGTGATCAAGTTCACGACCGATGAGGGAACGTGGATGTCACTCGACGTTTCACCCGATGGCCAGTGGATCGTGTTTGACCTGCTCGGTGATATCTACACGCTGCCGATCGGCGGCGGCGAGGCAAAACGCATTCACGGCGGGATGTCGTTCGAGAGCCAGCCCGTCTTCTCGCCCGACGGTAAATCGATAGTTTTTCTTAGCGACCGCAGCGGAACCGAGAACGTCTGGGTCAGCAAAACTGACGGCAGTGAGCCAAAAGCCATCACCAAAGACAAAAAGATGATGTACGTCTCGCCGTCGTGGACGTCTGACGGCAATTACATAATCGTTTCGAAATCTGAGCAGTCGATCGGTACATTTCACCCATACATCTATCACAAGGATGGCGGTTCAGGCTTGAGCGTCGGGCCCGCGCCACCGCCACTTCCCGCTCCCGGACAACCCGGACCGCCACCGCCACCGAGGACGAATCGAATGGGGGCTGTCGCGTCGCCTGACGGCAGGTTCGTTTATTACGCACAGCGAACGGGCGCTTTCGATTACAATGCCCGCTTCCCTATGTGGCAGGTGTTTAGGTTTGACCGTGACACAAGCGAGACTTCACGGGTCACCAATTCCCAGGGCAGTGCCATGCGACCCGTCCTATCTCCGGACGGCAAAAACCTGATCTATGCCACTCGATTTGAAACAAAGACCGCTCTTCGTGTTCGAAATTTGGAGAGTAACCAGGAGCGCTGGCTGATAAACAACGTGACCCGCGACGATCAGGAATCCCGGGCGACACGCGACACATTTCCGGGCTACGATTTTATGCCTGACGGTAAGTCGCTGATAGTGCCTATCGGCGGCAAGATCAAACGCGTCGATTTTGCAACGGGCCAGGCGGCTGAAATACCGTTCAAGGTGAACGTCGAGGCCGAGATCGGCCCCCGAGTTCATTTCAGCTACAAAGTCGACGATACGCCAAATGTCACAGCCAGGCTGATCCGCTACCCTGCCCTTTCCCCGGATGGTAAACGAACGGTATTCACAGCATTTAACAAGCTATACGTAATGGACCTGCCATCGGGCAAACCGCGTCGGGTGACAAACAGCACGCAGGGCGAATTTATGCCGACCTGGTCGCCGGACGGAAAATCGATCGCTTATGTTACGTGGTCGACGCAGGGCGGGCATATCAATAGCGTCACGGTTGACGGCGGTACGCCGCGGCAGCTGACCAATTCAACGGCATTTTATTCTTCGCCGGTTTATTCGCCTGATGGGTCGAAGATCGTTTATGTGACCGGAGCGGTCGATGATCAGCTCTTTGCAGACATACGCGAGGGGCACGACTTTTCGTCACCCGAAGAAGAGATCCTCCACGGCAGCCATGGCCGCGAGGTGACCGGTGTGCCGGGCGGAACCAGCCTCGACCTGAGGTACATACCTGCCGCCGGCGGTGCTTCTAAATTGATCGCGCCTGTACAGGGCGGCCGTTTCCCGCATTTTACGAAGGATAGCGAGCGTGTTTTTATGACGACGGGACAAGGCCTGATGTCGATCAGACTCGACGGTTATGACCGCCGGACCCACCTCAGGGTGACGGGCAAAGGCTCGCCGCCGAATTTCCCTAACGCCAGTGTTATCAAGCTATCGCCCGACGGCGACCGGGCATTTGTAGAGCTGCAGGGCCAGCACTATCTAGTAACCGTCCCGCAGATCGGCCGGGAAACGATCGCCGTTAGCCTTGCAAGCCCGACCTCAGCTTTGCCATTCAAGAAAATGTCTGTGCTCGGCGGCGATTTCCTCAATTGGTCAGGCGACGGCCAGGTCGTCAGCTGGTCCTGGGGAACCAAGCTTTATCGTCAGGCGGTTGGCAGCGATAAGCCAGAGACTTTTGACATAGCTGTCGAATCTCCGCGGCACAAGCCAAAAGGCACAGCAGTACTCAGCGGAGCCCGCATCATAACGATGAAGGGCGATGAGATCATCGAAAAAGGTGACATCGTCATTACCGACAACCGGATAATCGCCATCGGGCCAAAAGGAAAGGTCGCGATCCCGGCCGGTGCCAAAATCGTCGATGTGACCGGCAAGACGATCATGCCCGGCATGGTCGATGCCCATGCCCATATGTGGCCGCCGCGAGATGTTCATCAATCTCAAGTCTGGCAATATCTTGCAAACCTCGCATACGGCGTGACGACCACGCGCGATCCTCAAAGCTCGACAACCGACGTCTACACATACGCCGATCTCGTCGAGACCGGCGAGATCCTGGGGCCCCGTGTGTTGACGACCGGACCCGGCGTTTTCTCAGGTGTCGGGCTCGAAGAAAAAGAGGCTGTCAATAACTACATCAAGCGTTACAGCGATGCCTATAAGACGAATACGCTCAAACAGTATGTTGTCGGCGACCGGCTCGTTCGCCAACTCGTTGCAATGGCCTGCAAAGAGTACGGCATAACGCCGACCACCGAGGGCGCACTCGATATGAAGCTCGATCTCTCTCAGATGATCGACGGATATTCGGGCCACGAACATTCTCTGCCGCTTCAGCCTATCTATAATGACGTCATCCAGTTTGTCGCCAAGACCAAGACCTATTACACGCCGACGATACTCGTAGCTTACGGCGGCCCGTGGGCCGAGAATTACTACTTTCAGAATACCGATGTTCTCAATAATCAAAAGCTTCGCCGGTATATTCCCGGCGAACTAGTGAACGCAATGATGCGTCGGCGGCCGCAATGGTTCAGGCCGGAGGAATACAGCTTTAAGGAGATCGCGAAGGGTGCGGCTGACATCGTCAAAGCCGGCGGGCGTGTCGGCATTGGCGGTCACGGCCAATTGCAGGGGCTCGGCGTCCACTGGGAATTGTGGGCGGTACAGTCGGGCGGTATGCCGACGCACGATGCATTGCGTGTGGCAACCATTTTCGGGGCAGAGGCTATCGGGCTCGACAGCGATGTAGGTTCACTGGAACCGGGCAAACTCGCTGACCTGATCGTGCTGGACAAGAATCCTCTCACCGACATCCAGAATACCGATTCGATCAGGTATGTAATGAAAAACGGTGAGCTGTTTGAGGGTGATACCCTCACGCGCCAGTGGCCTGATCAGAAAAAGCTGGACAAGCAGTACTGGTGGGGCCTCGAACCTAAGTAATAAAGACGACAGACCGCGGATCAATGCCCCGTCGCTGTCGCCGGGGCATTTTTGCCCTTCGGCCCGCTAATGTAACTTTTTTCTCACTTTTTACGTCCAATACATATGTCACAAAACAACGCCTTGCGGTGTTTCCTGATTGTATCGACGTTAAGGGGTAATCAGCGGTTATTTATCATTCGGCCCTTGGCTTATTCCACAACCGCAACATTACCGGCGGTGTGTATGTACCTTAACACTGCTAATTTTCTTGCACGCTCCGCGCACCTCGTTCGCGGCATAATGTCCTCCCGCGCAACTTACATACAAATAATTCTATTCCAGGAGGAAAATCTATGACCCGGATCGTGATCTGTATCGCTCTTATATGTCTTACCGCAATTTGTATTGCCGCTCAGGCGACACGACGGCCCGCGCTGAAAGGCGACGTGCCGTCCAAATCCGGTACGCAGAAACAGCCAGTTTTAAAAGATTCGGATCTCGATGTTCTGCCGCCTCCTCCTGCAAACGTAAAAACGGCAAATGACGACGAGATCATTAAGGTCGATACTAACCTGGTCACAACCCCCGTATCGGTGCTCGACCGCAGCGGACGGTTTATTCCGGGACTCAAGCAAAAGGATTTTAAGATCTTTGAGAACGGTGTGCCGCAGAAGATTACTCACTTCCAGTCATCCGAACAGCCCTTTACCGTCGTTCTGATGATCGACACTAGCCCTTCGACCAAATATAAGATCGATGAGATCCACTACGCGGCCGTTACGTTTGTGAATCAGCTTCGCCCTACGGATAAAGTGATGGTCGTTGCGTTTGACCAGCGGATAAAGGTGCTGACCGAGGAGCCGACTGCCGAAAAATCAAAACTATACGCGGCTATCTACCAGGCGAAATTCGGCAGCGGCACGAGCCTCTACGACGCGGTCAGCTTTGCGACGAGCCTCGACTTAATTAACGTTACGGGCAGAAAGGCGATCGTGATCTTTACCGACGGCGTCGATACCACATCTCGCAGGTCAGATTTCGAAAGCACGGTCGCCGCTGTTCAAGAGGTCGACGCTCTTATCTATCCGATTCGCTACAACACCCTGACCGAGGGTACGTCGGTCGTTCGCGGACCGTCAGGAACCCCTGCACCTATGCCGGCCGATATCGCGGCACTGCTTGCCGCCCGGGGATTGCGAATCGACCCAAGAGCGATCAGAATGGGCGGCCGCGGCACCAGCGAGGGCGAGTACGAAGTGGGCCGTTCGTTTCTGGAGGCGATCGCCGTGAATACTGGTGGCCGAATGTTCGAAGCCGATACCCTGACAAATCTCGAAACGTCATTCGCGGGCGTTGCCGAGGAGCTCAGAAGGCAATATTCCATCGGCTATTATCCAGAGCAGATCGGCGAACCGGGCGAGCGCCGAAGCGTGAAGATAAGAGTCACTCGTCCGCCGAATGCCGTCGTACGTGCCAAGAACGGCTATGTCATCCGTCAGCTCCAGACCGTAGAGCAACCGGGATCGTAGATCAGCCTATCCGCGAGGTTTGCAGTCCAGAAAAGAGGAATTCCGACGCTCCCCTTCTTTATATACGTTTTTGCGTATATATCAGTTAAGCTTGCTGGTGGCCGACCCTTTTGAGCGGTGTAACTGTTTTGTTGCACTTATTACTTGAATCTAAGAGCCATGGTATCCAAAGAAAGAAGTCGTGGACCGGCCTCCTCAAGCCGGAAGATAATTGAGCCTGCACTACTGCCGACCTCACCTGTTGGCACGGGAACTCAATGGCAGGCGTACGAAAGAGCGGGAGCCGAACTGTAGATACCGGCGAAGAAAGAGCAATTCTGAAAAAGCTGCCGCTTAAAGAGACTTTTTCCTAAGCTGTCCAAATAAGTTTAACGGTAAGTGTCTGACATCACAGGGTTTGTCCGGTTTGCGGACCAACCCCGTATTTCGCGTTTAGTAGTATGCGCTGACGGCCCATAAACGTGAATTATCTTGACATTTCCCAGTTCTGACCTCTATACTCAACCCACCTCGTCTAATAAAACTAGAAAAGTATCTTAAATAGAACTTTCTGAAAGAAATAGAGGTTTGCCTCTCCTGAGTTAGACCCAAAATGCACAAAGCTATTTATATGTCCAGATTTACCGTTTTTTCGTTTTTCGCTGCCATCGCTTTTTTAAGCATTTTGGTTCTAAGTCCGAGCACTGTCGGACAGACCGATGTGGGGTCCGCAGAACGCCGCTCCTCCCGATCTGTTTCGAGCGATGACGCCGACTATACGATCGGAACGCGTCGGCACAAACTCACAAGGAGTTCGGAAAGCAATGTTTTCTTGCCCAAAGACTCCGACATCGGAATTTTCGATCAAAACATTGTCCAGAGCCCGTCTGCGCCCGATGTGTCGCCTAATATTGTTATCAGCCAGGTTTATGGAAACGGCGGTAATACGGGGGCCGAGTTGCGCCATGATTATATCGAGCTGTTTAACCGTGGAGCGTCGCCGGTCAATATAAATGGCTGGTCGGTCCAATATGCCGCGGCCGGGGCGAGCAGCTGGACTGATATAACGGCACTTCCAAATGTCACGATAGAGCCAGGGCAATATTTCTTGATCCGACAAGCGTCCGATGGGATCTCGGGTGATCCTTTACCCACCGCTGATGCGGTTGGAACTATCAATCTCGCCATTAACACCGGAAAAGTGGCGCTGGTCAGCAATACGACGACGCTTATAGGGTCGTGCCCGACTGGCGGGGCGATTGTCGATTTTCTGGGTTACGGGTCCTCTGCCAATTGCTTTGAGGGTGTTCGAACCGCGACCGCAACAGCTGAAAACCCCGCCGTCATCCGCCGATCCAACGGCTGCATGGACAATGATCTCAATCGCGACGATTTCGTAATCGGGGTTCCGACGCCTCGGAATAGTTCGTCCGCCGCAAACGTCTGTATCGGGCCGACGACTGGCGGTAAAATCGCTTTCATAAGCAATAGGGCGGGCTCCGGAGGACAGGATACGGACATTTTTATTATGAATGCGGACGGATCGGGCCAAACAAGGCTAACCACTAGTCCAGAGCCGGAACAATACCCTTCATTCTCCTCCGACGGAACTAAGATCGTATTCACCAGAGGCTCTAGCCCCAAGATCTTTGTGATGAATGTTGACGGTAGCAGTCAGACAGAATTGACGTCGACCACGGGGAATTTCGAACCCAGATTCTCGCCTGACGGCTCAAAGATCGTATTTATGAGTTCGCGTGACCTCAATGAAGAGATCTACATCATGAATGCTGATGGTACTAACCAGACGCGTCTCACAAATAATTCAGTGTTAGACCGATTCCCCGTATTCTCGCCGGATGGGTCAAAGATCGCTTTTACGTCGAAACGCGACGGGTGGTTGGAAATCTATATAATGAATGTCGACGGCACCAATCAGGTTAGGTTGACCAATGTTACGAACAGGGACAGTTCCGCCCCGGTATTCTCACCGGACGGCACCAAAATAGCATTTGAATCTGAAAGGTCCGGGGCCGGGCTTGCCTTCAATATTTTTACCATGAATGTTAATGGAACTAATGTGACCCGGCTGACCACGTCACCATCGCTAGATGATTATGCTCCCTCATTCTCTCCCGACGGCAGTGCAATTACGTTCTATACTACCCGTCATGGCGGTGACAATTTCGAGGTCTACACGATGAATGTCGACGGGACAAACCAGCGAAATATATCGCTCCATCAAAGTTCGGATCTGGAGCCTAGCTGGGGAATCGTCGCCGGATCGCTGACAGTATTGAATGTGGATTCGCCGGGCGGCAGCGGATCTTTTGGCACGGGAGCGGTTATTCCGATCACTGTTACCTTCGGTGCTCCCGTTACGGTTACGGGTACGCCGACGCTGAGACTTGCCACGGGCGGGGCTGGATTCCCGGTCAATTACACCAGCGGAAGCGGCACTGCCGTGCTTACCTTCACCTATACTGTCCAGGCAGGACATGCGAGCGCAGATCTCGACTACACAAGCACCGCCGCCCTGGTCTTGAATGGCGGTACGATAAACAGTTTCGGCGGCACGCCCGCAAACCTTACCCTCCCGGCGCCCGGAGCAACAGGCTCGCTCGGATTAAATAGAAACATCATTATTGATACGGTACCCCCCGATACAACGATCCTCACGGGGCCGTCAGGTGCGGTCGCATCGACGTCGGCTACGTTCACATTCAGCTCGACAGAACCGGGTACTTTCCAATGCAGACTCGACGGCGGGGCCTTCGCCTCCTGCACCTCGGGAATCACCTACAACAGTTTGTCGCAGGGCTCGCACACTTTTGACGTCCGTGCAGTCGACAACGCTTTGAATCAGGATCCGACACCGGCTTCGCGAACGTGGACGGTCGATACGGTCGCACCGGACACAACGATCAACAGCGGCCCGAGCGGAAGTGTGTCATCCAGTTCGGCCACATTTACCTTCAGTTCGAATGAAGCTGGATCCACCTTCGAGTGCTCGCTTAATGGTGCAGCATTCTCGTCGTGTACATCGCCGGCAAACTACAATGGCCTGGCCGAGGGTGCACGAACATTCGCCGTACGTGCCACCGACCAGGCAGGCAATCAGGACGCCACACCGGCCACAAGAAACTGGACGGTCGATACCGTGCCCCCGGATACAACAATAGATTCCGGCCCGTCCGGAACGGTCACAGTCACGACAGCGAATTTCACTTTCTCTTCTAACGAAGCGGCTGCTACTTTCCAGTGTTCGCTCAACGGGGCGGCGTTTACGCCTTGCACATCGCCGGCCTTTTACGGCGGCTTGGCACAGGGCCCGCATACATTTGCCGTCCGTGCTGTGGATGCCGCGGGCAACCTCGATGCGTCGCCCGCTACAAGAAACTGGACGGCAGATAACGTCGCTCCGGAAACCACGATCGACAGCGGACCGACCGGAAGCGTTTCAAATACGTCGGCCACTTTCAACTTCAGCTCGAACGAAGCAGGTTCGACCTTCCAATGCCAGCTCGATGGCGGCGGGTTTTCGTCCTGCACGTCACCGGTCACTTATAACAGCCTTTCGCAGGGATCACATAATTTCCAGGTGCGGGCAACCGACCCGGCAGGAAACACCGATGCATCGCCTGCTGTCAGGTCATGGACGGTAGATACCATCGCCCCGGACACATTTATCGATTCGGGCCCGAGCGGTTTTGTTTCAAGTACATCGGCCACGTTTACTTTCAGCTCTAATGAATCGCCAGTGACCTTCCTTTGTTCTATAAACGGAGGAGTTTACTCGCTTTGCACTTCCCCGGCCACCTATAACGGCCTTGCTGAGGGAGCGCGTACTTTTGGCGTTCGCGCACTTGATGCGGCTGGCAATCAGGATGGCTCACCTGCTATCAGAGCGTGGACCATCGACACGACGCCCCCGGACACGACCATTCACGTAGGCCCGACCGGAACTGTGTCTTCGACCTCGGCAACATTCCAGTTCAGTTCAAATGACGGCACGGCGACGTTCCAGTGCCAGCTCGGTGGAACTTTTACCGCCTGCACCTCGCCCATGACCTATAATTCATTGGCCCAGGGACCGCATACTTTCTTTGTGCGTGCGGTCGACCCGGCAGGCAATGTCGATCCAACGCCGGCTGAACGAACATGGACGATTGACAGCAGCCTCACCATCTCGGGCAATATTAAACAGGCGCCTGGAATGACCAACCTTACCGGTGTGAGTGTCGCACTTTCGTCGTGTGCTAACCAGATGACCACCACTGACGGATCGGGGAACTTCAGCTTCACAGGCTTATTCAGCGGCACATGCACGATCACACCGTCGGGCCTCGGCAAGTTCTACAATACGATCAGCCGCACGTATACCAACGTGACGAGCAGCATTACGGGTGTCGATTTCACCGCGTACAATACGCTGGCTGATGCGCCGGCCAAGCTTCGGATCATTAACCCATCCGTCGTTCCCGGCCAGAATGCCGTAGTCAGGGTCATTCTTGACTCACCGGTCGCTGTAAACAGCGTCGCCTTTAGCGTCGATTATGACGAGGCTATGTTCGCGGGTGCTCCTGTCGTGGCCTGCGGTTCGGATGCAGGCGCGGGATGTGGCTTGACTGTCCTCCCGGGAAGTGTCGGTATAACGGTCGTTCCCCAGGGCGGAACTTTCGCGGCCGGGATCCGAGAAGTTGTCACGCTAACCTTCCAGACCCAGGCGACGTCCGCGTCGAATGCTCTGATGGACATTACCAACAGTCCTACCGCTGTCCTGGTGCGAAATACGGCTAATGATCCGATTCTAGTTGAGCTGCGTGACGGCCATATCGTTTATCAACAGGGATTCGAAGGAGACCTCGGGGCTGGCCCGGCAGGCGATGGGACGGTCTTTTCTAATGACGTGATCATTGCTCGCCAGTTTGCGGTCGGGACCCTTGCCTTTGACCCCGCGTATAACCAGTTTCAGCGGATGGACAGCGCTCCCAGAGAGACCTTGGGTGACGGTGCGATATCGTCGGGCGACGTTATCCAGGCAAGGAACTACGCCTCTGGCATCAACCCTCCGACGGCGGCCGGCGGCCCATTCGGCCCGATAGCTCCAGCTCCGCCGCCTGAAATGTTGTCGGCTGTTGAAACGGCGCGTGCGGTCAAGGCAGTGCCCTCAAATGCCGTTGCCGGTTATAAGGTTACTGTGCCGGTCGAGATGAAAGCACTTGGAGATGAACTCGGGATCCGATTTACTCTGGAGTATGACGCGATGAAGCTCAGTAACCCTATCGTTTCACTAGCGGGTGTTGCTCCGGCTGACGCTGCTCTCACGGTCAACGACAAAGAAAGCGGACGCCTGACAATACTCATTGATTCGGGCACAGCGTTCTCATCCAGTGCCGTGCAGCTTGTGCATGTCACCTTCGACGTAGCGGCCAACGCCCCTTCGGGTGAGACGCGGATCTCATTCGCAAGTGACGGAAGCGTTGCGGATGCAACGGCTAATGAACTTCCCGCCAGCTATACCGAATCGTTCATTACGATCAATGGTTTAGATTCCGGCGGCGTAGACCTTTCAGGCAGAGTTCTTTCGCCCGAAGGCATCGGTGTTCGAAATGCCAGGATAACGATATCCGGGACTGACGGATATTTGCGGACCGTGACGACGAGCTCGCTTGGTTACTACAGTTTCGACGGAGTACCAAGAGGCCGGATATACTGGATCGGAGTAAGCTCAAAACAGTACCGGTTCGCGTCGCGTACGGTCGAGACATCGGCGGATCTTGCCGCTCTCGACTTCATTGGCTTGGAATAGGAGACCTAAGGATCAAAACTAACGACGGGCGGCTTTCGGGCCGCTCGTTTTTATACTTGGCGTTAAATTAAAGTCTCAGCCCGAAATTTTTGAATATCATGAAAAATGCGATATTATAATGTTGACAAAAATGTAATGATTTAATTATTGTCAATCGGAGTAAGTTTAGAAATGCCAAAGATCGCTGATATTCAGGAAACGCCGAATCCCAATGCGGTGAAGTTCATATTGAAGGAGCCCGTTTCCCACGGGACGTCGCATTCCTTTAAAACACTGGAATCGAGTGCAGATGACGCGCTGGCGAGATCAATCTTCGATGTCGGCGAGGTCGTTTCTGTCTTTTACATGGACAAAATGATCACCGTCGAAAAAACGGATGATTCTGAATGGGACGAGATCCTCCCGGCGCTTGCTGTACCGATCCGTGCGGCGGAAGCCGTGCAGTCGTCAAACGGTAATGGAAATAGGGCGGCAGCACAAGCAGTCGGTGGCTCGATCGCGGCCGCTGCTAGCGATGACCCAAAGTTGATGCAGATTAATGAGCTGCTCGATGAGCGGATCCGGCCTTACCTGGCCAGTGACGGTGGTTGGCTCGAGATCATTGAGCTGACTCCCGACACATTAAAAATTCGTTATGAAGGCGCGTGCGGCAGCTGCCCCAGCTCATTGACGGGAACGCTGATGGCTATCGAGAATATGATCAAAGAAGAGATAGATCCTGATATCTCGGTTGTCGCCATTTAATGAGATGAAATACTCGCACGATATGTTGAGACTCCACAATTTCTTGACATTTTCTCTCTAAATTGTTCATAATGCGAGTGATGGCGATTTTGCGTCAGTTGTCATCTCATCCACGGGAACAATTCCACTCAGATCCGCCGCATTACTTGCCAGCTATAATTTTGCTTTTTAAACAGATGGAGGAAAAACCTAGTGAATAGTGAAGAACTCGAACAAAGCCTCAGGTCGGAATTCGAGACTTACCTCAATGGCTTCCTGGCCGAAATGCGGCAGGAGTCCGCCGAATTTCGGAACAAGATCGAAGCTGAGTTTGACCGACAAAGAGCCCTGGTCGACGAGGGATTCGGAGCGATCGCCGCCCGATTCGACACGGCAGCCGGCTTTAACGAGGCCTTTAGCAGCTCGATCGCCGAACATTTAAAGCTGGCCCGCGACGAAGGCGCCAAGATCGCCGCTAATGCGATGGTCGAGGCCGAGAAATTCGATGAAAGGACCGAGCCCGCTGCCAGGTATGATGCCCTGCGGGATGCTGTAAACGACATCAGCAGCAAGGATTCTCAATCGGCCATCTTAAAATCCCTTGTTCAGCACGCCGCCGAATTCGCTCCACGCGGTGCCTTCTTCATCATAAAGAGCAACCACTTCGCTGGCTGGAAAGTTTTCGGTACAGCCGACGAGATGGAAAAGACGATTCTAGAGATCCACTTTCCGGTTTCGCAGGACACAGTACTGGCTGCGGCGATCGAGTCCCTCTCAACCGTCGAAGCTCATTGTGGTAAACACTTTGAGGACAGTTCGTTTGTCGATCCGCTTGCTTTTGGTCAGCCCGCAAAGATGGTGGCTCTGCCTCTAATAGCGCGGGGCCGGGGTGTTGCCGTAATGTACGTCGATGGCGGCGAAAACAACGGTCACATAAATCGCGAAGCTCTCGAGACGCTCATCAAGGTCGCCGGACTCACGGTCGAACTTCTGGCTTCTACCCAGACCGCTGCCGAAGAGGGTCGCACAATGGGCCCGGCCGATTTTGAGAACGCACGGAACGATCACGAAGATACACGGCCGGTTCACACCGAGTACGACGCTGTGTATTCCGTGCCGACGTCAGAAGAGCCCGAACAACCGGCCATCCATTCACCCGCCGATTTCTCCTTTACCGAAAGTTCGCCGGGCGATATCGAATATACCCCTGAGCCAGCTAAAGAAACGGCTCCCGAATACGGGATGCCATTTCAGGAACAGCCGATCCCCGAAACGCCTCATGTCAATGAAAACTTAGATTCGTACTTTGAAGCGACAATTCCTGCCATCGACGAATCTGGAAGGTCTGCTTTTACACAGGACTTTGCGCAGCCCGCTGCCGCATCGGAATTTGAGCAGTCTCCCTTCAGCAGTCAGGTTGAGGCTGAACCTGAGCCCGCTATGGATTATTCCTTCGAGACGCCTGAGCCGGCCGGAATCGAAGCTCAGGCTGCGCCCGCCGAGTTTCCGGCTGCGCAAAGTAACGAATTCCAGGCTCCGCAACAGGAATTTAGTCCAGCCGTCGAACCTGACCATGCCAGCCAATTTGATGTTCCCGGCTCCATAGAGCCCGCGGCCACCGCGGCATCACCGTTTGACCGCGCCGTCGTAGAATATAAGCCGGCTGCGGCCGCCTCCGGTACGGCATATAACCCGGAGCCGGTAGTACCGGCCCCGGCGGCATCGCCACAACCTGCACGCTTCGGTGATCGACCTGTCGATCTGCCCATCGATGTGCCTGAAGATGAACGCCGCCTTCACAATGACGCCCGAAGATTTGCCCGGCTGCTCGTCTCCGAGATCAAACTCTATAACGAGAAAAAGGTCATCGAGGGCAAACAGGCCCATGACCTGTACGAACGACTCCGGGAAGCTATCGACCGTTCGCGGGAAATGTACGACAAGCGCGTTCAGCCGCCCGTTGCATCGAAATTCGACTATTTCCATTATGAATTGTTGAATTCGCTTGCCGAGGGCAGCGTCGAGCGTTTGGGCGAGGGATACCCCGGCGCAAGCGTTTAGCATTACATCATCGAAATAAAAAAGCCGCCTGCGAGAGATCGGGGCGGCTTTTACTTTGCTTTTCAGTCTTTCCGATAGTCAGGGATCGGTTCGCTCCGACGGCAGTACTGGCCGATTAGCAGCAGGAAGTTCCGGCGAGGTGTGGCGGTGAGTGACCTTCCATTCTTTCCCGATTAGTTTATAAATTAGGGTCATACGTCCGGCCGAGCTTTCCAGATTTCCCTCGAATTCCTGCGATTGTTTCCATTTGCACGAGACGTAGGCGGCAGTTTTTCCAAACATCTCGACCCGCAGGCCCGTTATATCCAGCGTTACGTTTTTGATCTTAGGGTACGACGCATCAACATTGCTTTTGACGTTATCCCAACCGATCGTCGCCGACCCGTTGTTGTTAAATATCAACAGCCTGTCGCTTTTTTCATAGGCACTCATTACCTTCTCGCCGTCGACCTGCCGTATCCCGTCCATCAAACGCTCAAAGGCGTCACGAACTCCCTTAGCCGGATCCGCAACCGGCACAGTCTTTTTCTGCCCAAAAGCTGACACCATACAGATCAAAATTACGATCGCTGCAAAGCTCGGTTTTCTCATATTAAAAGCACCTCAAAGAGATCTATCTCTACTAGAGTGTATTACCTCAGGTCGTCCTGTAGCAACCAAATG
>JBGTCF010000165.1:0-1787 GCA_041748975.1 Pyrinomonadaceae bacterium
TCGAACGATTGCTGGAAAACTTTGAATTGGAGGGCACTGCAGCGCGGCAAAACTAGATGCTCTATTACTTCCTTTACCAATTCATTTATCAGCAGTATGGGCCGTTCACCGAGTCATATTTCGTCAGGGGCCTAAACGTCATACAGTACGTTACGTTTCGGACGGCCCTGGCGGCGATAACGGCGTTGTTGATATCGCTATTGCTGGGCGGAAAGGTTATTAGGAAGTTGGCCCATCTTAAATTTGGCCAAGAGATCCGCGAGGAAGGCCCGGCATCGCACCAGGAAAAACGCGGCACGCCGACGATGGGAGGAGTGCTGATCATCGGATCGGTTCTTATCTCGACAATCCTCTGGGCCAGACTCGACAGCCTTTATCTTTGGATCGCGCTTGGAGCGACGTTGCTATTTGCCGCGATCGGATTTGCCGACGATTACATCAAGATCGTAAAGAAGCGGAGCCTCGGGCTTACGGGCAAGCAGAAACTTGCCGGCCAGCTGCTAGTCGCCCTCGTAGTCTGGGGCGTGCTTTGGACGTGGGGCAATTATCCTTGGAACATCAGTATTCCGTTCTTTAAGGCAACGGCAGAACCGACCGGAATAACTGAACTATGGCCGGGCGTCTATTTGTTTTTTATCGCCTTTATTCTGTTAGGTTCGTCAAACGCCGTTAACCTCACAGACGGCCTCGACGGATTGGCCATCAGCGTTACATTCATTGCTATGTCAACGTTGACCGGGCTGACTTATCTCGCCAGCGATGCCCGGTGGGCCGAGCGGCTCGATATTACACATAATCCGGCCTCGGCGGAATTAACTGTATTTTGCGGTGCGATGGTCGGCGCGAGCCTCGGATTTCTGTGGTACAACTCGCCGCCGGCCGAAGTTTTTATGGGGGATGTGGGGTCGCTTGCCATCGGCGGCGCTCTGGGAACGGTCGCTATATTGACCAAGCAGGAATTCCTGCTTCCGTTTATCGGCGGCGTATTTATTTTGGAGGCGGTTTCCGTCATGCTTCAGGTTTCGGTGTTCAAGCTGACGAAACGCGGCGGAAATCCGGGGCGTCGTGTTTTCAAGATGACGCCGCTGCACCATCATTTTGAGATCACCGGTTGGAAAGAGCCGAAGATCGTTTTCCGGTTTGTGATCATAGCGGTGCTTTTTGCTCTGATGAGCCTGACGACGCTTAAGCTCAGGTAGTGGTATGGAAATACGCGGCCGAAAAACCCTTGTTCTTGGTGCCGGGAAATCGGGTATCGAGGCTTCCAAATTCCTGGCCGATCGAGGTGCGGTTGTTGCCCTGCACGACAGGCTGGAATTGGACAAGTGGTCCGATGCAGCAAGCTCTTTGAAATCTTCGCACGGTGTCGGCCTGCTCACCGGGCAGATCCCGTCATGGTTACTGGACCAGATAGACCTTGTTGTCATTTCACCGGGCGTGCCGACGAATTCGATCCCGGCCCGCTATGTGGACCGCAAGGACGGCGAGGTGATCGGTGAGGTCGAACTCGCGTATCGATTTCTCAAGGGGCGAGTTGTCGGGATAACGGGCTCAAACGGAAAAACCACGACGACAGCACTTATCGGGGAACTGCTCAAAAATGCCGGAATTAGCGGACAGGTCGGCGGAAACATCGGAACTCCGCTGCTTAGCCTTGCCGGATCATCAACTGAGGATGGCTGGACCGTGGTCGAGCTTTCTAGTTTCCAATTAGAGACGATCAAGCAGTTTCGGGCAAACGTCGCCATATGCCTCAATGTGACGCCAAATCATCTCGACCGGTATGA
>JBGTCF010000166.1:0-1799 GCA_041748975.1 Pyrinomonadaceae bacterium
CTCAGTATCCGCCATCGTCGTGGCAGTAATATTCTCCATTCCGCCAAACTGAAAATCCGCCACCATAGTCTGGTCGTATTTATTGAACGGATAGCCGATCCCGGTGAGTTTCTCGAAGACAGCAAACATGTCGATGGTCCGATCATATGCGTTTTTTGCCGTGGCCTCTTTGCCGGGGTAAACGTAATAGCCAACTGGAATCTCTTTGTACTTCTCCTGAATAAGCTCGTATTTTCCTATCACGAATGAAACGAGGTAGGTGGAATGCGGCACCGGCATTTTATAGTGCCATGTTTGCGTGCCATTTGGATTTTCGGTCTTGTTGATAAGTTCGCCATTACCAATAACCGTTTCGCCTTTTTCTGCCGTGATTATCTGCTCGGTTGTCGCCTTATCACTTGGGAAATCAAAAGACGGGAACCAGTGTCGAGCTTCGTCCGGTTCGCCCTGCGTCCAGATCTGCGCCGAACGTCCCGTTTCCGCATTTACAAAATAAACACCCTTGGCGGGCCTCGTAGTATATTTGAATCGGATCGCAACCGTATCGCTCGGACCGTACGCCTTGTCCAGGGTGACGGTGATCTTTTGTTTGTCGGTCTTAAACTGCAAATCGATACCTGCAGGATCGAGGGTGACCGACCGAAAGGAAAGGTCGACCGCGTCAAGCTCCAATACACGCAGGCCTTCCTTCAGCAATTTAAGCAATACGGTTGTGTCCCCTATGACTTCTTTTTTTGGAGGGTTAAAGCTCACTTCGATCCTATAATGCTGGACATCGTAGGTCTGGGCGCGGTTAAAATCGGGCCTCGCAGCCTGTGCCAGGCCGACGGTGACGGCTGTGAATAAGAACAAAAGAGTGATCAGAAGGGAGTTAAATCGCGTAGTTTTCATGTAGATAGACATTTCGAAAGATAAGTCCTAAATGCAGCGTTATCTTCGATTAAGATGCGGCAACAAACAGAGAACGCTCAAGAAAAAGAAAAATGACCGATATTTCATTCGGTACTTGGCGAGGAGAGCAATGCACAGGCAACAGAAATTAACGTTCATATGATTTATCAATGCGATCGGCTTTTTCGAATGGCAATATTATGTCACAAATGTTTAGAAGTTCGAACGCATCTGGCTTGATCGTGCGGCATTAGAGAGCGAACCGAATTTTTGTTCATTCACACAGTAGCTGGCAAATCGATTGGCATCTCAAATACCGCTGCCCTGACAATCGTCACCAGGAGTTGGAGAGATCGGGCGCGAAAACGCATACTTTAGAATAAGTCAGCAAGAGGGTTACTATTTATGTTGAACAGGCCGCCACCTTATTTTCCGCAGAATCAGCTCTCGCCCCCCGACGAGAACAGATATAAGAAGTTCAAGTTCGTTATAGCGGGGATCAGCTTCGGACTAATCTTACTCCTCGTCGCCATTGGGATTGGGGCCTATTACTTGGTTCGCTGGCTGTTTTAAGGAGGCCTGAACAATCAAATGCACGGGCCTTTTCGGGCCCGTGCATTTTTTACGATCAAAATGGTCAAACGCTTTAATTTGCGGGCGATCTACCCGCAGTTCTCATCCTTTCGCTTTGAATTGCAAGCAGTCTTGCCTCCGGTAAAAGGTCTATAGCCTTCAGAAGCTGGTCGTCGTACTCGTTAAATACCTGGAAAGAGGTTTGCGACCCGTACGATGCTGTGACCAATTCCGTCCTCAACACCCGTTCGACAAATTCCCGTTCCTGATCGATCTGAGCGGCAGTAAGCTTAAACTTCTCAGTGGCGTACTTTTTGAATTCGTTATACACAGGA
>JBGTCF010000167.1:0-3065 GCA_041748975.1 Pyrinomonadaceae bacterium
TGACAAGGAGATCAGAGCTAAGAAATAATTTAGCCGCGGATTAACGCTGATGACGCAGATCAAGAAAGAAATAAATATGGATTGGTTGGCGAGGCGGAAATGGTTTTTTCTCGGGTTGATCTGCGCTTGTCTGTGTTTATCTGCGGCCAATGCCTCTTCTCAGGGTTTACCCGTCGCAGCTCCCCAGACGGTCGGGATGAACGCTGCAAAGCTGGAGCAGATCGATGGTTTGGTTAATGCGGATATCGCTGATAAAAAGCTTCCCGGGGCGGTTATTATTGTCGGACGCAAAGGAAAGATCGTTTACCGGAAGGCTTTCGGTAACCGCTCGCTCGTGCCGACTGTCGAGAAGATGACGGTCGACACCATTTTTGACGTAGCCTCATTGACGAAACCCGTCGCCACGGCTACGTCGATAATGATCCTCGTCGAGCAGGGAAAGCTGCGGCTGAACGACACTATTGGCAAGTTCATACCGGACATCGACGACCCTGATGCGAAACGCGTAACGATCCAACAGTTGCTCACACATACGTCGGGTTATCGCCCCGATTTCGATCTTGGGGAAAAATGGACTGGGCGCGAAGGCATGCTCGCTGCACTGAAGAAGGAGAAGTTGCGTGCGGCTCCGGGGGCAAGGTTTGTTTACTCGGATATTGGGTTTATTGTCTTGGCAGAGATTATTCATCGTGTGGCGGATGGTCGAGATGGATATCAGTTTCATGGCCTAACAAATTTTGCTCCGCAAAAAGTCTTTTCACCGACAGGGATGAGCTCGACGGGTTTCATGAACGTGCTGATATCTCCTTTAGATGGTGAAATTAGTCCTGCTCACCTTCTGCTTCGGTCACGTCCATTTCGCGGAAATGAGGAAGCGAAGCTAACCGACTTTGCTCCGACCGAGAACGTAAAAGGGCAAGCCAGCTATTTAGGTTCCTCATTTCAGGGACCAATGGAGGTGGGTGATCAAATCCTTAGAGCAGTTGTGCACGATCCGACAGCCCTTCGAATGGGCGGTTTGGCCGGACACGCCGGATTGTTCTCAACGGCGGATGATTTGGCACAGTTCTGTCAGGTGTTGCTAAACGGCGGCAGTCGAGCGGCCGCGGATTACGGTCGTAATGCAGAGGGCAAGCGCCTCGTCTACGGTCCGTGGCGAACACTATCTGCCCAGACCGTGGCACGAATGACGCAACCGTATGTAGTTTCCGAAGACGGAAACACTCGCGGGCTTGGGTGGGATATGAATACCGCGTTCTCGTCGAATCGCGGTGATCTATTTCCGCTTGGGTCGTTTGGGCATACGGGGTTTACGGGGACGAGCGTTTGGATCGATCCGACGTCGGAGACCTTTGTTGTTTTCATGTCCAATCGCGTGCATCCGGATGGTAAAGGCGATGTGACGCCGCTGCGGGCTCGGGTCGCGACGATTGCTGCGTCGGCAATCGAGGATATGCCGATCGAGAGATGGAAGGAGGCAGAGGCGAGATATAACGCGGCGGTTGCTGCGCAGATACCGAGGTTTCTAGCCGGAGCGCGGACACTCTTGTCCGCATCGCCGGTTCCTCCGGCAAAACCGGCCACGCCTAACGAAGCGTCAGCCGTTGCGGACAAGAGTGTCCGCGCTCCGGTTCTGAACGGCATCGACGTTTTAGAAAAGAACGGATTCAAGGAGCTCGAAGGGAAGCGGATCGGACTAGTCACCAACCACACCGGTCGGAGCATTGCGGGCAAATTGACGATCGACATTCTGCACGAGGCGAAGAACGTAAATCTCGTTGCCATCTTCGCTCCCGAACACGGCATTCGCGGCGAGCTTGATACGGAAAAGATCGACGACACGAAGGACGAGAAGACTGGGCTTCCGGTATACTCGCTCTACAAAGACGGAATGCGTCGGCCAAAGCCTGAGCAATTAAAAGACCTCGATGCGATCGTTTATGACATTCAGGACATCGGAGCACGGTTTTACACCTATACGGCCACGTTGAAGAATGTGATGGAAGAGGCCGCTAAGGCTAAGATCCCCGTTTACGTCCTTGACCGGCCAAATCCGATCAATGGTAATGCGGTCGATGGCCCGATTGCCGAGGAAGAAAAGCTCTCATTCATCGCGGCCCATACTATACCAGTACGCTACGGCATGACCATTGGCGAGCTCGGCCAGATGATGAACTCAGAGCGAAAGATCGGTGCCGACCTTCGGGTGATCAAGATGGATGGCTGGACGCGGGCAATGTGGTTTGACGAGACGGGCCAGACGTGGGTGAACCCAAGCCCAAATATGCGTTCGCTGACGCAGGCGACGCTGTACCCGGGCATCGGACTGCTCGAGACCACTAACGTGTCGGTCGGCCGCGGGACCGATACACCGTTCGAGATCGTCGGTGCACCATGGCTTGACGGTCGGAAGCTGGCGGCACATCTGAACTCAAAAAATCTGTCCGGCGTGAGATTTGTACCGGTGCGTTTTAAGCCGAATGCGTCGGTTTTTAAGGACGAGGAATGCAGCGGGGTCAACATAATAGTCACCGATCGAAACACATTTAACTCCGTTCGGATGGGCCTCGAATTCGCCGCTGCTCTTCGCAGTCTATATCCCGCCGACTGGCAGGTCGACAGGTATCTGCGCCTGCTGGTAAATCAGGAAGTGCTCGACCGTATCAAGCGCGGCGATGCACCCGGAGATATCCAAAAAGCGAACGACGGAAAAAATACTCAATTTCGCTCGCGTAGGGCATCATTTTTGCTTTACAAATGATGAAGTTAGGTTTATAAACATTTCAGTTTTCACATTTTCGTAACAAGCGGTTTAGTATCAACGGTTTTCAAAAAGCCGGATCCATCGGTGACTTTGGTGCGATAACGAAAATTTGGATAAAACTCCAGAAACGTAAATAATTCTTATGGCTCATAGTCTTGATCTTAGATTACTGAAGCGAGGACACAACATGATTATCAACTTTCGACGAGGGTGTTTTTCGATTTTACCTCTATTTGCCATTATCTTCTGTGGAGCCCTGTTCACCGGGGCCCAGACAGTGAGCGGAACTCTTCGAGGCACG
>JBGTCF010000168.1:0-7799 GCA_041748975.1 Pyrinomonadaceae bacterium
GATCGGGTAATCGACGCCCTGCTTTTCATATTTGGGATCATAACTCCCCGGCCCGTATGCCCGCGAAACCAGAAAGCTCAACTCTTTTACATACATTTCGCTCCGCGGGATCTCGATCGGACATGCGCCAACCATTACCACTCGGCCGCGGTCGCGGCACATAAAAACGCCGTCCTGAAGAGGCTTTGCAGATTTTGAAGCGGCGGCGACGATCACGCAGTCTGCTCCCCGGCCGCCTGTTAATGCCTTTACTTCGGCGACGGATGTATCGCTAGCGGCCAGTCCGTGATCGGCGCCTGTTTCCACCGCCATGTCTACACGTCTCCTATCAAGGTCTATGGCGATGACGACTCCGCCCTGGCACCTGACCAATTGTGCCGTCAATTGTCCGACCAGTCCGAGCCCGATGACAGCGACGACATCGCCGATGTTGATCTGTGCAAGCCGTACCGCATTCATTGCGATCGCCCCCAATGTGGTAAAACAAGCTTCCTGAAACGTGACGTTGTCCGGTACCCGAGCGATCAGGTTGCGGCCGACATTAATAGTTTCACCGTGACCTGTACCTTCACCGCCATATGCAACACGCTGGCCGATCTGAAGATCTGTGACCTGCCTATCTTTCTCGATCACGATCCCGGCGCCTGAGTAGCCCAGAACAGCGTAATCCTCGAATTTGGCCCGGACCTCGTTAAAGGTGCTTACCGGATCGGTCTTTTTCATCACGTTCCAAACGGTTTTGAGGTGAGATGGGTTGTCGGCAACCTCTTTGACGATGCTGTCGGTGTGAATATCGGCCGTTTCCGTCCCTGCGCTGATCAATGAATAAAAAGGGCGAACCAGAACGTGGTTTGGGGAGACAACCGGGTCGGAAACCTCGTCAACGATAATTTCTTTTAAACCTCTGCGAATTACTTGTTTCATTATTTGGAGTTAACTGCGGATGATAAGGAGGGCGTGCGATGAGCACACCTATATTCTATGCGTTCCCGGGTAATTGGGCAACTTTATTTTGTTAAGTGATCGTTGTATAGATCGAGAATTTTCGAGAGCTGCGAAGTGTGAGAAAACTTCTCCCGAGCGATCCTTCTACCTTTTTCACCCATTTGCACGGCCTTTACTTCGTCAGACAAAAGCTCGATCAAATGTTCGGCCATTTTACGGTCATCGTCCGGGGCGACCAGATAGCCAGTCACCCCATCATCCATCGCCTCGGCCGCCCCGCCGACATTGGTAGCCACAACCGGTTTTCCGGCTGCCATATATTCAATAAGGGAATTTGAAAAACCCTCCGCCGTCGACGTCAAAACGCATGCGTAGGATGCGGCGAGCAGCGAAGGTACGTCATTGCAGCGGCCAATGAAATGCACGCGATCGGCTACGTCGAGTTCGCGAGCAAGTCCCCTGAGTCCCGGTTCCAGTTCACCTTCACCGGCGATCACGAAATGAACATCCGGATGCAGATCGTTAATGTGTTTTGCGGTCCGCAGCAGCATGGGAATGTTCTTGACGCGATGCCTTAAGTTGGCGACCAGCGTTACAAAACGAATATTTTCACCTGTCGGCAATCCGTGCGACGATTTATCGCCGTCAGACGCCATTTTGTGAAAGCGTTCGAAATCGATCCCATTGTAGACAAGACACATCTTATCCGTCGGAATATTGCGGCGGGCGAGATGGTCCAGAACCGCGGTTGAATTTACGAGGATCGCGTCGGCGCGACCGAAAGCGAGCTTCTCGATCACATCCTGCGCCGCCGATCTCATGCCCTCGCTTTCCCTTTTCGACGCAATTCGCACTCGGGCGCCGGCTAGCGTTGCGGCCGCCATTCCGAATACGTTGGTGTAAAAATCGTGAGTATGGATCAGGTCAACCTTGTTCTCGCGCAGGTATTTGGCAAAGCGTCGAACCTGCCGAATAAAATTGACGTCGTAAAACGACGTCAGACGATATTCTGGAATTTCCTCCGGATACGCATCGACAAATTTCTTCTTCAAAACACCTTCGTTATTAAGCGTCGCCGCCAGCACATCGAAGGAACCCTCTTCCCGGAGCATTCCCGTCAGCGCAACCGCTTGAGTTTCAGAGCCGCCGAGATGAAAGCTCCCGATCAATTGTAAAATTCGTTTTTTCACCGGTAAGGCGTGTTGGCTAGTATATCTTCTTGGTGGTGCGGCCAAGGTCGTTTTCGATGTAGAGCACACTGCCAAGACGTCGGGCCGAGGCGGAGTTGACCTCGTGTGATTCGAATATTTCTTTGCCGCCGATCGCGAGCCGGTCTCCGTTCACAAGTATAAATTCGTCCGGAATCGACTCGCCGGCCCGGAGCCTTGCCCATGAATACTCGAAATTCGATACAAAAATGCCGTTATCGATCGTCTGGGTAGCGTCGTCGTTATACACAAAAAGATCTGTATATCCCGCGTAACCGATCTTAAATGCGCGCCCGGAGCCGGCTGGCACCTCTTCGATAAGCGGTGGTTCGATCCCGTTGTCAACAGGCAATATAAATGTCAAGAATTCCTGCGGCCCATCGCCGTTTGATACAAACCTCAAAAACGGCGCGTTGACCCTGTTTGCATGATTATTTGATATCCAGCTTTCCTTTTGCTGCCAGGCTCCATTGTCACCGAAGGTAAATAATCGGTGATTCTCATCGCCGATCCATCTGTCGTTATCTTCGACAACCGGCTTTGCGTCGGGAGAGTAATGAAAATTTAACGCGTATTCATGACGCCCCGCACTCTCGACCAGATCCCGCATGATCCAATAGTCACCTTTCGCAAACAGGATGCTGCGTGTGTGTTTGGCCCCGTCACCAAGTCGCTCATACCCGTTGTGCGACCCTTTAAAGAAATCGAAGCGCTCTTTAGAGATCCACTGACTAACCGTAGCCTCGGCCATTGATTTCCAATTAAAAGCCGAGCCTGGCTCCGAGGCCGACAGCCCGTCTATCGTCAGGGTATTATGTGCCGAAGTCGACCGGAAATAATCACGCAGCTCTCGCGAGTCGTGATAGGTAAATGTCCCCGAATCTACGAGGAGAGTTTTACCGTGGATTGCCAGCTCTATCGAAAGCGCGTCGGCGTGGCCATGTGCGCCGGAAAGCGATCCTAATTCACCGCAGTCGATGACGAGAAAGTTATCAGTGTCGTTCCAGCCGTCCCGCATAATGTAGTAACCGCCATCAGGGAAACTGGCAGACGTCGCAGAAGGCTCAGGACACGGCAGCGTATTGTATTTCTTCAACCCTTCGGAACCCGTCAGCCAAAAGACCTCCTGGCTCGCCGGACCGCTGACAAATTTGAGATCGCCTCGTTCGAAAATTAATGCACCCACGGCCAGAGATCCACGAAAATCGTCCGGAGCCGCCATAGTCAGGGGGAGCAATCTGCCGCCATCGTCATCGCCGATGATCGGTGTCCGCCCGTCCGGCTGTGTGAGGTGCAGCATAAATTCAAAGGCCTTCTCAAGACGCTGCTCAAGAACAGCGACTTTCCCGGTGTAGACCGGTTCGCCGACGAGACCACGCAGGAGAATAAAATGAGTAAATATATCGACTGTATACCGTTGGTACCAAGAGCTTTGCTCAAAATAAACCCCGTCAGGCAAAACCTGCCTGTTGATCTCCTGCATCAGGATATTCTCGCCTAGTTCACGCCAGTGCTTCGCTCGTCCTAAAAAAGGAAGCTGCGTTCCAAGGTAATACAATCCCAGACCTTCGCCGGTTAAGTGTGTATTCGGGCTGTAGTATTTCGAAAGATACTTCTCTATATGACGCCCTTGCAAGTATAAAAACTTCAGAGCATTCTTGAAGAGTGAAGGCGAAAGATGGCTCGAATCCTTGAAGAAATGAAACGCCCAAATCCATGACATTGAGCGAAATGCCACTTCGAGGCTGCTCGACCAATTGACGCCCATTCCCGGTGGATTCTCGTCCATCCAGCTGTTGAGATGACTTGCAAATGTCTTCGCGAATCGCTCATCTCCCGTCAACCAATAGGCGACACCGAGTGTAAAGAAATGCTGGTGGCGATTTAACTCCCAGACGATCTTCTTGTTTCCCGTTTCATTTGTATCGAGCTCGTCAAACTGTTTCCAGTGTTTCAAAGGCGACCGTTTCGATGCGATCGGTTCCAGATGCCAGTCGATCTCGGTCCCTACATAAAGTCCTTTTAATCCGAGGAGATCGATCCTGCCGCCCACAATATTGTCGGCCGCTGCAACAAACTTGGCTACGGTCCCGTCTCCAAAGGTTTGTCGGAATTCAGCAGTGGACGTTTGGCGTTCTTGGGAGGCAGGAAAGAAATGATCTTGCCCGAAAGCGTAGAAATTATCACGGACGGTCTTGGCAGTAACCGGCCCTGCACCCCAGTAATTACGGTCGATAAGACGGATAAATTCTTCATCGGTGGGAATACTGCTTCCGCGCTTCTGTTCCCTATATACCGAGATAGCCTGGCCGCTCCGCGTCAGGATCTCATCCAGGCTGCGGATCTTCGTTAGCCTGTTAAGCGGCTTTGCCATGATCTCGGAAGACATTTTATAACTGACTGAGTCCAGTGCCGCGGCTTTGCGATCCATTCATAATGGGTCGAAGCACGTGGTCCCGATATTCCCCGGGTTCACCCCGCCTTCCCTCGACAGCGGCTCTAACCATGTTAAATGCTTCGCGCGCCGTCGCGAAATGGATCTTATATTTCCCCGATCTTTCCGAATTCTCTACCAATCCGCCGAAGAAACTTTTGGCGTCCTCGCCAATACAAACAGACTGGTCTTGATCAAAAAATCCGTGACAGTAAAGTTTGACGAAGATCCAGTCCGATCTGCCGGCGACCGTTATGTTGGCTGACATCCAGCGGTTAAAGCGAGCTTCGTCGAGCGCCTGGTTTGCCGTCAATGCTCCGTCATCGATTCGCGGCACCGGAAGCGCTTTGATGCGTCGCGTCCAATCAAACCCCAACGGCCCGGTGAATATCAGTGGTAATCGGCTTTCTTTTCCATTCGCCGCCACTCTTGGACCGCTGCGATGGGGAACAGCCTCAGTCATCGGGTTGCCGCACTCGTAGATCTTGTTTATGACCGCGACCTGTGACTGGTCCGGAGCAGACGGCAGGCTCATGTCTGCATAACAACCGGTATCGCGGAGGATCTCCATCTCATTATCCACCCCGCAGCAACGACCGCCGCATGAATTTGCCAGCGCCAGATTGCCGTGGACAAATGCGTATCTCGGCACGTCCGAGCCCTCGATCCTCGAAAGGCATTTGTGCCGCTCTGCGAGAACATCCCGGAATTCCGTGAGCACTTCGCGAAGGTTGTCGGCAGTGTCTGGTTTATCAACCCCGTGATGAAGATGCACCTCGACCTCCCCTAAACCCTCTGACTGCATTTCCGACATCACATCGAGGATCTCTGGATGATATTGCTCTGCGGGATAGAAATTCGTATGCCTGAATCTAGTACCGTCCGCATCCTGCACAGCCTCGCCCGTTTCCCTTGCCATGAGGTGATACGCCTTAAGCCTTTCCATCTGGGTCTTGTGATCAAGGACTCCGCCGACGCTCCAGCCGGGCTCGAAATGATTGGCAACGATGATGATCACATGCTTCGTTTCAAAAGCCGTTCGCTCCAGCATCGATCCCATGCGCGACAACGGATACCGTACAAGCCATGGCATGTTCCATCGAAGCTTTGTCAGAAAAGTTGGTTCGGTGCTTTGCATGTTTTAGTTCTTTATTATCGCAGATTTCAGACTTCCGCTATTGAGGCCGAATCGCGGCTATGAAATATTCGGCGAAAGAATTGTCGAACGGCCAGTTTTTCATCATCCTCGATCACACCGATGAAACTTGCGGCGATCAGATAGATCGGGATGAAGACGGCAGCCGCGGCGAGCAGTACTACGCTGCCGCTTACAAAATCGATCACTCCGGGACGAACTATCCCAAAAGCATTCACCGCTAACCGCTTACCAGCCGTTAGCAGGAACTCATGGGCATTGCGATATACCAACCAGGTGATCCCGCCGGCAAGCAATGTTATTCCGGCGGTTCTCGCGACATTGTTCAGCAGCGGCAGGTGACGGAGGCCAAGTCCGAGCTTTCGGATCACCATTGTTTCAGTGATCGCCTTTTCAACCAGGATCGCACCGACGGCCACTGCTATTACACCCGTGAGACTGAAATGACCCAGGCCAAAATAAAGTACGGCAACAAGACCCGCAAGCACGAATGCCCGCGTTACTAGAAAAAATCGGCCTAATTCTTTGAATGACCTGATGATCGGATCGGTAATGAAAATACTGAACGGCAGCAGGGTCAAATTGATAACGAATATCGATGCGCTGGCCGCATACTCCTCGGTGAATAGCGTCACAATAAAGGTTCGTGACGTTATGAGCAGGAACGCATAGATCGGAAAATAAAAGAACGCCAGCTTTTGCATTGCTCGTGCGGTCAATCGGATCATCTCTTCGTGATCGCCGACTACTTGCAGCGCATTCATACGCGGAATGAGTACGGATGTGACCGATTCGTATAGCATTGCTATCAAAGGAAGCTGAAAACAGCCGTAAGCGTAGATCGCGAAGTCAGCCGACGAAAATTGATAGACAACAAAATAATTATGCAGGTCGCTCTGGGCGACCCATAATATACCCGTCAATCCAAAGGGCAAAGCATAGGTCATTTGCTCTACGAAAAAACGCCTATCGAATTTTCGCCAGAATCCGGGAAATCTGCTGCGCAGGTAGGTCAGGAGTAGGGCGGTCTGTATTACGCCTTGGATTATTGCCGCATATAGAAATGCATCTACCGTTGCGAATATGAGGACCGCGGAACCTAACATAACGGTCTTCGAAACGGATGCCGTGATAATAAAGGCCGTCGCAACCTTGGCCTCCTGATTAGCGATGGGGACCATTTCGAGAAATGTCGAAAAGATCCATATCCAAATAACCACCCCGATCAGCGGGGCCAGGCGAGTCAATTCATCACTGCGTAAAGTGTTCCCGAGCACCTCGGGATAAACGTTCAACAATATAAAGGCAATACCGCCCACTACAAAGTTGAACAGCAGAATATTTATAATGGCCGCCGACCGGCGTTCGCTTTCGCGAGCAAGGAAATAGTATGCGCTCATCGAAAACCCGAGCGGCAGTATCATCACCGCATTGGTAATTACCTGAAACGATTCTCGATAATGTCCGACCGCCTCCAGCGTCAGATAGCGAACTATGATCAAAGGCAGGAAAAAGCTGAACGCAAAGCCAATGACCTTAGCCATTAGGAGCCACGCACTCTGCTGACGCAAGGACTGAGGTTTTGTATCTTGTTTGTTCACGATACTTGACCCGCTGAGGAACGTCGTGCGTGCGTATCGTACCAACCTGGAATAGTGCGCCTCAAAACGCGCTCAATTCGAGTAAGCAGTTCCCTGCCGAGATGCGTCTGGATCAGATATGAATAATCGCCGAAGAGCCAGTAGCGTATAAATATCCGGCGGTAATCATTCAGCACTTCGTCAAGGGATTTCCAGTTCCCAGTTGTTTCTTCACCAAAGGGCCCGGACGCACCTTCTTCGAAGGTGTAGAAGAGATCTCCCTTTGTTGAGGGCAGCTTAGGATTGATCCCTTGAAAGTCCTGTTTTACAGCCTTGAACTCGTCGTATCCAAGGCTATCCAGTAGCTCGAACTCATATTCGAGCTTGCGAAAAACAAGCTTTTCGGAACGGATAGAGAGATAGTCGGGTTTATTTTCAAAATTTTGGAGTGCCCTCAGACAGATCGTTTCCGAACC
>JBGTCF010000169.1:0-1692 GCA_041748975.1 Pyrinomonadaceae bacterium
TACGTCAGATCATGCGATCCATGTTTCAGACCTAAAGGTGGCCGAAGGCATCGAGATTCATGATGCTCCCGACACGGTCGTAGCGTCGATCGTGATCGTAAGCGAGGCCGAACTCGAACCGCAGCTTGAAGAAGGTGCAGCTCCTGAGGTTGTGGGCGAGGAGCCTGCTGAAGCCCCAGAAGAGGGCGGTGGCGAAGAATAGGCTAGTTGTTTTCGGTTTCTGCCGCAACAGGTTAATTCCCGCGGCGGCAGAAATTCGAAAGGTGAGCACAAGTGAGCAACTGGCTTATAGTGGGGCTGGGAAATCCGGGCCCGGAATATGCGAAAACGCGGCACAATCTCGGGTTTATGCTCGTCGATTTGCTAGCGTCCCGAGTGCAGACGCGAGTCGCCCGCTCAGAATGTCGGTCATTGGTCGGACGTGGAATTGTTGACAACCAAACGGTCGAGTTAGCGAAACCGCAAACTTATATGAATCTCAGCGGCGAGGCGGTAAGCTGCCTGGTGGCAAAAGAGGATCGGTCGGTTGAAAAGCTCATTGTCGTGTCGGATGATCTTGCTCTTCCATTCGGCACCCTACGTGTAAGGCCGAGAGGAACACACGGTGGGCAGAATGGTTTAAGGTCGATCATCGATTGTTTGAAAACGCAGGATTTTACACGTGTGCGGATCGGTATACAACCGGACCATCCTGTAGGTGACGCGGCGAGATTCGTTTTGGAGGACTTCGCCAAGGGCGATATCAAAACGCTTGAGAGAGTCTTAGAGGAAGCAGCCGATGCCGTCGAGACCATCATTAGAGATGGAGTTGATGTGGCGATGGCGAAATTTAATTGAAATCCTTACTTCATCTCTCGAAGATGAGGTTGGTAAGCCGAAAGGAGAAAGTAATTAATGGCAAATAGAACGTACGAAGTGATGTATATCATCAATCCGGAAACCGCGGCCGATAAGATCGAAAAGCTTAACGACGCAGTCGGGAAATTGATCGAAAAGGAAGGCGGTGAAGTGGTTCGGATGGATAACATCGGCATACGAAACCTTGCATATCCTATCCAGAAAAAGAATGAAGGGCATTATGTGCTTTTCGAGGTCAACGGCAGCGGGCAGGAAATAGCCGAGCTCGAACGACGTATGCGTGTAAACGACATGATCATGCGGTATATCACCGTCCGCGTTGACGAAGACCGTAAAAAATCGGACAAGGTACGTGCGAAGCGAGAGGCACGCCAGGAGAAGCGAGCATCATTCCGCCAGTCAGCACCGGAAGCAACGGAGGAACCTGCCGAAGCATAAGCTTCAGCTTCAGGCACCAGGAGAATATTTATGGCAGAAAATGAATTGGAAATGTTGGACGAAAGGGGCGGCTTCGGAGTTGGCGAAGATGTGATCGGCGATCGGCCGAGGCGGTATCAGCGGCGAAGATCGCGGCTTATGATCCCGGACTATCTTGACTGGAAAGATGTCGACCTGCTTAGGCAGTTTGTGCCTGAAAGGGGCAAGATCATGCCGCGTCGCATCTCGGGCATCCCTGCCAAGGATCAGCGTCGCCTGGCAAAGGCGATCAAACGTGCGCGATCGATGGCAATGCTGCCGTTCGTTGCGGATTAAGAGAGTTAGTTCCGAGTTTAGGGTTCCAAGTTCCAAGTTGAGTGGGGCTTTACGAGAATTTCTAAATGTGGAACGTGACTT
>JBGTCF010000170.1:0-4055 GCA_041748975.1 Pyrinomonadaceae bacterium
CTACACGAACGTTCTTCGCACGGCCCCCGGTGGCACGTTTTTTAACCGTTTCCGCCTCGTTGCGGTAACGCAGACGGGCTTTCTTCCGGCAGGCGGAGCACCTACAGGAACCGGTATTACATCGACCAACCTTACAACCAGGACGGTTAACGTCAATGTGGCACATGCTACGAGCACAAACCCGACCATCCTGACATTCACGAATACATTCGCGATTCCCGCGGTTATCGAGATCTGTAAGTTCTCGGCCAATCTGCTCACGAGCGAGACTGGCGAGGCTCTTCCTGAGTCCGGTACTGGGGCTTCGACGTCAGTGCCGATCGACGACGAAACCACCGAAGGATTCTTCGATTTCACGGTCAACACAAACGTGGGTATTGTTTACACCATCCCTGTCGGAGTCTGCACGGGCCCGATTCAGGTTCTTGCTGCGACGACCCCGCAGAATACTCCTGGACCAAATCCGGCGCCGGGTACGACAGCTAGCGCCATCGTGATAGTTTCCGAGCTTGCCGAACCCGGCTTTACGCTCGAGGAAATGAGCACAACTCCGTCCGACCGGCAGATTGCGGAGGCATTTGATGTCAAAATTAGGGACAGCGACGACTGCTCGATCATTACCAACGGATTTTTCCCCTTGACTGTCGGCGGTTGTACGGTAGCAAATATCGGTGGTGGGGCTCAGAGTGGAAGAGTCTTCGAAGCGTCAACACCGGCTGACCAGACGCTCTTCAACTTCTTCAACCGGAATAACCCGGGAATCATCAAGATCTGCAAGATCGCAGGCCGCGGTGTTCCCATCGGTACGAGGTTTGTGTTTGGGATTCTTGGAAGAGAAGCTGGCCCCGCCGGCGGCCCGATCCTCCCGGGACAGGATGTCCAAAGGACCGTTACGGTTGCTGCCGGACCTGCCTCACAGGGCGGATTCTGCTCGATCGTAACTAACGATCCAGACGGCACCGGTCCTCTGACTGAGGGCGGTCCCGCAACACGCTTCATCATTGGTACGCTGGCTTTTGTTGCCGAGTTCGGAGTCCTCGATGACGTACCGGGAGTTCAAAATGGTGGATTCGGCGATACGGTTGTGGGAGTGGATGCCAATGACGGGCCGGCAACGGTTCCGCGAAGTGAAGTACGCGTATCGCGGATTCGCGTAAATAACGTGCTGGGAACAAATGTTACCGGTCCACAGACAGTTCAGGCCAGAACCGTTGGAAACGAGGAAGTAGCTGGAAATGCAGGCAATACAAACCCGAATCTCTGGTCGGATCAGTCTGGGCCCGCCATCGCTCGCAGACGATCTGTGATCTTCAGAGTAGGCCGTGGAGAAACGGTAGTTGAATTCGTCAACCGCCTGTTCCGCCCGACGCGGCTCAAGCTCTGTAAGGTCGCGGCGTCGTCCACACTGGTCGGCAGGAACTTTACCTTTGGTATCGTCATTGATAATGAGAACGGCCTGGTACCGGGGCAGACCAACGAGCCGATCGCTGTTAGCCCTGTTACCATTCCTGCTGGAGACCCGGCCCGAAGTGCACAGGGTAACTGCGTTATCGTCAATGGTCCGTACGAGACGATGGATCCCAATGACATTCCGGTCAGGGGCACCTTTGATGTCGGGTCGACTATAACAGTCACAGAAGGGGCCGTCACCGGTACTCAAATCGTATCGATCACGTCACCAACAGGGACGCCGATAGTTGACCTTGGTAACCGTCGGGCGTCTATTACACTTGTTAATACCGGCGGCTTTAATGAGCTTGTATTCACGAATAGCGTTGGCGGCGGACTTGAAAGTGACGTCGCGGACCGCTTTACAGGCGACGGGATAGTGCTTTCAAACGATGTCATCTTAATGAGGCTTTTTGCGGCCGGTTTGCTCACTACGAATCCGGCGTTTAACGAATTCCAGCGTGCGGATGCGGCGCCCAGATCGACCCTTGGTGACGGATTTATCTCCTCAGCCGATGTCATTCAGGCACGGCGATATGCTGCGGGCCTCGACCCCCCGACACCTGCTGGCGGGCCACTCGGGCCTGTTGGCCCGGTGACAGTAACGCCGCTGGCGGAGCTAGGTAACGCCAGTCAACGTACCTTACGAGCTGAGACATTGGCTGCATGCGGCGGATTTTTCACTACAGTCGCGATCATGCTTGATTCAGATGGCAGCGAGGCGGGAGCCGGGTTTACCGTAAACTATGATCCGACTAAACTCAGCAATCCCGAAGTTTCGCTGGGCAGCGATGCCGCGGCAAGTGAGTTTTTCCTTACGGTTAATCCGAACAACATCGCCTCCGGAAATCTCGGCATTCTCATGGATGGGCCGGTTCCATTTGCATCATCACCTTCTCAAAAGCATCTGGTGAATATACGATTCCAGGTTGCCTCGGGAGCAGGCGCCGGGCCGACTGAGATCAACTTTAATGGTAAGACGATCATGTTAAGCACCTCCGACGGTATGGGCAATCTGCTTGAGACCGACTATCAACCGGCAAACGTCTCGATCGCCGGCCCGTCGTGTGCGACGTCGACCAGCGTTACGGTTACCGGCCGGGTACTTTCACCGGATGGAAATGGCCTTCGCAACACGACTGTGTTCATCACCGATACGGCTGGAAACCGTCGTTCGGCGATAACCAGCTCGATGGGATTCTATCAATTCGACGAGGTTCGATCGGGTCAACCGTATGTCGTTAGCGTTTCGAACAAGCGATACCGATTTGATTCCAGAATGTTGAAGGTCGATGATAACCTTGCGAATGTGGACTTCGTGGGACGGGAATAGATTCCCTTTCCGTGATCTAGTTACGAGAGGCTGCTGGAAATGGCGGCCTCTTTTACCTTAGGTTCTAGGTGGTTGGGCCTTTTGATCTTCGCGACCGTCTAAACCCGGATTACGTATTAGAGATATTTTATGACGAACAAGGTGCATTTTTCTCGGCGAACTCCGCGTCGTCTTACTCCCCGACCTCCGCGTTAAATGGCCTCGCCTACTATTAAACCCAATTTGCCCGCGCATTACGCCAAAAAGACGCGAAAAAGAAAATAAAATGCGGTTTCGATTCGAAAGGATATAAATCTGAACGATTCACTTTGGCAAAAATTCAAAAGAATTTCTTTCTTTCGCTTTTATTCGTGTATTTAGCGGGCAAAAACTTTCTATCGCGTAATCTGGGTTAAACCAGCTTTTCAACGCAGATCACGGAGAGACGCGGAGAGACGCGGAGATCGCGGAGATAGAACCAGCACCAAATTATCTAATGCCGAATGCGGTATGAACAGACACTTCGGCAGTTCACCTTAGAAATGATTGACTTTTAGGGCACGATGGACTAATTTTGGGTCAAGCCTCCAATGCCGGAGATACGGCATCGCATCTATAGTTTATTACCCAAGTAAGATCGATGATTAACATCATTTTCAGCCGCGGAGCCCGCGTAGTTTTATCGGTGTTCGCGGTAATTGCTGTGATCTGTATTTTTCTGGAGTATTCCGACATTGCGTCTTCTCAGGGGAATCCGCGTGTAGAGGTTCCAAGGAAAGCGGCCGGGGTTGCTCACGAAGGCCCCATAGTTGTCCGGGCAGCAAAGTTTGGAGTTTCCGCGGCTGTCAGGGATCTGCCCGAGGTTGTTAATCCCAAGGACGGCGCCGCCCGTTTAGTCAATCGCAAATATGACGATCCCGCTGGCAGGCAGGAGCCTCGTGTAAAGAATCCGCTAAATGCCAACAGGGTAAAAAAGCGTGTATTTGAGAACAACAAAGAAGGTAAATCCTCTTTCTTAGATCAGGGGCTGAGTTTTGTTTTCCCATCCGCTATGCCGACACCCGCGATATCCACCGAGGGACTCTCGAGTATGGACAACACTGCCGTTCTTGGAACAACCTTCGCCCCGTCCGACTCAATCGGTGACGTAGGCCCGAACCATTATGTGCAAATGACGAACACACTCGTTCGGGTCCTTAACAAGGACGGAACTCCCGCGGCCGCCCCGTTTCGGCTAAGCAGCCTCACGAGCGTTGTCGGCGGGCCCTGTGCAAATGTGGACGACGGCGATCCG
>JBGTCF010000171.1:0-4251 GCA_041748975.1 Pyrinomonadaceae bacterium
GGAATGCTGAAAGCACCGAACCTTGCCTTTTACCCGGCGCGAGCATGGCGTTCCCTTTTTCGTTTCAGCTCCGCACAAAAACACAGGTTCGGCGATTGCTTTTCGTGCAACAGGTTCTCGACCTTCAGGCACTTCGACAGAGGGAGTGACCGCGTTTCCTTTTTGAACCCTCAGAGCGTCTTCAGCTTTTGGCTCGGTGGACTTAATATTCTCCGGCTCAGGAATCGGCGTTGGCCGTGTACCCCTTCGCCTCTCGGCAAGCTGTCGCGGCTGCAGACTCGCTGAATTAGCGTCCGAATTTCCCGGACTCTTCAAATAACTTCCGAAACCTAACACTCCGATCACAATGCCAAAACCGACTATGACCCGCGGTATTAGGTCTTGCCCCTTGTATTCTGATTCGCAGACCTGGCAGAATCGCCTGCTCGTCCAGACACTCCATTCGGCCCGCTCGATCTTTTCACCGCAATTTGCACAAAAACTAGGACGGAAGAACATTCGCAAAATCTTCCCTGGGCATTATACCAATGAAAATCTAATTCTCTCTGTGAATAACTACGAACACGACTGCAAAGTTAACTGCATTATAAATCAAAATTGGTTTTCTGTTAAGGCAAATACCGCGTCGTCAGCGATGCAACCCCAACATCTAGAAACCGCGTCAAAATGCTAACATTTATTATGCTGTTCTTGCGCGTCCTGATTCTCTCAATATTATTCTCGATCTCATATCTAAACATTGTCGCCCAGGACGATGATCCGATCCGTATTGATTCATCTCTCGTCAGGCTGAATGTCGGTGTCGTCGACCAGAGAGGAAGGCCGATCCTCAGTCTGGGCAAGGACAATTTTGAACTATATGAGGACGATGTCAAGCAAAATATCACAAGGTTCGAATCCAGCGAAGCCCCCTTCAGCGTTGTCATAATGTTGGACATGAGCGGATCGACGCTCGGGTTTCGCGAGGTCATCAGACAGTCCGCGTCCAGATTCATGGACGCGCTGTCGCCGGGTGACCGTATCGCCGTTGTCGAATTCTATGAAAAGGTCAATCTTCGTAACGATTTCACGACCGATCGACGCAAGATCCTGCACTCGATAAATGTATCCAACGGCCGCGGAAAGACGCACCTTTACAAGGCACTTGATTTCGCCCTCGACCAATTAGCTCGCGAAAACAGCCGCAGAAAAGCTATCGTCGTACTTACTGACGGCGTGGACACTTTGATCAGAGATAAGGATCGTGATTCTCTCGAAC
Organism: Pyrinomonadaceae bacterium; assembly: GCA_041748975.1. GTDB lineage: Bacteria > Acidobacteriota > Blastocatellia > Pyrinomonadales > Pyrinomonadaceae > OLB17. The sequence continues at coordinate 1,259 of JBGTCF010000171.1, forward strand.
GGCTGTCCGACGAACAGGTAGTAAACGCTATTAAACCCGACGTAAATGAGGAACTCAATCGCATCCTCACTCGTTCTGACCAACAGGGTGTAACGATATACCCGCTCGCATTGCCCACCGGCGATCCGGCTAAGCTCGCCGATCCAACGCCTAAGCAGGTAGCGATGTTCAGGGCTGCACGAATTAGGCTCCAGATTGTCGCCGACCGCACCGGAGGCACACTGAATGCCATCAACAGGCTCGAGGAAATGGGCAGGCTCTACGCCCTAGTCGCCGCCGACCTTCGCACACTCTACACCGTCGAATACCAGCCTGCCAACGATAAAAGAGATGGCAAATGGCGTTCAATAAGGATCGACGTCAGAAATCCCGACCTCATTTCCCGCACCCGCCAGGGCTACTTCGCCCGCTAGCTTCAAACGCTCAAAACCCCGCCCCTGCCGCAGTCAGAAACTTGACAGAAATCTCTCCTGTTTGTAGTCTAACTATTCCCAGTGTGCACCCGTAGCTCAGCTGGATAGAGTACTTGACTACGAATCAAGGGGTCGCATGTTCGAATCATGCCGGGTGTACCATTAGATTTAATGATTTCGGTCGGCTAATAGTATTTGAAGATTTAGCCACGAATACACGAAGAATAATAATAAAGAAACAGCGAGGTCAGTTTTCGGGGTTTCTTCCTTATATGACAAAAACATTCGAGCATTCGTGCCTATTTTTTCCTAATGCGTAATTTGTTTTTAACCTGACTTAACTTTCTAGGGCCCGAGTCGCCACCGCAAAGATCAAACACATCTCCGATGGCTGCAATCGCCGTACGCCTTAAGGTTTTTTGCCCGCGAATAGCGCGAATTGTCAGGAATCAAAGAAGCTGTATTCGGATTATTCGCGTTAATCGCAGATCTCTAGCTTTTTGTTCTAACGGGTAAATCCGGGTCTTCTTCGCGTTCTTTCGCGTAATTCGCGGGCTATTCTCCGGCCTCTTCTTTGTGCAAAATAGTCTCGAACTTCCTGAACCACTCAATAGTCTGTTTCTCCCGCTAACAGGCTAACAGCCTGTTTTTACCCCCTACCCGCCTGATCCTTAACAGTTCGGCAACGCTCCAGGCCTGGGCGGCGGCGCCTCGGGGGGTATGAGGAGGTTCGGCATCGAAGATCTCTGAGATCTGGCCGACCATGGCCTCGGTGAGATGTCGTTCAAAACCCGACAGCATTTCTTCGATCCGCTTTCCAGTCCGTTGATCGTCGGAATTTACTCGCTTGTAAGCGTCAACAAAAGGCCCGATCAGCCAGCCCCAGACGGTACCCTGGTGATAGGCGGCATCGCGATCGAAGGGCGAGCCGATGTAATGAGGAGCAAACGATGGATCCTTTGGCGACAAGGAACGGAGTCCAAACGGGGTCAGGAGTTCGGCCTCGACCTTCGCAACGACCTTTCGCGCGCGTTCTGGATCTAGCATTGTGTGTGGAAGACTGACGGCAAAGATCTGGTTTGGGCGAATCGCAGCGTCCTTTTGGTCACCATCGACTACGTCATAAAGACAGTCGTCAGTTTCGTTCCAAAACTGTCCATTAAAACTGTCGCTTGCGATAGCGGCCATGTCCGCGTACCGATGTTTGCAGTATTTGTCTTCGAATTTTGATGCAAATCCGGCCATGATCTGCAAGGCGTTGTACCAGAGGGCCTGTATCTCGACGGCCTTTCCCGTCCGCGGCGTCACGACCCAATCGCCGATCTTTGCATCCATCCACGTAAGTTGAACTCCCGGCTCGCCTGCATACAAAAGGCCGTCGGAATCGACATGAATTCCATATCGCGTCCCTCGAACATGCCAATCGACAACCTCCGACAACTTTTCGTAAAGCTTCTCCTTTACAAATCGCTCGTCGCCCGTTTGATCGGCATAGGCCCGGATCGCCTCAAAGAACCACAATGTCGCATCGACGGTATTGTATTCGGGTTCGTCACCCTCGTCCGGAAACCGGTTGGGGAGCATTCCTTCGGAAAGGTAGCCCGCAAATTCGGACAATATACTTTTTGCGATCTCGGGCCGGCCCATTGCAAGGGTAAGGCCGTTCAGGGCGATCATCGTGTCGCGGCCCCAATCCGAGAACCAGTGATAGCCCGCGATCACGGTCTTCCCCGCTCCGCGCGACACGATAAATTGGTCGGCCGCCAAGGCAAGCTGCGAAGAAAAGTCGTTCGATGCACCGGCTTTCGCGACGATCATCGCACGCCGTTTCATTTCATTCCGTCGAAGTTCTTCAGCCTTCTCGTGGTCTCGCCCGGTAGTCGAAGCTACAATGATCGCCGGCATAGACAGATCAAAGCTCAGGACGCACGGCTGAAATAGGTCTTCGTGATGATCGAAACCGCGTTCTATCTCAATTGAATACTCGAAATTCCGATACCAACTGCCGGTGGATTCGATCGTCTCAGAATTTGACGAGACGAATAGAGGCGGCATCGATGGAACTGGCTCGAAACGTATGCTTCCGCCCTCCATCGTGTAGCCAGGGTCGAAATTAGTTTGGTCGGTCCGTAAATGATGATGATCGCGAAAAGCTAGCAGAGGGCGAATTTTAAGATCGATGCTGTCCACGTTCGCCGGTTTGTTTTTGACCGCCCATGTGATCACAACCGTGTTCTCGCCGTGGACCATAAATAGCGTCTTTTCGATCTCGACACCGGCGACCAGAAAATTCCAGATCGGAAACGGATCCAGGCGAAAACCTGTCAGAAACTCTTGTCCGCGCGGATGAATAATCCCCGGATAGCGATTACACGAAAGGTCGTACTTCTTACCGTCAATGATCAGCGTCTCCTCAAACTTCGAGAGCAAGACGGCACGGCCAAGCGGGGGTTTGTCCGCAGCCACAAGATGGCCGTGATAACGGCGGGAATTTAACCCCGCAACCGTCCCCGATGCGTATCCGCCGATGCCGTTAGTCTCCAGCCATTCGCGTGAAGCAGCGGCTTGAAGATCGGTCAG
>JBGTCF010000172.1:0-12770 GCA_041748975.1 Pyrinomonadaceae bacterium
ATGCGATCATTTTCGGCAATATGCACGATGAGAACAGCAAGATCGCCAAGACCAAGAAGGACCATCGTAATTACATATTGCTGAACGAGCTTAACACTCAACCCAGGACCACATACTTAGCCGGGTTGAAGAACCAAAACACAGAAATGCCGGATCATAAATCGCGGCTCAAGACTGACGACCATTAGTATTTGACGTTGCTAGATGTGTCCGATACGTATGGACACTAAAGCCAGACTTTCGCGACAATATGCAGGACGCAAAAGAACCCAAAGTAGAATTACACCCGGCGATGATCGAGGGTAATCATTCCTACGCCAGCGTGACTGACAAGATCAGCGACGTCACGCTGAAGAAGCGAACGCCGTTTCATTGGTTCATAGGGTTTACGATTGCGTTCATGATCGCTCAGCTGCTGCTTTTTTCGACTGTATGGCTGCTCGCGAATGGAATTGGGATATGGGGAAACAACCAACCGGTAGGCTGGGCGTTCGATATTATCAATTTCGTTTGGTGGATCGGTATCGGCCACGCCGGAACGCTGATCTCAGCGATCCTGCTGCTGATGAATCAAAAGTGGCGAACGTCTATAAACCGTTTTGCTGAGGCAATGACGCTCTTTGCGGTCGCTTGCGCCGCTATGTTTCCGCTTCTGCATACCGGTCGTCCATGGCTTGCTGCTTACTGGCTGTTCCCATATCCCAATACTATGGGAATATGGCCTAATTTCCGCAGCCCGCTTATCTGGGACGTTTTTGCTGTTTCGACATACGCAACCGTCTCGTTGTTGTTTTGGTATGTAGGATTGATCCCGGATCTGGCGACACTCCGCGACCGTGCCAAGAACAAATATTTTAAGTTTGTCTATGCCGCCCTGTCGTGGGGCTGGAGAGGTTCGGCAAGGCATTGGCACCGGTATGAGATCACATATCTTATACTCGCCGGCATTTCTACGCCGCTTGTACTCTCGGTTCACTCGATAGTTTCATTCGACTTCTCGGTTTCGCAGATACCGGGCTGGCACGCGACCATCTTTCCGCCGTATTTTGTGGCAGGAGCCGTATTTGCTGGCTTCGCGATGGTGCTCATCCTCTGTATACCGCTTCGCCGTTGGTACGGGATGGAGGATTTTATTACCCACACCCATCTTGTCTTTATGGCCAAGGTGATGTTGGCGACTGGCTTGATCGTCGTTTACGGGTACGCGATGGAAGGTTTTTTTGGGTGGTATAGCGCCTCGCAGTATGAAGTGTTCATGGTCAAGAACCGCATCTGGGAAGGGCCATATTGGTGGTCATACTGGCTCTTGCTGTTTTGTAATGGTTTATCGATCCAGCTGCTTTGGTTCTCGAGGTTCAGGAATAGCGAATTCTGGTTATTTACGATCTCAATTGTCGTAAGTGTCGGCATGTGGCTCGAGCGTTTCGTAATTATCGTCACGAGTTTGCACAGGGATTTTCTTCCGTCATCGTGGGCGATGTATTCCCCGACGGTATGGGACCTTTCGATGTTTGTAGGCACGATCGGCTTTTTCTTCACGCTGATCTATCTATTTGTACGATTCGTCCCGATCATTTCGATGTTTGAGGTGAGGACGCTGCTGCCTGAAGCGAATGTACATGGCCATCAACAGGATTTTGAGGAGAATGTAAACGAAGTCGAATATACGTACGATCGTACCGATCCGCCTAACGAATAGTCGTCAGTGGTCGGTTGTCAGAATTGAGTTTTATTGTTCGGCGAGGAAAACGTTATTGATTAAAGGGATCGGTGCTGGGTTTGTGCGGTCTCTCTGGCCACTGGCGACTGACCACCGACAACTGTTATGGGAAACAACCTTCACGGGATACTAGCCGAATTTGACACGGCAACTGAGCTGGTAGATGCTGCGCGAAAAGTTCGTGACGCGGGGTATACCAAAACAGACGCGTTTACGCCGTTCCCGCTACATGAGATCGACGAGGCGCTTGGGATCAAGAGAAGTATATTGCCTTACCTGATCTTCGCGGGCGGCTTGACGGGGCTGTTTGCCGGGATCGGATTGCAATACTACGTACATGTGTACGATTGGCCGCTCATTGTCGGCGGACGCCCGCACTTCAGCCTGCCGTCTTTTGTGCCGCCGGCTTACGAGTTGACGATCCTGTTTGCGGCTTTTGTCGCCGTTTTCGGAATGTTATTTCTTAACGGATTGCCGTCGCCGTATCATCCGGTTTTTAACGTGCCGCGATTTGCCCTTGCAACGCGTGAAAAATTCTTTTTGATCATTGAATCCTCGGATCTGAAATACGATTACGAGGAGACACGACGTTTTATGGAGAGCCTTGGTCCTCAGGAGGTGTTCGATGTCGAGGAATAGTCCTGCTTTATACCTCCTAATAACTGCCTTCTGCTTGCTGGTTTCAGCGTGCGGCGTTCGATCTGATATGCAGGACCAGCCACGTTATCGTGCGTACAAAAAGAGCACATTTTTTGCCGATGGCCGGGCTTCCCGTGAACACCCTGCGGGCACCGTGGCCCGTGGCCAGCTTTTCGATAATAAGGGCTTTTATACAGGCAAGATCGACAATCCTGACCTCAATGCCCCGGTTGCCAGCACTATCTCAGCCACCGGCAATACGCTGGTTACAAGCTTTCCTAATTCGATCGACGAATTTCCAGTAGCTGTCACCAGGGAACTAATCGACCGCGGCCAGGAACGCTACAATATATATTGCATAGTTTGCCACGGGCCTGTCGGCAGCGGCGACGGAATGATAGTCAGACGTGGGTTTGTCCAGCCGCCTACTTACCATGACGATCGTCTTAGAAACGCCCCTGTGGGACATTTTTTTGATGTGATTACCAATGGATGGGGCCGAATGAACAGCTATGCAGCCCAAATTCAGCCGGCAGATCGCTGGGCGATCGTGGCATACATCCGAGCCCTGCAGGTTAGTCAGAATCCTGACCAAAATCTCAAGATGAGCCCAAATCCAGCGTCCAACGCGGCACCATCGGGTGCTCCGGCGGGCAACACTCAGGGAGGGGAACGATAGATGGCGAATATCGACAATTATCACGCCCCGGCTGAGATATCCAGACTACGTCCGCTAGCGCTCGGAATAGGTGGGATCGCCCTGATCATCTGGGCGGTAGGCGCCTATTTCAATACGGAACAGGCTTTAAGGTCGTGGCTGCTCGGCTTTATCTTCTGGGGCGGCATCGGTATTGGGTCGCTCGGAGTTCTGATGCTCCAGTATCTTACGGGCGGAGCGTGGGGCCTTGTCATTAGGCGGTTTGTCGAAGCCGGGTCCAGGACACTTCCATTGCTCTTTTTACTGTTCATCCCGCTGGCTGTCGGCGTTTACACGCACAATATTTACGAGTGGACACATGCAGAGCCGACCGATCATATCATCAAGGCAAGAGGCATCTATTTGCTGCCCTGGACCTGGATAGTCCGATCGCTGATCTATTTTGCCATTCTTGGTTTAATGGTCTATTTGCTGAATTCGTGGTCGGCAAGACAGGATCAGACTACGACTGTAGAAGATTCCCGTTTACTGCTCGAGAAGTCGTCGCGATTTTCGGGGCCGATGATGGTGATCTATGCTTTGGTCGTCACCTTCGCCGTCGTTGACTGGGTGATGACGCTCGACCCGCACTGGTTTTCGACGATGTGGGGACTGCTTTTTGTCGCGGGCTGGGCGTTGAGCTGTTTCTGCTTCGTAGTGGCAATTCTTGCATATCTATCCGATAAGGCTCCGATGGACGCAGTGCTTGGCAAACGGCACTTTCACGATCTCGGCAAGCTGATGCTGGCATTGGTGATGGTTTGGGCGTATTTCAACTTTTCGCAGTTCCTGATCATCTGGTCCGGCAACTTGCCTGAAGAAACGACCTGGTATATCGCGAGAATGAGGGGCGGATGGGGTTATTTGGGGATCGGCCTTATCGTCTTTCACTTTGCTTTTCCGTTTCTCGTGCTTTTACAGCAGGATTTCAAGCGAAAGGCGAAGTGGCTGGCGACGCTCGCTATATTCATTTTGTTTATGCGGCTGGTGGATATGTTCTATTTGATCGGCCCGAGCCATCGAGTTGCACCGGGCGGCCTGGATCAGGGAGCATTTTTTATAAGCTGGATGGATGTTGTTGCTCCGATCGCTATCGGCGGGATCTGGCTATGGTGGTATTTTGGTGAGTTGATCAAGCGGCCGCTTGTTCCGGCCAAAGATCCTTATTTTGAAGAGGCAGTTGCTCACGGGCGCGGGCATTAAAAAGAGAATATGTCGTCAAAGAAGAACACAGAAATAATCAACGATCTCAATAGACCGTACGAAGATAATGAGATCGGCCTGAAGGGGATCGTGTGGTTCGGCGTGGGCCTCCTGCTACTGATCGTGATCACGTTCGCTTTGATGTGGGCGCTTCTCAACGTTCTGAATGACTATAACCGTGAGAATGCAGGTCCCGTAAATCCTGTGGCGATGAACGAGAGGGAACGGCTTCCGCCGGAACCCAGACTACAGCTAGCTCCGGGATTCGGAGTCGAATCGAAAAAGGGCCGGGTTAATCTCGAGCTGCTCGCACCTCAATCGGAGTATCGGGAGCTCCATAAACAATGGGAAGACCTATGGGAAAACGGGTCTAAGGACGCTGCGTCAGGAACTGTGATTGCGCTTTCGATCGAGGAAGCAAAAGAAAAATTGCTGAGCCAGGGTGTGAAGTCCCGAACAGGTGCGGATGCCGAGGCCGCATTCGACGATTCTCAATTGACGGTCTCCGAGTCGAGTTCGGGGCGGGTGGCGAATGAAAGGATGCGTTAGTGAAGATCAATGACTAGCCGAAATGGAAAAAGTTTTGTGGTCATGCTGTGTGCTGTGGCGTTGTTTACAGCCATTGCAGGCATACCCGCGTGGGCGCAAAAGAACGAGCATTACAATTCACCTCTTTACTCGCCCAGGAAGTATGACCCGACCATTTCAGAAGCCAATGGAATACCAGAGGCACTTAAGAAAGTTGGAATAGAGCAGAAGCTGGGAGCCCAGCTGCCATTGGATACAGAGCTGAAGGACGAAAATGGACAACTGGTGCGGCTCGGAGATTATTTTAAGGCTGGGCGTCCCGTCATTGTCGCATTCGTCTATTATGAGTGCCCGATGCTGTGTAACCAGGTTTTGAATGGCCTGACGGGTTCGCTTAAAGGTATGTCTTTTAATGCCGGTGCCGAGTTTGATGTTGTGGCGATCAGTTTTGATGCGCGGGAATTTGATTCAACTGAGATCGCACGGAACAAAAAGCTGGGTTACATGGAACGTTACGGAAGGCCCGGAACTGAAAAAGGCTTCCATTTCCTGACCGGAAAGCAGGAGATGCTGGACAAGGTAACCTCGGCCGCCGGGTTTACATATGAATGGGACGAGAAGACCAATCAATTCGCCCATGCTGCCGCGGTAATGGTAGCAACACCCGAAGGAAAACTCTCGAGATACCATTTCGGCATTGACTATGCTCCGCGGGACCTGAAATTCAGCTTGATGGAATCGAGTGAAAGTCGCGTAGGTAACGCTGCCGAGCAGCTGCTCCTCTATTGTTATCATTACGATCCGTCGTCCGGTAAATACGGACTGGCAATTTTAAACGTTATTCGGCTGGGGGGGATCGCCACATTGATCGGGATGGGCCTGATGGCGATGGTTTTTTGGCGGCGAAATAAGAGTAGAACAGTAAATAGTGATAAGTGATCTGCGATAGTGATCAGGCCATACGCGGCTGATTCACTATCACCGGCCACCACTCACCATTAACGAATTATGCAGACTACATCGTGGGTACCATTATTTCCCGAACAGGCCTCGACTTTCGCGTGGCAGGTTGACCTCCTGTATTTTTACCTTATCGCGGTCAGCGTCGCGTTCACAATTCCAATTGTGGCCGCGTTATTTTTCTTTGCAATTAAATATCGAGAAACGGAAAAATATGCCACACCGGAAGAGATGCACGGATCGATGGTTCTCGAAACGGTTTGGTCGATAATCCCTTTTATCATTTCCATGACCATATTCATCGGCGGTGCGGTCGTATATTTCAACCAATTTACGCCGCCCGACGATGCGATGGAGATCTATGTCGTCGGTAAACAATGGATGTGGAAGGCTCAACATCAAACCGGCCAGCGCGAGATCAACGAACTGCATGTACCTGTCGGACGAAAGATAAAATTGACGATGACCACCGAGGATGTCCTGCATGGCTTCTCCATTCCGGCATTCCGGACAAAGATGGACGTTGTTCCCGGTAGGTACACCTATATGTGGTTTGAGCCGACCAAGCCGGGCAAATATCATTTGTTTTGCGCCGAGTATTGCGGTCTAAATCACTCAGGAATGGGCGGTTACGTTTACGTAATGGAGCAGCGTGACTTTGATAGCTGGTTGAGCGGCAGTGTGGCTGGTCAGACCCCTGTAGAGGAAGGGCGTGATCTGTTCATGAACAAGCTTGGCTGCGCATCTTGCCATTCCGGTGGGGCGAATCAACGCGGCGCGGTTCTGGAGGGCATTTACAACCACGAGGTCAAGCTTACGACCGGGGAGACGGTAATTGCCGATGAGCAGTATATCCGTAATTCTATATTGAACCCCGGAGCCCAGGTCGTTGCCGGCTATCAACCTATAATGCCCACGTTTAAGGGTCAGGTGACTGAGGAGCAGCTTAACTCTCTGATTGCTTACATAAAATCTTTGACGCCGGGAGCTGCGACGGGAACGGGATCAGCGCCAAGCCCCGCTGCGACGAATACGTCACCCTCGGCTAATGTAAATAGCGGTGCACCGAATCCGGCGACGAACAGCAACAGATAGAGTGTAGTAAAGATTATGCAAACCCAAGATTCGATATCAGGTTACGGCGGTGAGCCAAAGCTTAATTATCTTACAAACGGCAGCACGCTTAAATCGTGGCTGTTGACAAAAGATCATAAGCGGATCGCGATCATGTATTTGATTACCGTTTCGCTGTTTTTCCTGATGGGCGGTTTGTATGCCGCGACGATCCGCCTCGAGCTTTTGACCCCGGCGAGCGATCTGCTTCAGTCGGCAACCTATAACAGGGTATTTACGCAACACGGTATCCTGATGATCTTTTTCTTCCTAATACCGTCGATACCTGCAGTTTTGGGTAATTTCCTCATTCCGATCATGATCGGGGCTAAGGACCTTGCTCTGCCGCGCGTAAATCTGCTGAGCCTTTATATCTATTGGGTCGGCGGCCTTCTCACGCTTTACGGCCTAATGCAGGGTGGCGTCGATACAGGGTGGACATTTTACACTCCTTACAGCACAACGTTCTCAAATTCGTATGTGATGGCGGTGGGGCTGGGGATCTTTATTAACGGCTTTTCATCTATCCTTACGGGGTTGAACTTCATCGTTACGATCCATACCATGCGGGCCCCCGGAATGACGTGGTTCAGGCTGCCGTTGTTCGTTTGGGCGCACTATGCAACCAGCCTCGTAATGATCCTCGGTACTCCGGTCATCGCTATTACGGTTCTGCTGCTGGCGCTGGAACGAGCTGCGGGAGTCGGGATCTTCGATCCGGCGATCGGCGGTGACCCGATCCTGTTCCAGCATTTGTTCTGGTTCTATTCGCATCCGGCAGTCTATATTATGATCCTACCGGGAATGGGAGTCGTTAGTGAACTTATCTCGAATTTCTCGAGAAAGAAGATCTTTGGTTACGAGTTTATCGCCTTTTCTAGTATCGCGATCGCTGTTTTTGGTTTCCTTGTGTGGGGCCATCATATGTTTGTCAGCGGCCAGTCGATGTACGCGGGAATGGTCTTTTCGTTCCTGACAATGGTTGTTGCCGTGCCTTCGGCGATCAAGATGTTCAATTGGACAGCGACGCTATACAAAGGATCCATCTCATTCGACACGCCGATGTTATACGGGATCGGGTTCCTGGGACTTTTCCTTATTGGCGGCCTGACCGGATTATTTCTAGGGGCGATGGGTCTCACCGTTCATCTGACCGACACATATTTCGTCGTCGCCCATTTTCATTACGTTATGGTCGGCGGCCAGGTGATCGCCTATCTCGGCGGTATCCATTATTGGTGGCCCAAGATGACCGGCCGGATGTACTCGGAATTTTGGGGCAAGATCTCGGCGATGCTCGTATTTGTCGGGTTTAACCTGACATTTTTTCCGCAATTTATTTTGGGTTATCAAGGCATGCCGCGGCGTTATGCATCATATCCGGCAGAGTTTCAGGTGCTTAATATCTTTTCGACCGCCGGGGCCTCGGTATTGGGTGTGGGACTTCTGATGCCCGCGGTCTACCTGGCCCACTCGCTTTTGTTTGGGAAAAAGGCGGGCGATAACCCGTGGTTGCTGCCGGGGCTGGAGTGGCGAACGGCGTCGCCACCGCCGACTGAGAATTTCGAGAATATGCCGGTTGTGACCTGGGAGGCCTATGAGTTTGGAGAAGAAAGCGGCCTTGACCTTGATGAAGCCAGACGTCGGGACGCCTCGGTAGTAGTTTAGGCTGTCAGAATGCTCCTGTTTTAGTTTTGATTAACAATCATGTCGACACACGCTGATACACACGAACATCATCACTCTCCGGGCCTACAGCACCAGTTTGAGGACATGGGGCAGCAGGAAGAGAGCGTCTCGATCGGGATGTGGATGTTCCTGGTGCAGGAGATCATGTTTTTCGGTGGGCTTTTCACGGCTTACCTCGTTTACAGGTCACGCTATCCGATGGCATTTGCCGCAGGCAGTAACCATTTAGATGCTTTCTGGGGCGGTCTTAACACTATAGTCCTTATCGTAAGCAGCCTTACGATGGCGCTAACGGTCTACTACGCCCAAAAGGGAAATCGCAATCTCCAGGTCATCCTTATTATATTGACGATGTTCTTTGGCGCGGTATTTCTTGGCGTTAAGGCCATTGAATATACGGGCAAGTATAATGACGGACTTGTTCCGGTGGCCGGACTGAATAAAAAGGTTAAGGCTGCACCGGGCGATCATGCCGAGACCGAGGCAAAGCCCTGTTGGGAGGTTACTCATGGTGGAGATGAGAAGCACAATTACGTAAACCCCAAGGGTGATTTCCTCTGGACCGATTGCTCGCTGGTCAAGCTGGCGGAGGAGCATGATTTTCTTACCGACGCGGAAAAGATCGGCTATTTTTCAAACGACGAGATCGATATAAATAAGTTTCGTGACAAGGTCCGGATGTTTTACTGGATCTATTTCGTGATGACCGGCCTTCACGCCCTGCATATGATCGTGGGCCTCGGTCTTATGACCTGGCTGCTGTATAAGGCATGGTTGGGTACGTACAGCGCGGCGTATTATATGCCGGTCGAAATGTCGGGTCTGTATTGGCACTTTGTCGACATTGTGTGGATCTTCCTGTTTCCCCTGCTTTATTTGCTCGGCAGGCACTTTATGCATTAGGAGTTTGAATGTCTGAACATCATATCGAAGAACCACATGAGCATATAGGGATACCCGGATACCTCGCGGTTTTCGGCTTGCTCATTGTTGGCACGATAATTACTTATTATATAGCAACGATCGATCTCGACTGGATATTTCCGGGCGCCAATACGCTTGTGGCGTTATTGATCGCGTTTACAAAAATGACATTCGTAATGCTCTACTTTATGCATGTCCGGTGGAGCCCGCGGCTTATTGGGCTTGCGGCGGTGGCAAGCTTTTTCTGGATGGCCATAATGTTTTCGTATACTATGCAGGATTATCTTACACGCGGCTCGGGCGTCTTCGGACAATAGGATAGGTTTTCGTTAATAACTACACGCGGGATCGGGAGCAAGATGCTCTGTTCCGCGTGTTTTCATAATTAGGGATATATCATTCTACGTGCTAATATTTTCGGTTTGATGAGTATTGACGGGAGCGTCATAACCCAATAGTAGCAACCTCGCCGACTACGGCAACATCAGAAGACGGATGAAGTTTCTTATTGATAGATTAGCCAAACGAAGAGCTATTCCGATCCTTGCGATAGCTTTTTTTGCGATGGGCTGTAATATCGTAAAGAAAGAGAGCAAGACGCCCGCCCTGCTTAAGACCGACACAGCAGCCCAGTCTCAACTTCTCGATGAAGTTGATCGATTTGCACGTGTCGGCTCAATGCGGGCAAAAATGGACCTTAGGTTTGAAGATAACTCGTTTGCGGAATTCGGAAACAAGGAAGTTTACAGAAACGCCGACGGGGAAGTGGTCGTTCAGCGTCCGGGCATGATCCTTCTTAAAGTACAGGTTCCGGTTTTCAAGACTGACGTTGCACAGATGACCTCAGACGGTACGACATTCCGGGTTGCGATACTCAACGATGGCGGCTCGGGAAAGTACAAGAAATTTGTAAAAGGCACCAATAATGCCGATTACTCACGGCTGCAGCAAAACCTCGACACCGCGACGGCTTCGAATGGGAAGGTATTGAAGGAAAACGTTAACGCATTTGCAAATCTTCGGCCTCAGCACTTTACGGATGCGATGCTGGTAAGGCCGACGGACCCGGCTAACGTTTATACTCAGAGTGCCATCCATCAGATCGAAGACGACGAAACCGTGAGGAGCAAATCGCCGCTGCGACGAGTGATGCGCGGTTATTACCTGCTCGATGAATACGTAAGGCAGCCGGACAACAGTTTGAAGATCGCACGTCGGTTCTGGTTCGACCGTGTCGGAGGGATCCGGCTCGCCCGGCAGCAGCTCTTTGACGCGCATGGCGAAGTCGAGTCGGATATTGTTTATGGCAGGGAAGGGAATTTGACAGACACAGGTAACTATAAGAATCTGCCGCTCGAGATCCAGGTTACCCGGCCAAAAGAAAAGTATTCGATGAAGCTTACTTATCAATCGCCGGAGGCAGTCACGATCGGGAACTCATTTCCGCCAGCAGCATTTGTTCTGCAGAATTCATGGAACCTTGAAGAAGTGGATCTGGACAGGAGGCTTGCAGAGGCCCCGGTTCCACAGCCCTCAAGCAACAATAAGTCCACCGTGACACGGTTCCAATAGAAGTACCCAATGAAATCGATCCTTCAGACCGTCGATCTAAAGAAATCATACAAGATTGGAAAATTGGACGTGCCCGCCCTTCGCGGCGTTACCCTGGATGTAAATGAGGGCGAATTTGTCGCCATCATGGGGCCATCCGGCTGCGGAAAATCAACGCTGCTTCATCTTCTCGGGGGTTTGTTGAGCCCGACCAGCGGAAGTATCCTGATCGACGGTGAAGACCTCGCGAAAGTTTCTGACTCGCATCGGACCGATATTCGGCGTCGAAAAATAGGTTTTGTGTTCCAACGATTCAATCTGTTTCCGACGCTTTCGGCCGAAGGAAATCTAAAACTGGCCGAAAAGATCCATACCGGGAACGGCAGCAAGAACTCGGATCGCCGCCGCGAAGTATTGCGTTTATTAAAACTCGAAGATAAAATGCACCATAAACCGCTTGAGCTTTCAGGCGGCGAGCAGCAGCGTGTGGCCCTCGCGCGTGCGATCGTCAACGGGCCCGCAATAATTCTCGCCGACGAGCCGACCGGTAATCTCGACACCGTGAATTCGCAGATCGTGCTGGAGATGTTTCGCGAGCTGAACGAGAAGTTTAATCAGACTATCATTATGATCACGCATAATCCTGAGGCCGCCGCGGCTTGTTCGCGGACGATCCAGATGCGTGACGGGCATATAGTGGATTGATGAAGAACGTTATCAACTGGAATTACGAACGAGGCTCGTGGCAGTGGGATGTTCTGTGCATTCTTATACTGGCATTTATCTTTCTGACACCTAAGTCATGGTTCAACAGCGATAGATCGCTGGCAACCCAAGCTCCCGCCCCGGCCGTCCAAACCGACTATGCGAATTAACTCCCATGATCCAGGGGAGACTATTGCAAAGGAGTTTTATGAATAGATTTTTTCGGCATACTTTAATTATTTTTACTCTTGCGCTTGTCTTCGGTGGAGCCGTCGTCGAGGCTTCAGGCCAGAATATCATGGGCGAGATCCTCCGGCGGATGGACATGTATAACAAATCACTTCAGTCGCTTCAGGCCAATGTCACGATGGTCAAGCATAATCCGCAGTTGAACGTTTCGGACACGTCGATCGGATCGACAAGCTATTTGCCCAAGAATGGAAAACGGTCGATGTATGTACGCATAGACTGGACCAAGCCGACTGAGGAAATGATCTCAGTCATCGGTGATAAATACGAGCTTTATCGGCCGCGTTTGAAGCAAGTCATCAGAGGGACGGTCGACAAGGCAAAAAACAATGCTTCGGCAGGCGGAGCTTTGGGCTTTATGAATATGTCCCGCGAGCAGCTGAAGGCTAATTACGACACGACGTTTGCAGGAGAAGAGAACGTCAAAGACGGAACGCCTACATGGCGACTGCTTTTAGTCCCGAAAGTTCGGACCTCATACAAGACGGCCGAACTTTGGGTCGACAAGGACGGAACACCGAGACAGGTGAAAATAACGGAACATAACGACGACTGGACTACCGTTTTTCTCGAAAATATTCGAAAGAATGAGACTATTGCGGCAAACAGGTTCAAGCTAAACATCCCAAGCGATGCAAGGGAAGTGAAGTAGATGCGAATCGAATGTTCGAAAAGCCTCGGAGGCCCATGCTCCGAGGCTTTTAGTTTGAAATGAAACGGTTGAGAACCTATAATCATTTGTTTGCTCATTATGCCTAAGGCAAGTAGTTTCAGCAGGTTTACGCGCGGGGT
>JBGTCF010000173.1:0-4840 GCA_041748975.1 Pyrinomonadaceae bacterium
GCAAATTTATAGAGATGATGAAATGAGAGTCGAATCGATAAGAATTTTTGAGGGCGTAAATTTCTATACACATCAGGCTGCGGTTGTCGCCAGCATTGATTACGACAACTTGCCGGAAACAAACACCCGTGAATGCCCGGACCTTGCTGATCGATTACTTGAGACATTCCCTTTGTTTTTGGATCATCGCTGCGATCAAAAAATGGAGGCAAGTTTTATCGAGAGACTTTCAGAGGGCATCCACCTCACGCATGCGATCGAGCATGTAGCACTGGAGCTATATGCTCAGACAGATCGAGGCCAGAAGGGGCCATCTAAGTGCGGCAGCCCGCGAACGAAGCACGATCGCCTCGTTGTAGAAACCCGCGCGGGCGAGGTGATGCGATGTCTGATACCCCGCGCGGTTGCGATCGTCGATGCGCTTGTACACGGGCAAGAGCCGATTCTCGACAACGTGCTCGTCCCGGCTCGCGAGATCTTGAGCGAAGTTGAACTCGGGCCGAGCGGCCGGTGCATTATCGACGCAGCGGATAGACTCGGTATTCCCTGGACGAGAGAAAACAACTACAGCCTAGTACAGCTTGGGTATGGGCGTAATCTCCACTTCGTCCAGGCGGCGACAACCGATCTGTCGTCGGATATAGCGGTCGATATTGTCGGAGATAAGAACGAAACCAAGAAAAGGCTTGAGAGATTTTCGATTCCCACGCCGCCGGGATGCATTGTCTCGACCGCGGACGAGGCAGTTGAGGCCGTCGAGCGATTGCAGTTTCCGGTCGTTATGAAGCCGGTGAACGGCAATCAGGGAAAGGGAGTTACGCTCGATATTGTGACCGACGACGACGTTAGAAGAGCGTTTCACCACGCCCAGCAGTATTCCTCGCGCGTTCTTATCGAAGAGCTTTTGCATGGCAAAAACTATCGCGTCCTCGTGGTCGGCGGCAAAATGGTCGCCGCGAGCGAGCGTCAGGCCGGTAAGGTTATTGGCGATGGACGGCAAACACTGCAGGAACTTGTAGAAACTGAGAACGAGAATCCGCTTCGCGGTGAAGGGCATGAGAAACCGCTCACTAAATTCAAACTCACTCCGAACGTCATCGAAAACTTCTTAAAAAACGGCCTTTCCTTGAATACCGTAGTTCCGGCAGGCGAGGAAGTAGATATCTCGATCGGGATGAATCTCTCAACGGGAGGCACGGCACGAGATGTTACCGACGATGTCCACCATTCGGTGCAGTTGATGTGTGAGAGGGGGGCCCGGGTCGTAAACCTGGATATTTGCGGCATCGACCTTATGCTGCAGGACATCTCGAAACCATTTCCGCAGGAAAGGGGCGGGATCATTGAGATCAATGCGGCACCGGGGCTTCGCATGCATATACACCCGAGCGAGGGAATATCGCGGGACGTTGGCCGAGCAATAGTCGAGATGCTTTACCCGAATAACGCCCAGAGCCGCATACCCATCATCGCGGTAACCGGTACCAACGGTAAAACAACGGTCACTCGGATGATCTCTCATATTCTCGGCACTACGGGACGAAATATCGGCACGACGACGACTGACGGGATTCTGCTCAATGGCGAAAGTATCGTTTTTGGCGATACGACGGGACCTGCGTCGGCCAGAACGATCCTGAGCGACAAAATAGTCGATATCGCGGTGCTGGAGACGGCACGAGGCGGGATCCTGAGACGCGGCTTGGGCTGGGATTGGGCGGACATCGGCGTCGTTACAAACATTACTGAGGATCATATCGGCCAGGACGGGATTGAATCCGTAAAAGATCTCGTCGAAATAAAAGCATTGATAGCTGAGAGGGTTCGTGAAGGGGGCACGCTCGTTTTGAATGCAGACGATGAAGAATCGGCTGATCTCGTCCATCGCCCCGCCGTCACGAAGACCGAACGGAATATCGTTTTCTTTTCCACCGCTGACGCAAATCCGATCATTCAAAGACACATAGATGCGGGTGGAACCGCATACTTTTTGAAGGATGGATGGATCTGCGAATCCCGAAATGCGGTCGTCGAAAGACTTGTAGAGACCTCCATGATACCGGTAACGGTCAACGGAACCGCGGAGTTTCAGATCCAAAATGCGATGGCCGCAATCGCTGTTGCACGCGGCATGGGAATGTCCGCCATAATGATCGCGGAAGCTCTCCGCACATTTAATTCCTACCGAAACAATCAGGGTCGAGCGAATATTTATCGCGTTAACAAAGGCGTTGTGGTTGTCGATTATGGGCACAATCCCAAGGCTATAGAGTCAATAGGCGAGATGATCTCAAAATGGGGAATGCGAACCACGGGGATTATCAGCTTTCCCGGCGACCGTACGGACGAGGTTATCCAAGCCGCCAGCAGTCAGGCTGCGAAAGCGTTTGACCGGATCATCATTAAAGGCGACAAAAACCTTCGTGGCCGGCAGGAAGGCGAGGTTGCCGAGATGATGATACGGACAATTAAGGCCAACGGCGGCCCGAAAGATATTACATTCGAACCCGACGCATACGCGGCGTTCGAGCAGGCAGTATCGACGATCGGATCAAATGAGGCCGTCGTATTCTTCTATGAAAAGCTCGAACCGGCCAAACTGATCCTCGAAAAATACAAGGCTGTTCCGACGGAAAGTGTTTTAAACACGGTCACTGCCCCCATCACTTCCGGAGAACTCGCATGAGCACGGCTGCGGTCCAAACTCTGTCAAATCCATATAGCGCGGCATTTAGCTCGTATGGTGAATTGCGCGGCGGGAGACTCGTACGCGTTGCTTCGCCCACGCAGGATATCACCGGTGAGGCGCTCGAAGCGCATGACGCATTGCAACAGCACGTCACGCACGCTGAATTTCCATGCGTTGGAGCAAAAGCCTCGCTTAAGGGAAACTTTTACCGGTACGGCTTCTACGACGAGGTTAATTCAACTGAGGCAACGTCCGGCCTTGCCCACGATCTCTGGCATTACGCCAGGGATCAAGCGGCGTTTAATACCAATTACGCGACCTTTATCGCAAGTTTTCGAGGGCCGAAAATAATGAGTGAGGCTGAATGGGAAAAACTCTTGTGGAACCAACTGCAGAACTTGCACGAGATCGATCTTTCGGACTGGGACAACACGGTGAGCAGCGACCCCGGAGCGTCCCAGTTCTCCTTCAGCTTTGCGGGCACAGGATTTTTCATTGTTGGGCTGCATCAGGGAGCGTCGCGGCTCTCGCGGCGGTTCGCATGGCCGACAATGGTATTTAACGTGCATGCTCAATTCGAACGCCTTCGTGAGGAAGGGCTCTTTGAGAGAATGCAATCCACGATACGTGCTCGCGACCTTAAGCTTCAGGGCAGTCTGAATCCAAACCTTAGTGATTTTGGAAAGCAAAGTGAAGCGAAACAATACTCGGGGCGGCCGGTTGAGAAGGACTGGAAATGCCCGTTCCACCGCGTATTCGGCCGCTGGATGACGAATCCACATGAATAGGGAAAAATATGTCTGAAAAGATCCACATTGAGCCGCAAAACGGAAAGGCGTTTAAACTAAAAAAGGGCCAGATCTTAAAAATAATTGACGTCGAAGGCGAGCAAGTCGCAGATCTGATCGCCTTCGGAGCGGATGACACGGCCGAATGGCTCTCGTCAGGCCGTACGATCGATTACGCAAACACAATCTATCTTACGACCGGCAATATACTGTATTCCAACAGAAGCCGGCCGATGTTTCGCATCATCGCCGATACGGTCGGCAAGCACGATTTTCTGCTAACGCCCTGCAGCCCGGAAACGTTTGAAATTCTTTACGACAACCACGTTTATGTTTCGAGCTGCTTCGAAAATATCTGCCGTAATCTCGAACCATTTGGCATATCGCCCGACATGATCCCGACGACGCTGAATGTGTTCATGAACGTAAACGTGGCCAGCAATGGCGAGTTGAGCATCGATCCGCCCACGTCGAAAGCCGGTGATTTTATTGAGCTCCGTGCAGAAATGGACCTCATCGTCTGTGTCACGGCCTGCTCCGCGCCTAAATCAAATAACGGTGGCTTCAAACCCATCGATGTCGAAATTCTGCTCTGATCGAGCGTTGATTAGGATAACGGAACAATCGACCTCAAGGGGACGAAGCCGGCCAGCTAAATCAGATGGCGATCCGCCGAGTCTCCAGTCGACGGAAAAGCATTAAGCCGGATGAATTTTCGAACGAGATGTTTCAACGCACCCATTAGTCTTTAATCAATCAGGACACCGCGGACTACCGGTATTCCGCGTTAGGGTGATCGAACCTTGCTCCCGCATCCCAAGCGGTTCGCTGGTTTCCATGTGCGGGAATTCCGCCGTTGTTCTTGATCATAAGACCAAGATGCACCAGGTTCCACGTCATAAATGTAGTGTTGCGCTGCGTGAATTCGTTTTCCTCGCCGCCTGAATTTTCATCCAAATACGAAGGTCCCGGCCCCGCTTCACCTATCCAACCGGCGTCCGCCTGAGGTGGAATGACGTATCCGAGATGCTGGAGGGAATACAATATATTCATCGCACAGTGTTTAATGCCGTCCTCGTTACCCGTTATAAAACATCCGGCAACCTTCCCATAATAAATGTACTGGCCA
Source organism: Pyrinomonadaceae bacterium (assembly GCA_041748975.1). Lineage (GTDB taxonomy): Bacteria > Acidobacteriota > Blastocatellia > Pyrinomonadales > Pyrinomonadaceae > OLB17. Next base: position 4,607 of record JBGTCF010000173.1, read on the forward strand.
ACATCGTTTGTATGGCCGGATTCTGAATAGAGCCTTTCGATCACCCTTGTGCAAACAGAGGACTTTTCTCCCAGCCAGATCGGCGTTCCGAGAACAAGGATGTCAGCGGCCATAACCTTTTTGCTGATCTCGGGCCAATCGTCTCTGGAATGTCCGTGTGCGGTCATATCCGGCTGAACCCCCGGAGCCAATTCGTGATCAACGGCCCGGATCAACTCGGTCTTTACGCCGTGA
>JBGTCF010000174.1:0-2044 GCA_041748975.1 Pyrinomonadaceae bacterium
GTGTATCTGAGGCAGCCGAAATTGCCAAAGCTGATACGCGAGGAAACCGGCGAAGCCTACAGATACCGTTGGGAAACACCAAATAATTTACCTTTCCCGATGCCTTTCGACATCGAATCAGACGGCAAGACCATTAGAATGGACATGACCAAGGGTAAAATTGATATCCATATTCATACACCAAAATTTACCGTCGATCCGAAAGGCTGGGTGCTGAAGGCTGAGCAATAACAACGATCACTACGGTAACTATTTGGTTGTGCCCTGAGGATTTTCAATCTATTCTTATTACGAATATGAGCACTATTCTGGAAGAAGCATTGAAACTGCCGATCGCGGAGCGGATACGCTTAGCCGATGATCTTTATGAGAGTGTTGGCGGTTCGCCGGGGTCGGCCCGGCTAACTGATCTGCAATTGGAAGAGCTTGTCCGAAGGATCGAGGACTACGAAAAGAATCCGGATGGGAATTTCTCTTGGGAAGAAGTCCGGGACTCCGCTCTGGCCCGCTAATGCCTTATTCTCTCAAGATTCGACCAGCTGCGAGACGGGAGTTTGACGAAGCGTGCGATTGGTACAAGGATGAGGCTTCGGATCTCCGCGATCGGTTTGTAGGTGCAGTCGAGAACGCTATTTCTGCAGTAACTCAAAGACCGCTGGCATTCCCGGTTGTTTACGGGACAAGAGCCAGACGTGCGGTCGTTGAAACATTTCCCTATTCGATATTTTTTATAAAAGATGGCTTTAAGGTGATCATTCTTTCGATATTTCACGATAGCCGAAACCCCATCATCTGGCGTGGGCGAATCGATTGAGGTCCGAGAGTTCTCTAAGCTATTCACGTGGATCTACATCTCCTTGTCCCAAATGAAGACAGCCTTATAAGCAAAATCAAAGGGCAGAGCCACAGGTCCAAATTGCTCCAAGTATCAGTATTTGATATCTTAAAAAGTTACCCGTTTATTAATAATAGCTACTATCAGGACTTATTTAATGGCAACTGCTGCGAAGGATATCAACAAGAAGTCGAACAAAGGCGAAGCTGAAAACAACGGCGGCGAGGTCGTGGCTGAGAAAGAGAACATAGGTGACGGATATATAGAAAAGGCGACCGCTCCTAAATCAGCAAAGGCCGAGGCGGCTGAGGAGCCGTCTGCCGCAACTGTAGCCGCCGCCGAGGAGATCGATGAGCCTCATGGCCTTGATGCCGAGGCGTTGGTCGGGCTTTACCGCACGATGTATATGTCCCGCCGGATCGACGATAAGGAGATCCAGCTTAAGGGGCAGAATAAGATATTCTTCCAGATCTCAGGTGCGGGGCACGAGGCTGTACTGGCCGCAGCCGCCCTGGCGATGAAACCCGCCTACGATTGGTTCTTCCCATATTACCGAGATCGCGCCCTTATGCTCGGGCTCGGGATGACGGCCCAGGAGATGCTCTGGTCAGCGGTCGGTGCTGAAAAAGACCCGAATTCGCACGGCCGGCAGATGCCTTCGCACTGGGGGCATAAGGACCTCAACGTGCCTTCGCAGTCTTCATGCACGGGTACTCAGGCTCTGCATTCTGTCGGGGCGGCCGAGGCGAGCTACCGGGCAGGGCTTGTAGACGGTTTAAAGGAGAAGATCGTCGGTTTCAAGGGCGACGAGGTCGTCTATATGTCGGTCGGCGACGGCACGACCAGCGAGGGCGAATGGTGGGAGGCCCTGAATACCGCGAGCAATCTGAAGCTGCCGGTGATCTTTGTCGTTGAGGACAACGGATACGCGATATCGACGCCGGTCGAGGTTGGTACTGCCGGCGGTGATATATCAAAATTGGTCGTTGGTTTCCCGGACCTCTATATTCAGAAGTGTGACGGCACGGATCCGATAGAGAGCTACCAGACGTTCAAACGAGCAGTAAAATATTGCCGCGAACGCAAGGGCCCTGCCTTTGTCCACGCGAAGGTGATCCGGCCTTATTCACACTCGCTTTCGGATGACGAAAAGCTGTATCGCCCTGAGGAGGAACGTGAGGCCGATGCGGCGACCGATCCGATCACGAC
>JBGTCF010000175.1:0-3514 GCA_041748975.1 Pyrinomonadaceae bacterium
TTGCACATAACCGGCTTCATCCAAACGATCGATCATCATCTCATACATTTCTGCCGCAACTTCGTCGTCGGGCCGGGGCCGGCGACCGCTTTGCATCTGCGCCGCGAGTGGTGTGCCCTCGTGTATCTCGAGCAGGTAAAGAGAAATGTGCTCCGGGCCCATCGCGATCGCCTCTTCGAGATTCAGGCTCCAACGCTCTATGGTCTGACCGGGCAGTCCGGCGATGAGGTCGAGGCTGACATTGTCATAGCCGGCCTCCCGAAGCATCCTGAACGTCTGCCGAGCGTCAGCAGCATCATGCCCCCGAGCCAAGAGCTTCAATTCACGATCATCGAATGTCTGAACACCAAAGCTAGCCCGGTTAACGCCGAGCGAGCGATAGGCCGTTAGCGAATCGAGCGTCACGGTCGCCGGATTCATCTCCATCGTTATTTCGGCGTCAGCAGCCACATCACAATTAGACCTTACCGCAGCTAAAATAGACTCCAATTGTGCCGGATTAAGCAGTGATGGCGTACCGCCGCCGAAATAGATCGTGTCAGCGAATGGGCGGTTCCCCCTCGACTGTCCTAATGAAGCACCCTTTGAACTACCGATCTCAGTGCAAAGTGCATCCACATACCGCTGCACCGCCTCATCGCTTCGCCAGACATCGGTTGCAAAATCGCAGTATGAGCAACGCGATCTGCAAAAGGGTATGTGAATATAGATACCAGCGGCCATGCGTTTATTTTAGAGCATCATCTCGACGGATTTTCTAACCTTGCTGCCATCGCGCCATTCCAAAGGGATTCGAGCTCTGTTATTGGGGCGTCGATAACTCTGTTTCCGTTGACCGACATTCTCAGTTCCGCACCTCCAACCCGGCCGATTACCTCAAAGGGACATTCGGCGGCCAATTCACGAACCCTTTTGAGCTTTTCACTGTCAAAGCTGATCACGATCCTTGACGGCGATTCGCCAAAGAGAAGCGATTCCGTCGAGAGGTCCGAGGTGGTCAAATCGATCTCGGCACCGACTGCCTTGCGCCCATTCGACGAGAAGCAGCTTTCCGAAATGGCCACAGCAACTCCGCCTTCGGAGCAATCGTGAGCGGAATTGATGAGCATTTCATCGGCCATTCTTAGAAGAGCTTGATGGACGTGCAGTTCGCGGCTGAGATCGATGCGGGGCACATCACCCGCCGCGATCAATTCGTCCGTGGAGCGGCCGAGAACCGTCTGTGCATACTCGCTGGCGGCCAGGTCATCGTGTGTTTCGCCGAGAAGGGCGATCAGGGCACCCTCGTTCTTGAAACCCTGCGTGATGATCTTTCGCGTGTCCTCCAGAAGCCCGACCATTCCAATGACCGGAGTAGGAAGGATGCCTCTGCCGTCGGTTTCGTTATAGAACGATACATTGCCCGAGACAACCGGTGTATCAAATGCCGTACAAGCCTCGGCAATACCGTCTATCACCTCGGAAAAGGCCCACATCACTTCAGGACGTTCGGGCGAAGCAAAGTTGAGGCAGTTGGTCACGGCTATCGGTTTTGCTCCAACGCAGACGACGTTGCGTGCTGCCTCGGCCACTGCGAGTTTTGCCCCGTTCCTCGGATCGATCGCCGTGAACTTGCCATTTCCGTCGAGGCACATCGCTATTGCACGCCGCGTTTCCTTGACCCTGATCACCGCAGCGTCGGCCCCAGGGAGCACAACGGTATTCGTCCGGACCATCGTGTCGTATTGCTCATAGACCCAGTGTTTGGAGCAGATGTTGGGCGACGCCAGCAGAGCTTTTAGCCCTTGTTCAAGGTTCAAAGTTCGAGGTTCAAGGTTGAACTTTGAACCTTGAACCTTGAACTTTGAACCCGGTTCCGCCATCGGCCGATTATATTTCGGAGCCTCGTCGGTCAGGGCCTGGACAGGCAGGTCCGCTTCGAGGACGCCGTTGTGCATGATCTTCAGCCGGTCGCCCTCGACGACCTGGCCGATCACCACGGCATCGAGGTCCCATTTGTTAAAGATCTCAACCACCTCTTTTTCACGTCCGCTTCGGGCAACTATCAGCATCCGTTCCTGCGATTCGGAAAGCAGCATTTCGTACGCGGTCATACCCGTTTCACGCTGCGGCACTAGTGTCAGGTCTATCTCTAGGCCGGTACCGGCACGGGCTGCCATTTCAACAGACGATGACGTGAGGCCCGCGGCACCCATGTCCTGGATACCCTCGATCGCCCCGGAACGCATCGCTTCAAGACACGCTTCGAGCAGCAGCTTTTCGAGGAAAGGATCGCCCACCTGGACCGTCGGCCGCTTCTCGAGAGCTTCATCGTCGAATTCCGCCGATGCCATCGTCGCCCCGTGGATACCATCACGGCCGGTCTTGGCTCCCGCGTACAAAACAGGGTTCCCGATTCCCGATGCCTTGCCGAAAAAGATCTGGTCTTTTTTGACGATGCCAAGAGCAAACGCATTTACAAGGGGATTGAGGCTATATGACTCGTCAAATACAACCTCGCCGCCGACGGTAGGCACTCCAAAGCAATTGCCGTAGTGCCCGATGCCCTCGACGCAGCCTTTCAGGATCGAGCGATTGCGATTGCCGTGCCTGCTGTCATTGAGAGGTCCGAAGCGCAGGCTGTTCATCGCGGCTATCGGCCGAGCGCCCATCGTAAAAACATCGCGGAGGATTCCGCCGACACCGGTCGCGGCCCCCTGAAACGGTTCAATAAAGCTGGGATGGTTATGCGACTCGACCTTAAAGGCCACGCACCAATCGTCACCGATATCGACGACTCCGGCATTTTCGCCCGGCGGCACGATTACGCGTTCGCCAGTCGTAGGCAGGCGCTTGAGATGGACGCGTGACGATTTGTACGAGCAATGCTCAGACCACATTACGCTAAAAACGCCAAGCTCGGTCAGATTCGGCTCGCGGCCCATTATCGACTTTATCTTTTCGTATTCGTCCGGCGAAAGATTATGCTGCTCGACGATCTCAGGAGTGATTGTGGTTTCGTTCATTATTGATAGAATTCCCGTGTAAAAACAAAACAGTCATTCTATCGTTTTGAAGGTTCGATGTCGATTGGCCAAGTTGGTCTGAAGTCGGTAGTCAGTCGTTACCTCTGCGACCCTCTCTGCGGTCTCTGCGTTTACTATTTCTTAAACGCAGAGGACGCGGAGGAGACGCTGAGATCGCCGAGGCAATCCGCCGATTTTTAAGGTTCATTGCCCCGTAGGAGCAGGAATAGGCGTGGTCAAAAGCTTATCGATCTCTTTCTGCAGGATGTCGTGACGCACGAGGCCCTGGCGGAAGTACGATATCTTTCCAGACGGCTCGAAGAGGACAGTGAACGGCAGGCCGCCGGCCCAATCCTTCGAGACCATCGATATGGCGGCGGTCTCGTCGGGTGTGATCAGAAGGTAGGTCGGCATCGTCGCCTTCATCGCTGCCAGAAATTTTGGAACGCCGGTCTTGAGGTCTTCCTCAAAATCGAGGGAAATGGTAATAAAATCGATCTTTCCCTTGT
>JBGTCF010000176.1:0-8512 GCA_041748975.1 Pyrinomonadaceae bacterium
ACCGACGATTTGATCCGTCACGGAGTCGATGAGCCTTACAGGCTTTTCACATCGAGGGCGGAAGCCCGTTTGACACTGCGCCATGATAATGCCGACCAGCGGCTTTCGGGGCGGGGGCGTGAGATTGGACTAGTCGATGACAATTCTTGGGACAGATTTAATGCAAAACGGGACCGCATCGCGAAAGTTCGTAATGCACTCGAATTTACCCGATTCAAAAGGTCGTCGGTTGAATATGCCGGCATCTCGCAATTACTCGGTATAGATCTCGGCGATTCTATATCTTTAGGCCAGTTAGCGATGAGAGAAGGAGTAAATTCCGAGCTGATCTACCGCATTCTCCCTGAGGACATGTGTAATGAAGTGCGGATCGCTGATCTCGAAACGGCACTAGCCGATTCGCTTTACAGCGGATACATAGATAAGCAAAAGCTCGCCAATGAGAGAATAAACCATCACGATGCCCTAAAGGTGCCTGACGGATTTAGTTTCGGCACGATTGGCGGCCTATCTAACGAAATGATCGAAAGGCTGGAGCGGGCACGGCCGAGTAATTTTGCCCAGGTTCGCTCTGTAGCGGGGCTTACGCCGGCTGCAATATCCAGCGTTTTGGTGCATTTATCTGCAAATTCATCCTCCGATACCGTTTCCAACTAGGTATGTGGCACGTACCACAACTGCCGCTATGTGGTACGTGCCACATCAGTATTCGAAATCGCGCGTTTGCTATGGTACGTTAGTAACTTCGTAGGTACTAATGGCAAAGATCATCGCGGTAGCAAATCAGAAGGGCGGCGTCGGCAAAACTACGACGGCGGTAAATCTAGCGGCTGCGTTGGCCGCCGAGGAGAAAAAAGTATTACTGGTCGATGCCGATCCTCAGGCGAATGCAACATCCGGAGCCGGAATATCCCGAAATTCGGGTCGAAAAACACTTTACGATGCTTTGATCAGGGGAGATTCAGCCCGCGACATGGTTTTGGCTACCGAAGTTCCACTCCTGTGGGTATTACCGGCCGACAAAAACCTCGCTGGAGCTGAAATAGAACTAGTCGAAACAAAAAACCGAAGTTACGCCCTAAAGGCGTTGCTAACAGACCTCAGAGATTATTTTCACTATATTATTATCGATTGCCCTCCATCCCTGGGTTTGTTGACGATAAACGGGTTAACGTCCGCCGATTCGCTTCTAGTGCCGATACAGTGTGAATATTACGCGTTGGAGGGCGTAACCGAGCTTTTCGACACGCTGGCGAGAATACGAAGGGAATTAAATCCCAAATTGGCCATTGAAGGGCTTTTATTGACCATGTATGACGAAAGGACCAATCTCTCCGCTGCTGTCGCCAAGGACCTGCGCGATTTTTATGGATCCCAGGTGCTGACAACTGTTATTCCTCGGAATGTAAGGCTAGCTGAAGCGCCAAGCTTTGGAAAGCCGATCCTGCTCTACGATCCGCGTTCCCGCGGGGCCGAGAGTTATGTGCAGCTTGCAAAGGAGATTCTCGCTAATGGCTAGACAACCACTTGGACGCGGCCTAAGTGCTTTACTTGGCGACGACAATCTAATATCAGGCCGCGGCGAATCGGCCCATCAGATAGAAATTGATATAGATCTGATCGAACCGAATCCAGAACAGCCGCGCACACGATTCGACGAAGGTAACCTGGAAGAACTGGCCCGCTCCATACGCGCAAATGGAATCGTTCAGCCAATAGTGGTTCGAAAGCTTGGAGACAGATATCAGATCGTAGCCGGCGAACGACGTTGGAGGGCCGCGCAGCGTGCCGAATTACGCCGAATACCGGCTGTAACAAGAGAGGTTGCTGACGAAAAACTTCTCGAGCTCGCTTTGATCGAGAATATTCAGAGACAGGAGCTAAATCCTGTTGAAGAAGCGAGGGCGTATCGCAAACTAATTGATTCTATTGGACTTACACAGGAGATGGTAGCAGGACAAGTAGGCAAAGAGCGATCGGTTATCACAACATCGCTGCGGCTTCTCCGCCTGCCTGATGACCTGCAGGCGGCCATCGAGGACGGCCGGCTTTCAGCCGGTCACGGAAGAGCATTGCTCATGTCCGATGATCCGAAGATCCAGCAATCCGTCGCCCGGGCGGCCATCGAAAATGGATGGAGCGTCCGCGAGACCGAAAAAGGCGTCAAGCGTGCCCGTGCAGGAGTGACGCCTGATACCGAGGTTAGAGTCCGTCGAAACGAACAAGATGCCAACGTCAAGGCGGCCCAAACGAAGTTAATGAGGACCCTTAGTACCAATGTCAAGATCCATCCGGGGAAAAAAGGCCCCGGTGGAAAGATCGAGATCGAATATTACAGTACAGACGATCTCGATAGGATTTATCAATTGTTAGTGAAGAAATAAAAGGAGTTACGTGAATGCAAAAGCGGTTGACGGAAATGGTTTCATGCGCGGGTTGAGTGGCTAAACTCGCACCAGGCGACCTTGCTCAAGTTTTGAGCAAACTTCCAGCCCAGAATAACGAAAATGTGATCGTCGGTTTTGATAAATCCGACGATGCGGGAGTATTTCGCCTTTCTGACGACACGGCGCTGGTCCAAACTATTGATTTTTTCACACCGGTGGCCGACGATCCGGCAACTTACGGCCACATAGCGGCGATCAACGCACTTAACGACGTGTACGCGATGGGCGGTAAACCGATCTCGGCCTTGTCAATTGTCTGTTATCCACAAAAAGGCGATTGGGATGTTCTGGGGGAGATCTTAGCCGGGGGCCAGCGAGCGATGAATGCGGAGGGCGTTGTTGTCATAGGCGGCCACTCGGTAGATGACCAGGAAATGAAATTCGGATACGCGGTGACAGGCGTCATTCATCCTGATAGAGTCTTTACAAATGCGGGAGCACGGCCCGGAGACTGCCTTATACTGACAAAACCGATCGGAACCGGGGCCATAAATACCGCGATAAAGCATGGAAAAGCGAGCACCGAAACGGAAGTAGCGGCTCTTAAGGCGATGAGCACCTCGGCCGCTAAAGCCTCGCAGGCTATGCAGTTGGTCGGAGCTAATGCCTGTACCGATATCACGGGTTTCGGCCTGATGGGGCATACCTTCGAAATGGCACAGGCAAGCGGCGTAACGTTAACTGTTGATTCTAATGTAGTTCCGTTGTTGCCGGATGTTCTTAGGTTGATCGGTAACGGTATGCTCACCAGAGGCGATAAGAACAACCGCGAATACGTTGGGGAAAATATTCGGTTTTCCTCGGCTGTTTCGGGCCATATGCAAAGTGCATTATACGACCCGCAAACGGCAGGCGGCCTTTTGATCAGTATTCCGGAGGAAAAGGCCGATAAGCTTCTTTCTATGGTTGAAGACTCCCAGTTGATAGGCCGTGTTTCGGATCGGGGAAGTTATCTTGTTGAGGTTAATTAATGTATTTATTCATCCTTGAATCGATCGGCACCTCTGAACTTATTTTGATCGGAATAATAGCGCTCGTTCTGTTGGGGCCGAGAAAATTACCCGAGATTGCCCGAAAGGCCGCCAAGATAATGTCCGAATTTCGAGGTACAGCATCGGAATTCAAAGAAACCTGGCAGCGCGAGGTCAATTTCGAAGAAGAGACCAAGGCCTTTAGTCTCGACAGTTTAGAGGATGAACCTGTCGCCCGATCCAAGACGACCGATTCGTTACCGGCGATGGGATCACCAGCGATCAGAGAGGTGGATCCCTCGGACTTTGACGGCCTGGTTCGAGAAGAGCCGGCTACGGCCCCATCTGACGAGCTCCCTCCCGAAAAGGACAAGAAAAGCTGGTTGTAACTAGATGGATGAATTAGAAACAGGACGCGAGCCGGAAGCCGGCGGTCAGATGTCATTTCTAGAACATCTCGACGAGTTGCGCAAGCGGCTCGTTAAATCCGTAGTCATTGTACTTATCGCATTCTTATTCTGTTTTTGGGCTTCGGACGAGATCTTCAGGTTTCTCGAGGTGCCGATTCGCCGAGCTTTGTCGGAGGTCGAAAGACGAGAGTTGCCGCTTGGCGGATTAACCGGCGACGAGCAAATAATACCGCTCAAGAGCCTGAAAGAAGGTGACGCTGGCCGATATGTCTTCGACCGTGCTACGAAGCTTGGTATAACTGTTGTTGCTCCGGGAACGTCGGTCGCCAGTATAGTTCAAATCGACGTGAACGGTTTTCCTAGCCTCTTTACAAATGAGCCGATAGTCACTGTCAATGGAGTAATTCCGAGCGGGATTCGGCTGCCCGTCGATCTGATGGCCGATGCGCAAAACGAACCCACTGCCGATGAGAGGCTCGTTGTGACAACGGCTCCCGAGACGTTTACTCTTCTCGTCACCGTCTCAATTTATTCGGCGATCGCACTTTCCATTCCGCTTTTGCTTTGGCAGATCTGGGGATTCATCTCGCCCGCACTTTACAGGCACGAACGGGCGTATGTCACTCCCTTTATTGGCCTTTCAACAATTTCATTCGTGGGTGGAGCGGCATTTGCTTATTATATCCTCCTGCCGCCTGCCCTTAAATATCTTATCGGTTTAGCGTCGGAATTCAGGCCGTTGCTACGCGCGACGGACTACTTCGACTTCATCACATTGATAATGCTTGCGATGGGGATCATCTTTCAGATGCCTGCCGTTTCATACGTAATGGCGCGGATCGGAATACTCACTCCCGGCCTGCTGCTCCGGAGTTGGAAAATATCTCTGATCGTGATCCTGATCGTTGCCGCGGTGGTTTCTCCCACCGCGGATGTCGTCAACATGATGCTGTTCGCAATGCCAATGATGGCCCTTTATATAGTTTCGATATTTATTGCGTGGTTCTTTGGGAAAAAGCGTCAGACTACGGCCGAGGCTGACGGGGTTTGATCGAGCAACCACCCAGACGGTTATCGCATCTTGAAATAGTAGAAATTGGTGTCTAAAATCTATTAACGGGTCCCGAACGGGTATTCGACAATTGCGATTTAGGATGGAGTTTTACGGTTATGTCGAAATTCATATCTGAGAAGTTTGTATTAGTTGCTGTATTGTTTGGCGTTGGTGTTATTGCGGTTGTGGCCCAGACCCCGGAAAAGGGCAAACCAGCCCAGGACATCGCCGATAAGCCTCGCAATCAGAGGGTTGAATCTAAAGAAGTTTATAAGAAGTGGTTGGATAACGATGTCGCCTACATCATTACCGATCAGGAGAAAAAAGCTTTCAAAGCCCTGGCGACTGATGAGGAACGCGAGAATTTCATCGAGCAGTTTTGGCGCCGGCGTGACCCCAACCCCGATACAGAGGAGAACGAGTACCGCGAAGAATATTACGAGCGAATAGCTTACGCGAACGAACATTATGCATCCGGTATTCCCGGGTGGAAGACTGATCGCGGTCGGGTTTATATTGCCTGGGGCAAACCCGATGGCATCGAGTCTCACCCTTCGGGCGGGTCTTACAATCGCCCTTCTTATGAGGGAGGCGGTTCTACTACGACTTATCCTTTCGAAACTTGGTTTTATCGTCATCTGGAAGGTATCGGCGATGGCATTGAGATTGAATTTGTTGATCCTACGGGAACAGGAGAATATCGAATTGCGCGTAATGCTCATGAAAAAGATGCTTTAAAAATGGTGCCCGGCGCTGGCCTCACAACCTCAGAACAACTTGGTCTTTCGAATAAGGGTGATCGCATCACCGGGGCCGGTGGTGAACGAGCAAACTACCAACGTGAGCAGGACTCGATGTTTCGGAGAATGGAGATCATTTCGGGGCTGCAGCGGCCGCCTTCGGTAAAGTTTAGCGACCTTCAGGGAATAGCTGGCGGCGACTCAGGTGTCCTCGATAATAATCCTCTTAATTTCGATCTTCGCGTAGATTTTTTCAGACAGTCGGATGATCGTGTGATCACCACATTCACTGTCCAGACCCATAACAAGGATCTGTCCTTTGAATCGGTTGGCGGGCTTCAGCAGGCGTCGATGAATATCTTTGGACGCATCACTGCTGTTTCAGGCAAGCGGTCGGGTATCTTTGAGGATTCGGTTGCGGCGACCGCTACCGCTGAGGAACTTGCCGATACGCGGGACAAGAAATCGATTTATCAAAAGGCGATCGCTCTTGCTCCTGGTACTTATAAGGTCGATGTCGTGGTCCGCGATGTAAAGTCAGGAAACAGAGGCATCGTTAATCTCGGATTCGCGGTTCCTAAATATGACGACAAGAAGCTTTCGACTTCGTCAATGGTTTTAACATCGACCTTGCGAACGACCAGTGAACGTGACATCGGCCAGCAGTTCGTTATTGGAAACGCCAAGGTTATCCCCAATCTCTCCGCCACTTACAAACAAGGGCAAGAGGTCGGCATCTATCTTCAGGTGTATAACGCTCAGATCGATCAAACGACATTGCGGCCTGCTGTCGACGTCAATTATATCCTCACTCGCGACGGTAAGGAGATCCTTCGTCAAACCGAGGATTGGACGGGCTTAAGCGATTCGGGCCAGCGTTTGACGCTGGCACGTTTGCTGCCAACATCACAGATGTCGGCCGGTAATTATGAAGTTAAAATTCAGATCAAGGATCGTGTGGCCGGGGCCGAGGTGATCGAGAACAAGGGCAAGTTTACGATCGTTCAATAGATCTGTTCATCAATCAATAAAAGGGTGTCGATTCCGGTCGACACTTTTTTTAGTTTAGGCGGCGAACCCGTATGATAGGCGGATTACGACCCTCACTCGTCGCATAGATTTCGCTGCCGTCAACGTTATAACTGACAGCTTCGCCGGTTTTACGTTTCCCTATATTCATGGCGCGCGGCTCTTGATTCCAGATCTCGTCAAAATCAACGGTGCCTTCCGGCAAGCTAAGCTCGTAAGCCTGTAAATAATCACACACTATGACACTCCGTCCATCCGGCGAAATGTCGCCGCCGGTCAACAGGCCATTTGGAACGGCCGGCACCAAAATTTCTGCGATCTTTATTGCCGTCTGGTCCTGCGTTTCTGAAAAGGTCCCTCTCAGGCGATATACACCCGATGGCCGGGAGTCGCTTTTCGTTAAAATGTAAATGTCGCCGGAATGAGGGTGCACCATCAGTGTCTCTGCGTTCTTGTCGCCATCGGGGTACATGTAGTTCAGTGATTCACTGGGTTCGGTTAACAGGGCATTATCTCGTGTAGTTACCGGCCCTCCGGCAATTACTAATGGTTCGGCAACTCGATAGACGGTATGGACAGGCCAGATCAGCTTGTTGTCGCCTATTTCCCCGATATAAATAAAGCATTTACCACGACTGTCTTTCCACGTCGCGATGTCTTCCCAGTCCTTATTTTCAGCATTCGGAACCCTCCACGTGCCCAGGTTGTCTCCCCGGGCGTTAAATGCATATAGAAAAGCCCCGTCACCCGAATCATTATGCGTCCAAAAGACATCGCGCTGGCATCGCGAAGCGGCGATCCCGCTGCTTTCGGTCACCTCCGGCGACTTGATCTTTCCTACGACTTCGGGGCGGCCGTATTTCGCAATGACAGTCGCCCGGCCGGGGTCGGAAGCTACAAATGCACACGCGGGCAAAAGACATGAAACAGCAACAGCCGGTATGACAAACGCGAAAAACTTAGCTATAGTTTTCTTCGACATACTTCAGTTGCTCTTGCATTATAACCCAGCGTTAAAATTGTGAGATCCGTATAGATCCAGGACTTCTGGCCGATTGTTAAGAACAATGATCGTAGGCACCGAATGGCTGATCGAGGCGACAGGTTGTGACAGGGCCGCCCTGCGTGACGAGACCGCCATTCGCTCGGTGTTAAACGCCGTCATTGCGGATCTGGGCCTGATATCTATCGGTAAAGTCTGGCACAAGTTCGATGGCAAGGGCGGTGTGACCGGTATGGTCGCGCTTACCGAGTCACATCTTGCGTGCCATACATATCCCGAGTACGAGATCGCGACTTTTAACCTTTACTGTTGTCGCACTCGACCGGAATGGGATTGGAAAAGAGAGTTAGGGGCTCGCCTGGGAGCGACCGACGTCCGTGTCTTAAAAATTGACCGCGGTCATCCAATAACTCAAAAAGCCGGAGGTTCCACACCGTGAGTGTGCTCTCGGCAAATTGCCCGTCGTGCGCCGGCCCTCTCGAATTCAAGTCGGGGTCAACCGTTGTTATCGTATGTCCATTTTGCAGATCGGCAATTGCCCGAATCGACCGGGCCCTCGAAGACCTCGGCAAGGTGGCCGAGATCGCCGAATCACAATCGCCCCTTAAACTGGGACTAAAAGGCACATACAACGGAAATCGATTTGAGCTAACAGGCCGGGCTCAACTGCGGCATGAATTGGGTGGCTCATGGGATGAGTGGTATGCCACTTTCTCCAACGGCTGGGTCGGCTGGCTCGCTGAGGCACAGGGCCGGTTTTACATGACGTTCTACCAACCTCTGCCGGACGGCGTAACGCTGCCCGACTTTGCAGGACTTCAGTTGGGCCAAATCGTACCGGAGATACCTGCCCCGACG
>JBGTCF010000177.1:0-6466 GCA_041748975.1 Pyrinomonadaceae bacterium
AAATCGAGCCCGCTTGTGCGGAATATCGCCCGCGAACATAGTATCGATATCACCCGCATTCCGGGCAGCGGTTTAAGCGGCCGGGTCACAAAAAATGACATTATGTCATTCATCGAGACCGGCGCCGCGCTTCGGCCCGAGGATCTGCTCGTCAAGGGAGCTCCGAAATCTGCCTCGGTACTTGAAACTCCGAAGTCTGCTCCGGCACGGGCAACAACCGTGGCGACAGAAGATCGTGTAGAGAAAATGTCTGTGATGCGAAAAAAGATCGCCGAGCACATGACATTTTCCAAGCAGACATCTGCCCACGTGACGAGCGTTTACGAGATCGACATGACAAACGTCGCGAAATTCCGCGTAAAGCACCAGGCGGACTTTCAGGCGAAATTCGGCACGAAGCTGACGTACATGCCGTTCATTTTTGAGGCAGTTACGGCGGCAATCCGCGAATTCCGCATCGTGAACTCGCAGGTTGACGGCGACCAGATCATATACAAGGGTGACATCAATCTGGGAATGGCTGTAGCTCTAGATTGGGGCCTGATCGTTCCGGTTATAAGAAATGCGGACACACTCTCGCTTTCGCAGCTCGCTACTACGGCAAACGATCTCGCAGACCGTGCGCGAACCAAGAAACTCAAGCCTGACGAGGTCCAGGGCGGAACATTCACCATCACAAACCCCGGCGTGTTTGGCGGCCTCTACGGCACGCCTATTATCAATCAGCCGCAGGTCGCAATTCTCTGTGTTGGCACGATCGAAAAACGGACAAAGGTTTTGACCTCGTCAGATGGCGATGATTACATCGCAATAAGGCAAATGGCTTATTATGCGCTTACCTATGACCATCGGGTCGTCGACGGCTCTGACGCGGAGAGATTCCTGTCATTTCTCAAATCGTATCTGGAGAGCACAAACTTCGAGTATTAAAATGCTTCGAAAAAAATTGTAGAAATCGCTCGTTCTATACTGTATTCTCACTTTTAAGGTCCGGATTGGAAGGCACTTCGATTTATCTTCAGGGCATTTATATTACAACCCTTACTCCCCGGAAAGCGTCTATGGACACGTAGTTTTGCAAACCGCACAAAAAGTTTTGGAGGAAAAAATGTTAAAGAAATTCTCGGTTTTATTGTTATCCCTTGTTATCGGGGCGATCGGTGTTTACGCACAGAATGCCCAGTTACGCACGGCTGTTGCGGGTCAAAAGTACAAGATCAAGGGGACCGTTGTTGCTAAAGACGACACAAACACATTCGTTGTTCGGGATTCGGTCGGCGTTGACACGCGGATCGTTGTCGCTCCGAACGCGAGCATAAAGAATAATAGTTTTTGGGGAGGTGACCGTTTCCCGGTAACCTCTCTAGTTCGCGGCCTCAATATGGAAATTGAGGGCGTAGGTGACTCCGCTGGAAATGTGACCGTTAATAAGGTTCGTTTTGACAAGAGCAATTTACAGACAGCACAGTCGATCGACGCTCGGGTAGCCCCGGCCGAAGAGAGGCTGTCCGCCGCCGAACAGAACGCTGAGCGTGTCTCAGGGCAGATCGATGAGCTGATGGCTATTTCGAACGCCGCTAAAGGCGGAGCCAAGGCCGCTCAGGATACGGCCGATGCCGCGGTTGCCGGAGTAAATGCTACAAACAAGCGTATTTCGGATCTCGACGACTATGTGGTCCAGACCACCGGCACGGTAAATTTCAGGGTCAACAGTGCGGTTCTGTCGCCTGAGGCGAAGTCTTCACTCGACCAGATCGCTGCTGCTGCCGCTGGCCTTAAGGGTTACATGATCGAAGTGACCGGTTATGCATCGGCGGAAGGTAACGCTAAGGCTAATAAGCTGCTTAGCGAACGTCGTGAAAAGGCAGTTCGTGAGTATCTGATCGATACCCACAATATGTCGCTTCGACGCTTTACACCTTCGTACGGATACGGCATATTGAACGCGATCGCCGATAACTCGACCCGTGAGGGACGTGAGCAGAATCGACGCGTCGAGATCAAGGTGCTCGTTAGCCGTGGCTTGAACCAGAATGTTGAGGTTAGGTCGCAGGCTACTGATTCCAACGAATAGTCATTCAAATTAAGGCATCGGAGGAAAGCGATCTATACACGCTTTCCCCGGTGTTTTTTTTCCTCCGGCCCCTTCCATTTATATGCTGATCACTAGGTCTATGAGAGCCACCGTTTTATTGTTGTGCCTTGTCGCCTTGGCTATAACGGTCGTTGGGCAAACGCCCACGCCAAAGCCGCAGGATAATGACGAGGTCATCAAGGTTCAATCCCGGCTCGTGGTTGTTCCGGTTTCGGTGACCGATGTAAACGGCCAGCCCGTTGCCGGACTCAATGCTCAGAGCTTTCGTATACAGGAAGATGGACGCGCACAGGAGATCGACCAGGTCACCGATGCGGAAAACACTCCGCTCGAGATCGCCCTTCTTATCGATGTCTCCGGGAGTGTTAATCCTCTCTTTGATTTTGAGATCAAGACGGCGGCCCAGTTCCTGGAAACGGTAATGAAACCCGATGATCGGGCAACAATATTCCTTATCGGCGACAAACCGATCACATTGGCTGTTAGAGAAAATGCCGTTCAGGCGGCTGCCCGCGTTAGGACCATCGTCCCGTCGGGAAAGTTCACGGCCTTTTACGACACGGTTTCGACCGCCGCACAGTATTTGCAGAAAAATGCCCCGATCCGCAGCCGGCGAGTGATCCTGGCCCTCACCGATGGCGAGGATAATTGGAGCGACCTTACCCGCGAGGCCGAAAAATCCACCTATCGCGATATCGACGTTAACCGGCTGACCCGGGAAGTGCGCAACCAGCTAGCCGCTCGCACCAACCCCGCCCATGTAAACGCACAGGCTACGATCCTGAGAGATCTTCAGAACGCCGACACCGTTTTTTACGTGATCAATCCTGCGGGAGATTCCTACAAGCTAAATTCGATCAGCAAACGTGCACAGGATGGACTCGCGAAGTTTGCCGGCGAAACCGGCGGAGCCACGTTCCTGCCGCGCTTCCTCTCTACAAATATGAAGGACCCGCTTCAAAACGCCGGAAATGCCCGACGAAACGAAGAGACCCTCAGCCGAATCTTCACCCAACTCGCCAGCGAACTCCGGGCACAATATCTGATCCAATACTATTCAGAAGCCGATTACCCGGCAAACAAATTCGTAAAAGTAAACGTCGCCCTAACCAACCAACCCACCCACCGAGTCCGCACCCGCGAAGGCTATTACGTTAAGAAGTAAGGCTATTCACAACTTCGAAACAATCACCGTCTCGCCGTTATCTACAAAAGTTACAACTTTAGTTGGTCTGTGCGAGGGGTCAGGAGAGCTGGGCCGAAACGCCGCAGTCTCTGGAGGCCTGATGGCACGGCCAGCCATTTTCGAGTAGTCGAAAATGAGCCGATTCGGTTTCATGTAGCAGGGACAGCCCTTGCACGAGTAGATGATGGCATCGCCTAAACAAAGGCGAGCGATATCTGAAAGTAAGACTAACTAAATAAAGGAGGCAGGTTTGTTTAATTGTCAGAAACCGATCCACCAACTCCGACACCAGCAATGCGTGTTAAAGGGCGGGTGCGCTTGACTCGCGACGAAACTTCATAGATGCCCCAAATCCTATTTAGTTGTCCGTGAGGCTCTTTCTTATCTTTTCAATTAGCTCAAGCGAATCTGCTTCCGGCTGAGATCTCCCGAAGAAACCTTCCTTCATTTCGACCAGGAGAAGTTCATGATCGGAAGATTGGTGACTGGACATGAATCTCACCAGCTCATCGAGGGCAGAATCGTAGTGCTCAAGTCGCCAAAGGGCATGAAAAAGCCCAAGCGAATCTCCAGCAGAGTCAGGCGATAACTCTACCGCTCGCGTGAATGCCTTCGCGGCGTTTGTAAAATCGCGTGCTTCGTGTAGGAGCGAACCTGCAAGTCCAAGAGATTTCAGGTCATTGTCTGGAATATCCGCGAGAACGTTGCTTAAAATCATTCCAGCCTCGACAATTTTACCGCTTGCGTTAAGTTCAAATGCTCGGTCGATTTTTCGTTGGTAATCATCGTTTTGGACCTTACTCATTGGGTTTTTTGTCCTTCTTTTCCTTCAAGTAATCTTCTTTCCGTTTGATTAGTTCGCGATCCTCGCTCTTCTTTATGCTTTCAATACCTTTACGGTTCTTCCTTTGAGCATTTCGAATTCCTTCAACATTATCAGAGGCGTCCTCGCCGTCCTTGATTCTACCGCGACCTCCGGGAGCGGGTCGATTCTTCGGCGCCTGCTTTTCCGCAGCAGTCCTGTCCCTGTCACGTGTTCTCCGCGCTCTTGCCTTGCTAGCCTGAACTGGTTGAGGTCGGGCCTGAGGTTGAGCGGGTTGTTGGGTTTGCGGCGCGGCCTGTGGAGAAAATATCGGTATCGGTGTGAACGGTGGAATAATATCTACGCTGGGCAAAGGTCTCGCGACCGGTCGAATTAGCGGCGCGATTTTCGGTACCGAAACCGCATCCATAACCTCCGCGACTCGAACCAACGGCCTTATGATCGGAGTGATCCGGGGCGTTAACCATATTTGAGCCGGACAGGGAGATGAAGGTGGACAATGCCCGTTCGGGTCGTTGTATTTGTAAGGATTATTGTAAGTGTATTGATATTTGTTCAGACTCTGCGGATTGTCCAATTCCGCATAAAACGTCGGATTCTCCGATGCGTCTTCCTCGAAATCGAACAGTTCATCCGGCCCGCCTTTGAATTCGTCTGGTGAAGTGAACCTGCCATGCTTCGGTGAATAGTAGCGCGACTGGGCAAAATCGAGTCCGGTCTCTATGTCACGCTGATACGTTGCGAATTTCTTGCGGGTGTCGTCGGCGTTCGATGAATACTTTTGATTCGTGGTTCGGCTGCCGTATCCTGCCCAGATCTCTTCACCGAACGGAAAGAAGTCTCGTCTCGCCTTCACTTCCGCAAACGAATTGGTTATGACGCGGGGACTGCCCAAGGCGTCTTCAGTCAGATAACTGATCGTCGGCACCGCTGGTGCGGGAACGTTGATAGTATATTCGGCCGCAAGTTTTCCTTCGGCATCGTAGACGAAGATCGTCGTCTGATTTGTTACGGCATTGACGGATTTAACTCTCTTGCCGTTTCCGTCATAGCTGTAGGTGCTCGATAGATTAGTCCCTGATGCCGTTATCTGGCGGTTTTCGGCGTCGTAGGAGAATGTTCTGCCCTCGGCGTCGGTTGCGATATTTCCGGAAGCGTCATAGCTATAGCCGCTCGATGTTATGCGATTGGTTGCCGAGCTTACTGTGGGATTGCATACGACTGATGCACACGAACCAAGGGTCGTCGTGTTATTCGTATCGTAGTTCTTGTTCCCAAAACGATCGTAAACAAACGTCTGCTTCCACGTTTGGCTCCCGCCAATTGTCTCGGTTGCTGATTTGATGCGATCGAGTTTATCGAAGGTATAGGTCTGGACAGATGTAAAGCCGGTAACGGCACCGATAGTCGGCACAACGGTCGTCTGTTTTGCGAGACTGCCGTTGTTTTTAAGAGCATCGACCGCGGAGCCGGTCCACTCACCGTACTCGTAGTTGGTTTTCCAGATGCCGGTATCGGTTGCGGAATTTCCTAGACCGATTTGCGTTATTTGGCGGCTCGAATTGAACTGAGTGGTTTCCCATTTGCCGTTGCCCAGCCGGACCTTTTCAACCTGGCCGTGGGGAGCGTAGGCGAATTCGCTGGCATACGTAAATCCCGACGGGCGGCTAATACGCGCAAGATCGCCGCTCGGGTCGTAAGTGAAATTTACAACTTTTCCAGACGGGTAAGTCTGCGCGACGAGGTCGCCGTCAAGGTTGTATGTGTAGCCGAAAGTATACGTGTTCCCATCGGTATTCTGCTGGCTCCCGGTAATGTTGCCATTTGAGTCAAAACCGGTATATAGCGTTTCCGAAGCGGTTGAGCTGATTTTTGTAAGCCTGTTCTTTGAATTCAAAATGCCGGTTCCGTCGTAATAGTACCCAACGTCAGCAGTGGTCGAACCTGAGTAATCCTTAGAGTTTAACCGGTTCAATCGATCATAGGTATGCGTTGTAGTTATGCCTCGGGCGTCGCTTTTTACGAGCAGGTTTCCGTTTCCGTCATATGTAAATTGGAACGTACCGCTCTCAGGGTTTATCGCCTGCGTAAGACGCTTCATCGCATCATAACCGAAAGTTCGCGTCTGGCCGCCCTGAACGATCTGCGTCAGATTTTCGTTCGTATCATAAGTATAAACGGTCGGCCGCACCGGCGAAGAAGTCATCCCTAAATTTCCGTCCGAGTCGGGTTCATCGACTCGAATAAGATTATCAAAGGCGTCCTCGACAATTCGGCGAGACTTCGCCATCGCATCGACCGTCATCTCAAAAGTTCCGAGCTGGCTGCCTGAGGCTGCAAGGCCATAGGTCGTCTCCACAAT
>JBGTCF010000178.1:0-5760 GCA_041748975.1 Pyrinomonadaceae bacterium
TGGAACCGTCAGCATAATGTGTAAAATCGCCCCAGCAATTAACCCCGCAAATATGCCGCTCATCGAAATGCGAAATATCGTCAAGGAGTTTCCCGGGGTGCGGGCGCTTGACGGCGTGAGCCTGACACTCGGGGCTGGCGAGCTACACGCTCTTGTCGGTGAGAACGGCGCCGGAAAATCGACGTTGATGAAGGTCCTTTCGGGCGTTTATCCACATGGGACGTTCGAGGGTGAGCTCATTATCGACGGCCAGTCGGTGAACTTCGGCGGCATACGCGATTCAGAGGCCGCGGGGATCGCGATGATCTTTCAGGAGCTGTCGCTGATAAAGGAAATGACCGTTGGTGAGAATATTTTCTTAGGACGCGAGCCATCGCGATTTGGCATTATCGACTGGTCCAAACTTTACCACTCAGCTACCAAGCTTCTTGATGATCTTCACTTGTCTATCGACCCGCGGATCAAGGTCGGTTCGCTTGGCATCGGGCAGCAGCAGCTAGTTGAGATCGCGAAAGCTCTGTCGCTGAATGCCCGTATCCTTGTCCTGGATGAACCGACAGCTGCCCTCACTGAATCCGAGGTCGAGACCCTTTTCGTTATTCTGAAAAAGCTGAAAGATCGTGGTGTTGGCCTGATCTACATATCGCATAAGCTCGATGAGGTCTTTCGAATTGCCGATCGGATCACCGTACTTCGCGACGGGAGAACGGTCGCCACATACGCGGCTTCTGATACAAACAAGAATAACGTGATCGCCGACATGGTCGGACGGGACGTTGGCGATATCTTTCCGAAGGCTGAACACGATCTCGGTGAAATGGCTCTTCGAGTTCTAAATGCGACTGTGTATTCCGCTGACGCCTCTGACAGGAAACTGGTGGACGACGTGTCGTTCTCGATACGGAAAGGCGAAGTCCTGGGCATATCCGGTTTGATGGGCGCCGGACGAACCGAACTGCTGATGGCCATTTTCGGCGCCTGGCAAGGGAAATATTCGCGGCAGATCGAAATCGACGGTAAAAAAGCTTCTGTTTTTTCACCCGCAGATGCGATCCGCAACGGAATCGGATTTGTTACTGAGGATCGCAAACGATATGGTGTCATCCTGGACCAAACAATTCTCGATAATTTGACGCTCGCCGGACTTAAAACAATTTCCGGCCGCTTTATAACGAACCGCACCCGCGAAACGGTCGCCGCACGCGGGCCGATGAAAGTCCTTGGAATAAAAGCCGAATCGCCGCTAACCGTAACCGGGAACCTCTCTGGCGGCAACCAGCAAAAAGTGGTACTCGGCAAATGGCTGCTGACCAATCCGAAGGTACTGTTTCTTGATGAGCCGACGAGAGGAATAGACGTCGGGGCCAAACAGGAAATCTATGCCGAAATAAACAAGCTCGCCCAAACTGGGCTCGCGATCGTGTTAGTATCCAGCGAGTTGCCCGAGGTTCTTGGTCTCGCGGACCGCATAATTGTATTTCACGAAGGCCGCATGACGGGTGAATTCACGCGAGCGGAAGCAACACCGGAAAAGGTGATGGCCGCGGCTACCGGAGAAGGGAGATCTATATAAGAGAATGGACGTAGAAGCCTTTTAATTTCGAATGTTAAAAATACGATTAAGTACTACCGCGCTCCGCGCTTACATCATGATCATCGTTGTCGGCCTGATCTGGGGTTACTTCCACTGGGCAACTGATTCGATCTTTCTGACCCCCCGAAACCTCTCTAATTTGATGACGCAGATGTCAGTCACGGCGATAATCGCCGTCGGAATGCTGATGGTCATCGTCTCGGGCAACATCGACCTTTCGGTCGGTTCGCTTTTAGGTTTCGCAGGTGGGATCTCCGCCTATGTGATCTCGGTTCTTGATTTCGGCCTGCCGGCGTCGATCGGAGCGGCAATAGCTGTTGGAGTTGTGATCGGTAGCTTTCACGGCGTTTTGACGGCTTATCTGAATATTCCCGCATTTATTGTGACACTTGGCGGCCTTCTGGCTTGGCGCGGGGCGGTCAAGTGGCTGCTAGGCGGAAACACGATCCCGATCTCAGACAGTACGTTCAAAGCGTTAGGAAATGATTATCTGCCGATGAGCTTGGGATGGATACTTGCCGCGGCGGCGATATTGTTCCTATTTGTTATGGCGTATCGTCGTGCTCGTTCCGTAAAGGATTACGGCCTGGGCGAAGCAAACTATTCTGCCGAGCTGATAAAGACGATCGTGCCGATCGGCGGCGTTGTCGCGTTTATCCTGGTCATGAACGCTTACCAAGGCGTTCCGATCCCCGTGCTTATCCTTCTGGCTGTTGCACTATTTGGAGCCTTTCTAACAAACTCGACCACGTTTGGCCGTTACCTTTACGCGATCGGCGGGAATGCCGATGCCGCGCGTCTGTCGGGAATAAATAACAAACGTAATGTAGTCGCCGTGTTCGCTCTGCTCGGAGCCCTGACCGGTATCGCCGCGCTCATCTTCACGGCCCGGGTAGGCAGTGCCGCACCTGACGCGGGTGTTTTAAAGGAACTCGACGCCATCGCCGCGTGCGTGATCGGCGGAGCCTCGCTTATGGGCGGACGCGGAACGATTTTCGGTGCCTGCCTCGGCGCCCTGATCATGGCGAGCCTTGACAACGGAATGTCACTCATGAACGTCCGCGATTTTATGCAGGACATCATCAAGGGATCGATCCTGGTCGCGGCTGTGGGCTTGGACATGGCGGGGAGGAGACAGGGTTAATTCCTTACGTCGAAAAAGTTGACATCAGAGGACCACGCTCGATATAGAAGATGATGTGCTACAGGCTGTTAAAGAACTCTCGCGTCGTGGTGGCGGAACGGCCGGTCAAGTCATCTCTCGGTTGGTGAGGCAAGGTCTGGCTGTTTCATCATTGAAGACGTCCGGATCCTCGAAACTGCGCAATGGAGTGCCCATTTTACCCCCGAGGGGCAAATTTGTAAGTCTCGAACATGTTCGAAATATTTTGGACATTGAAGGAGTATGAAGGGTCTGGTGACTTTCGACCAGACACACTGCTTTCGCCGGAGGAATGGAGTGAGTTTGGACCATCTTTTTGTGGTTTAGCACTCATGAAACAATAAAAGGTCCTAATTGTCACCAATATGAAATTGTCGAATGCTGATCAAATTTGGAACCGAGCAGCGATGGATGTAATAGACGATCCGCTGGAAGGGGATCGAGCATTGGCAAACTTATTATTGTTTCACGGAAGGGCAATGAATGGTGGTCTGGGCCATGCCTTTGATGGACTCTCCGACGAGGAGTATTCACAGGCTTTTGCGGGATTCAGATTTTTTGGGATGGACGAGCTGGTGTCGTTTCTGGAGAGTGCGGCTTCCTTAACGGAAGACGAACAAGAGGACTTGAGCTTAGAGTACTACGTTCTGGCATCTGATGAGAAAATAGTAGCTAAATTCAAGGCGTATTTTCAAGAACATCCCGAAGCATTCTCATCGCTGACAGTTAACCCCCAATAAAACTCATAGTCCTAGCCGGCTGCACAAATTCCGCGTCATTTATGTAATGGCGCGGTTCTTTTTTCATCACGACGTCCTCTATGAATGCAACGATGTCGGAACGGCTGGCGCCGCTGCGAAGATGATCACGCAGGTTGTGTTCAGTTGTCGAAAAAAGGCAGGTCCTTATTTGTCCGTCAGCTGTGAGGCGTATGCGAGAACACTGGCCGCAGAACATTTCGGTTACGGGGGCGATGATACCGATCTCACCGGGGCTTTCGTCGGCGAATTCATATTTCCAGGCAGTTTCGCTGCCGCGTGAGGGTGTTTTGAGCTTGAGCGGGTAGACCGCATTTATCGTGTCATAGATCTCGCGTCCGGGAACGACCATTTCACGGCTCCACTCGTGGCCGGAGTCAAGCGGCATGAATTCAATGAACCGCATCTGGACGCCGTATTCGCGGGCAAATCGGGCGAATTCGATGAATTCGTCGTCATTGTGACCGCGGATTATAGCGGCGTTGATCTTTATCGGATCAAATCCTGCAGCCCGAGCTGCTTCGATAGCGTCGTGGACTTTGTCGATAGCGTCTACGCAGGTCATCTTTTCAAATTTCTTGCGGTCGAGGCTGTCGAGACTGATCGTCACGCGGTTGACGCCGGCCGCCTTCAATTCATTCGCAAGGAGCGGAAAAATAAAGCCGTTGGTGGTCAACGCAATATCTTTAAGGGCTGGCTTGAGCAGTGAGATCTCGGCCGCGAGCTTGGCGATGTCTTTACGGAGCAGCGGTTCGCCGCCGGTCAGTCGGATCTTTTCGATGCCAAGCGAGACGAAGATCTCGGCAATGTATGCAATTTCCTCGAAGGTAAGGATCGTGTCCTTGCGGGCCATCGGCGGCTCACCATTCGGCAGGCAATAAAAGCAGCGGAAATTACACCGGTCGGTTACCGAAATTCGTAGGTCGCGGATTGTCCGGTTGTGAGCGTCACGGAGCATGGGAATATGATACAACACTAAAACTTTTCTCGGCGTCCTCTGCGATCCCAGCGTTTAAAATGGCTCTTAAACGCTGGAATCGCGGAGGACGCAGAGATAAAAGCACACTAACATTTTGGTTTTAGCGCGGCGGCATTTCGTTTCAGGCCGGGGAGTTTTGCTCGTTTAATAGCCGTTCGGCGAAATCGTTCGGCGTATGTCTCGGGCGTGAATGATAATGCTTCTTCGAGGTTGATGGAAGTCTCGCCCTTTCGCGGATCGAAACGGCTTTCGTTCGCTGGTTTTTCAAAACGATTCCACGGGCAAACATCCTGGCATATGTCGCAGCCGTAGAACCAGCCTCTCAGATTTTGTGATATTACGTCAGGTAGGGTCTCATCCCGCAGCTCGATCGTCGCATACGAAATGCACTTTCGAGAATCAACCACATACGGTTCGACAATGGCGTTTGTCGGGCATGCATCGAGGCAGGCCGTGCAGGACCCGCAATGGTCATCGACCACTTCGCTATCGTAATCGAGTTCGATATTAAGAATGATCGAACCGATAAATACCCACGAACCGATCTCCTTAGTAATCAGGTTCGAATGTTTTCCGATCCATCCGAGACCGGCGCGCACCGCCCATGCCTTGTCCATCATTGGAGCGGTATCGATACAGATCTTGCCATCGGCTATTGGCTCGGCCAATTTGATCCAGGCGAGCAGAGTGTCTAGCTTTTCGCGAACAACATCATGGTAATCGTCGCCCCATGCATACCGCGAGATCTTGCCTTTTGTAGGGTCCTCGACGTGTTTATGCGGCGTGAAATAATTGAGCGTAACTACAACGACCGATCTTGCGCCCGGAAAAAGGAGTTGGGGATCGCTCCGCTTCTCGGGCTCTCTTTCCATCCACGCCATTTGACCGTGAAATCCTTTCGCAAGCCAAACCTTCAATTGCTCCCCTTCGGCGTCAAGGGGTGCCGCCGATACAATGCCGACGCTTTGAAAGCCGATCTCTGCTGCTTTCTCCCTGATCTCATTGGCCAGCGATCCCATTTCTAGATTATCCACGATTACAATGCGGCGGCAAAAAAAGCCGGGCGGTCGAACCGCCCGGCTATAGATTATATCTGAACGATCAATTCTTAGAAGTTCAGTTTCAAACCGAACTGAAACTGCCTTGGATCGAAGGCTGATGTCGGCTGGCTGTAATATTTATTACCGTTCTTTCGCTGACCGAACGAATTCACGACCTGGTAAAAGGGATTTCCCGCCGCCTCGTTAAAGCGATTGAAAAGGTTAAA
>JBGTCF010000179.1:0-9088 GCA_041748975.1 Pyrinomonadaceae bacterium
CACATGGCGCGAAAGCCGGCAAGTGCAATTCGGCGCCAAGATACACTTTTGAGAGAGGAAAATCTTGGGGACAGGCTTGGAAAATTGCAATTCTTCATTCCAATTCTATACGACATCCGATGCTTTCGTTCTATATGCGTCTACGGCACGTTTGGCGAGGTCGGCCCGTTCCTTTTCACCCCTAACAGCCGCAGCACTGGATCGACGTTTACTATTCCGGCGGGAGCAAGTCCCAGATATGCCCGATGGTTGCTGTATGCGTAGTCTTCGGCTTGAGACCATTTTTGCCCTGACCGGATTCTAAATCCAAACACCGCTCGCCTTGTTGCCGCGATTTCTATTAAAAGCGGGACTTATTTTGAACGGAATGACAAAAAAGCGAACCTACGCTATCCTAAATATTAAAAAAGATGTCAGCCGCCGAGGAAATCTTTAAGCAACAACCGGTAACCAAACGGAGATCACAACCGATCTTGAACAAGAGTCTCGATTTTCTGAGCTCTGTGAAATTTGGTGTGTTCCAGCTGTGTGTGCTGGTTGTTTTGTCGATCATAGGGATGCTGATCGTTCAGCAAAACGTTCAGGGTTTTGACAGTTATTACGTTTCCCTGACGCCCGCGGAGAAGACTGTCTTTGGCTACCTTGGTTTCTTTGATATTTACCACAGCTGGTATTTCAACGTACTGCTTTTATCGCTTTCGCTAAATATCGTACTTGCGTCGATCGACCGGTTTCCGACGGCGTGGAAGTATTTGTCCGAACCTAAGCTGACCGCAACGAGGGAATGGCTTTCTAATCAGAAGTCCGCAACAAATTTTGCGATCGATGCTGCCGAGACGGAAGCCGCAGAACGGATAAAGAAGGTTTTAGAGGCTTACGGAATGAAGCCGGTCATCACCCAGGCCCAAACGATGGAATATGGCGTGGACGACCAGGGCAGAAAGGATTTCTCCGTTGTAAGAAATCGGACCTCGACGGTCGTTTTTGGTGAGAAGGGCAAGTATAACCGGCTGGGTGCGTATATTGTCCACGTGTTTCTGCTCACGCTGTTCCTGGGTCATTTCGTCGCACTTCAGACCGGATTTGATGCCGATGTGAGAATGATCCCGGGCGCATCGACGGATGAGATACAGATGATCGAGTTCGATCTGGACAAGAAGGAAAAGTTTAACGTCCAACTTCCCTTTTCGATGGAGTGCACCGACATTCAGCAGCGACTCATCGACCCAACGCGTGGAATCGACGTGAGCAACACGCTGGATTGGCGAACCGAATTAAAGATCGACGATCCGGATTACGGGCAGCAGGTCGTCGATGTGAGTATGAATAAGCCGTTTAGTTACCGGGGTTATCGATTCTTCCAGGCACAGACGATCCCGGTCGGACATGGCCGCATCATCAGTTTTGAGGCTACACCTCAAAACGGAGGCGAACCCGTAATTGCCACGGTCAAACGCAACGGAGCCACTAGCTTGCCCGACGGAACGACCATTGAATACAGCGAATTCATGCCCGATTTCATCCTGGGCCCGGATGGGCGGGCAGACACCAAGAGCGGCGACTATAATAACCCCGTAGCCATCCTGAATGTTACTCCTCCCGGCGGCGAGCGAATCCGGGTATTCGCCTTTGCACAAAAGCTCGCCGACAACATGCCGGTGGGTGCGGCAAAGGCCGGTTACAAATGGCGGTTGACTGAATATGAAAAGACACCGTTGGCACACGTGCTTTCGATCAAATACGATCCATACGATGCGGCCTTTGTGGCGTGGTACATCGGCGGTTTCGGGCTGGTAGGTGCCCTTTCATTCGTATTCTTTTTCTCGCACCGACGCATTTGGGCCCATATTGAAAAGGATGAGAACGGCGAGCTTCAGGTCGTCCTCGCCGCCGACGCAAACCGGAATCAAATAGCGCTCAACGACAAATTCCTGGAGATAGCAGAAGATATAAAGTCCAAAGAGGTTTAGATTATGCATGAAATAGAGAGACTGGACGGAAAAATGACATGGAAATCCTGGCTTCCCGGGATACTCGTGATCGGCGGCTCTATCTTGATGGTCCCTTTGAGAATTCAGATCGGAGATTCCTTCATCTCTGACGGCGGTTTGATGATGCTCGCTCTGGCAAGCTACATCCTGGCTGCCCTGTTTCTGCTCACCAATCTATACGCTCCCTCGACAATGGCGGAAAAGATCGGCTTTTTCGGCGCGGCATTGGGCGTCTTTTTTAATTTGTCGAGCTGGCTCGTAAGATGGGTAAACGCTTACGAACATGAGATCGCGATCATGCGAGAGGGCGGCAACATGGAAAATCCATGGCTGTTTCGCTACATACCCTTCGCCAATCTATACGACATGAGTCTGGCGTTCGCTTTCGGAGCCGGAATTGCGACGATCCTGCTCTCTCGGCGGCCTAGTTTCCGGATCATCGGGGCGTTCACATTGCCGGTTGCGGCCCTGATACTCGTACTTGCCAGATTTATCGGCGACGAATTCATCGATCTGCCGCCGGTGCTGGATTCATACTGGCGTCCGATACATGTCGGTGATGCGGCTCTCAGCTACGGTGTGGCTGCGGTGTGTTTCGGTGTTGCCGTAATGTACCTGCTCAAGGACGGCGTAAGGGTCGAGGCGATGGCGATCTGGTCGAGTATTTTTGGGATATCTGTTATCGCCACAATAAGCAAGTTCTCTGTATTTACAGAATTTATTTACCGGGCTGGCCTTTTTGTGCCAAACGAGATCGGCAAAAAGCCGTTTTCGGCCCCGTTTCGCCTTGAGATCCCTAATGTAGGACCAGTTCTCGTAATAGCCGGGCTGTTGCTCGCGGGGGCTATAATCTCGTTTCTCTTTTATCTCTACCAAAACAGCGAGAAAGGCAAGACAATAGGGCATTATTTTCTCCGCCTCGCCTTTGTCGCGCAGATCGTTTCGATCGGTCTGCTGGTCGTAGGTATGAATGATAATGCAGCGGTCGGATCGCGGCTTCAGGCGCAGCTTACAGCGAATCCGGCCCAGTACATCGTCGCCGGGCAGCAAATGGCCGACAACCAGCAGTTGACCACGCAGGAGCTATCGCAGATGACACCGCGGCAGTTCGAGGCCATGGGGCGTGCGTATGTGCAGAGTAGCGGCGACTCGATGTTCCTTAGCCTAAATACCAACCCGGTCGAGGTGGCGGCGCTTTTAACTGCCCTCGTGGGTACCTTGTTCGTTCTGTTTTTCAGTTTCCGTACCGAACGGCTTCGGGAGCGCCTTCCCAGCCTCGAATCGCTTGACGGGCTTATGTACAAGACGGCGTGTCTCGCGTTTGCGGGCCTTGCGATGCTGCTTATTACGGGGGCTATCTGGGCAAACGAATCGTGGGGCAGGCCGTGGGGATTTGACTCAAAGGAAACCGGTGCGCTCGTGGCATGGCTGACCTATGCGGCTTTTCTTCACACAAGGATCGCCCGGGGCTGGTCAGGCCGCAGCTCGGCATACTTTGCTATCGTCGGATTTCTTCTTGTGATATTTACGTATCTTGGTGTGAGCTACCTGTTAAAGGGGCTGCACAGTTATGCGTAGGATGTCATTGGATCGTTGTCCGTTCCACGTTTAAGATCGAAAAGCGTGTGGTCTTGCCGTCTTTTGTGACGACGGTGAGAACACCCTTATCTACGCTGAATCTAACGACTTCATTCATCGGGTGTTCGACTACCCCGCCGTCCTTCATTTCGATCACGAGCATTATACTAGCCAACGGATCAGGGGCTTTCTCTTTTGATTCCGGTGAGGGAGTTGAGGGAGGAGTTCGGCGTCCTTTTCGAGTCGAGGCGGCGGGTTTGACGTCCTTTTTTACCGGCGCGGTCTCCGTCGCAGCGTCATCGCTGCGAGTGGATCTGTCGCCCGAAATTACTGTAGCCTCCGGCATCGGCGAGATCACGACTTTGGGTACCTCTTTGATCGGCACGTCGATCTCTGAGGGTTTAGGTTCCGACTCTGTGGTCTTGGGCTCGGCCTGGGATTCGACAATGGGAGCTGCTTCCTTTTCCGCTTGGGTCGTTTCGTTTTTTTCAACCTTCTTCGGCACGACTTCGATAATAGTTCCGACGGAGTTTACCTTGATGCCTGATCTCTCATCCCGTTCTGATCGGTCGACGACGGGAGCTTCTTCGGTTTCCTTAGCAGCTAAGGCAACAAAACTGCCGGCAAATTTAATCTTGAATGTCGCAGCATCGTCGTTTGGTGTGCGGCCCTCGACGCGCAGGATAAGGCGGGCGGGCTTTCGGAGGTAGATCAGCCGTCCCGTTTCGTTGGACGAGGAATCGGCGTAAAGAACAATCTTTGTCAAAGGCTGAAGTGAATCCGCGGTAAATACGTCGATATCTCCCGACAGATTTTTTGTAACAACATTGATGAATATATCACCCTGAACGCCCTCGAACGCGTAAAAATACGAGGTCTGACGTGAGTCACCCATGTCCCTGGCCGGAATAGTGCCATTGATCTCGTTTGACGTGACAGGTGTGGGAAATCTCTGGTCTCGTGACTGGGCGGACGCCGTCAGCGGCAAAAAGGCCGCGCAAATTAAAAGAGCAGCTGCAGGTAAGATCTTGTATCGGAAATATCGCACTATATAAGTTCTTTGCTCAAGTGTACAAGCCGGGCCGTTTCTTTGTAGATCGGTTTCGTTAAGCGAGCAGATCGTGAGATCAGTGACGGTCATTCGAAACTGATTTTAACAGCCTTGCGATAGCGGAACAACAAGAAAGAAGGCCGGCCTCGAATGAGCCGGCCTGATCGTTTATTCGACTACTGGCGATTATGCTCCGGCTTTCGCCGCCGCTGCCTTATTGTCCTGAAGCAACTCCAGGGCCTTCTTCAACTGGATATCTTCAGGGGCCTTCTCAGGAACTGGCCTTGGAACCGGTGTGGCTTCAGGAGCCGCATTTGGCTGTCCTTGCTCTTCGATAAGACTTTGGACAGCAAGCGGTTCCGGTGTATCCGGGCGTTTTACTTCGATCGACGGTTTAACGCCCATAGTCGCACGCTCTTCGCCAAGAAAAGGTGTACCTGCGGGTGATGCCCACTTAGCCACGGTTAACAAATATCCGCCGCCGCTGGAAAGCGGAAAGAGCTTTTGCTCGGTTCCTGCACCAAAAGTGCGTTCACCGACCACCTCACCTCTTTTTCGTTCAATTACCGCGGCAGCTACCATCTCGGCCGCTCCGGCCGTTCCGAGGTCAGTCAAAACTACTAATCCGCCTTCAAAAACAGCCTTTGCAGGATCTGCCGCAAAGCTAGATATTACCTTGCCTTCGCGCCCGATCACCTTTCCGAGATCTCCGTTGGAGATAAGCAGGTTTGCAACTGCGACACCTTCTGACAGTTTGCCGCCGGCTACACCGCGAAGATCAAGAACTATCTTGCTCACACTTTGTTTAATTAGGCTGGCGATCTGATTTCGGATGTTCTCTGATTCTCCTTCTTCAAGACCAAATACCTTAATGACACCGACTCTGCCCGATTCGACCCTCGATTCTGATGGAGGCGCCTTAAATGCGCCGCGTGTAACCTTGATCGTCTGCGGGCGTTCGGCAGCCCGAAGGACGCGAAGGCTGACCACACTTCCCGGATCGCCGCTAACGAGCTGACGAGCATCATAAAGTGAAATATCTCGTGTTGCCTTCGTATCGATGTATTCGATGACGTCACCCGATTTGATCCCTGCACGTTCAGCCGGCGAAGACTTAACGACCGATATTACGTACAAATAGCCCTGCAGCTGCGAATACTCTGCTCCGATACCCACCTTATTGGAGGATTTTGCCGCCTCGAATGCTTGCACCTGTTCCGGGGTAAGAAATGAAGAATATGGATCCAGGCCGCTGGCGAGGCCGCGCAGAGCGCCCAGGCGAACCTTGTCCATATTCGGATCGTCCACATAATCATTCTGAATATGCTGGAGGACCGACTCAACGATCCGCATCTGGGCATTGGCATCGTTTACCGGCTGCTGCGCCGATGTCGTCAGGAGGCTGCCCACAAAAGGCAGGCCGCCGATCACCGCATACGCTGCGATAATACCCGAGAAGACAAGGATCCAAAGCTTTCCGCGAAGTGACATAAAATACCTCTTATGATAATTCTAAACGAGTCTACTACGTGAAATGACGATCATTTGTTTAGACCGGAACAAACAGATAATTATCACTCAACAACCTATCAGGTGCAACAAAAAGAAACACCCAATTCCGACATCCTTGCAGATGTTTCTGATGTCCCCGCCGAGGGCAGGATCATCGCGATCGATCCAGGTACAAAACGCTGCGGCATCGCGATTTGCGACGAACTTCGCGTAACCACCAGACCGCTACCGGTCATCGATCGATCAAGTTGGAAAAAACTGCTCATTGCTGTCAAAGATATCGTCTCGGAGTATGATGCCAAAGCTCTTGTAATGGGTTTGCCTCTTGAATCGGACGATTCAGAAAGCGAAATGTCCCATGAAGCCAGACGGCTCGCCCGCAATTTCGCCCATTCGTTGAATATCCCGGTAGTGCTCCAGGATGAGCGTGTGACGTCTTACGAAGCGAAGGCAAATTTGTGGAGCCGTGGCTATTCATTAGAGGAAAGCCGCCGCCTCGTCGATAGTGAGGCAGCGGCCATCATTCTTAGCGATTTTCTCGACCGATTAAAACTATTACATCGGAGCTAATATCACGACGTTAGGTGCAGCCTTTGCTACAGCTGCTTTAGTAAACGGGAATATCATAGGGGTTCCGGATGCCCAGGCGTCGAACTGGTCCTTATAGTGCTTCGAACGGGGATCACCACTCTGGCCGAGCGGTATTACATGCCGGGTGGCGTCCCAATTTCCAGGAGTTGCGATGAATCGCATAGAGACCGCAGAACCGACATTGGGAGATTGCACGCTGCCGTTGATCGGAACCGCTTTTATGGCAAATTGTGCTCCTACAAATGGTGCAGAGGCCAATGGATGCGGAAAGCGTGATTGCCAGATTTTGCCCCACACCCAGCCGGCGGGATCGGGCCCATAACGTTTAGGATCAGCGAGCGCCGCCCTTGACTGCGTGTCACACGCCCGGATCAGATCGCCGTAGTTCGCGAATCCCGCGGGGAGCCATCGGGCTGAACGGTCGCGGACCGCCCAGTCCGTGATCTGTGCCCTGATCAAGAATGCCGGTGCGGGCTTGTTTGCCTCGGCCATTTTGTTGGCGATGCATATACGGATCTCGTTTACGAGGACCGCTCCTGCGGCTTCGGGCGACATTTTACCGTCCCACGCTTTCAGTACGACATTGGTTTCGGGCGAAGCCGTACCTGCCTTTACAATTTCTTTAGCAAAATTTGCGAGAGGAATATTGAAATTGTCCAATTGGACATCGCTGACATCATCCATCGTGACTTTGGTCTTCGCACTTAGGAGATCGTAGATCCGGCGGGCTCGCCACGGCGACGCTGCGTAGGAAGACATTTGCGGATACTCATATGAGGTTCCGACGATTCGTTGATTGGCCGTGATGATCAATCCGTCAGCCGGATTATATAGATTCGGCAATTTCTCAAACGGAATAAAGCCTGTCCATTCGCCGTCCGCCGACGCGCCTTCATAAGGGAGCGAACCGTCGCCCGACTTACGAATCGGGACCCGTCCCGCCGCGTACCATCCTATATTTCCCTTCACATCCGCGTAAACGAAGTTTTGCGTGGCCCCGCCGTATTTTCGGAGGGCTGACTTAAATTCATTCCAGTTTCTTGCCCTGTTAGCGGCGAAGAAGGATTCGAATTCGTTATTTTTAGGATCGCGGGCGGTCCATTTCAGCGCATATTTCTTTCCGGCATCTTCGATCACTATCACGCCGTTGCGGGTTTCTGTGACAATGTACTCGACGGCCGTGGTATCGGGTTTGGTGGGATTCGATCTGACCCTAATCTGCTCTTTGCGTACCTTCGGTTTTTGCCAGCCCGTCGGGGTCTTATATTCACCGGCATCGTTAAATACCTCGTGATAAAGATCCTGCACGTCAGGGCCGACATTTGTGGCTCCCCAGGCGATGTGGTCGTTGTGGCCCAGAACGATCCCTTGCACGCCAGGAAAAGTTACGCCGGAGACGCGCATTGAAGGGGTCGATAAATGTGTTAAGTACCAAATGCCCGGTGCTGAGGGAGCAAGATGAGGATCGTTAGCAAGAATGGGCTTACCATCGGCAGTGCGTTTGCCTGAAATGACCCAGTTGTTGCTGGCAGCCAGTCCTTCGGCATAAAGGCCGACTCGGGCCAGCGAATCGGCACGCGTTTGGGCATCGCGGTCCGCGATCTCCATAATTTCAGGGGCGATCGGTACATGGAAGCCCGTTGCACCACGACGCGGCTGTGGCGTGTCCTTGCCGAAAAGCACAACGTCCTCTGGAGTCACCAGGTTTGTTAGGTCGGCGACCTTATCCTGAGAGAGGCTCTGCATCGATGCCCGCAACAGGTCATTTCGCCATGTAGTGCTCAACGCGTCCGCGAGGATCTTACCAACCACTACGGTATCAGCCGGTGACCAGTCGCGAGGCCGGTACTGCAGGATCTGAAATTCAACAGGAAGTGTTTTTTGATCAAGCGTCGCAATATAGGCATTGACACCGCGGGCGTAATTCTCTAGCGCGGCCCGAAGCTCCGGAGTCAGTTCTTTCAGGCTCTCTTCCGCGATAGATGCGAATCCGAAACGCCGCCATCGTTTATCCTCCTCGATCACCGAGCTTCCAAAGATCTCAGCAGTCTCGCCCCGGGCAACCCTTCGCAAAAGGTCCATCTGCCATAAACGGTCCGATGCGGTGACATACCCCTGTGCAAAATAAAGGTCGGCGTCAGATGCTGCTTCGATATAGGGAATACTTCGTTGATCGCGACGGACCGTAACTTCACTTTTCAATCCTGAAAGGGCCGTTCGCGGTATTGCGGTCTGTCCGATCGCAGCAAGTGAAAGCAGAAAGATCAATACAAGGGTCCCGTAACTGTAATTTTTCATATGATGGGTCACGCTTCGTTCTGGGTTTAATTTGGCCAATTGCCTAGAGTTAAAGCTTACGGTAAAC
>JBGTCF010000180.1:0-2896 GCA_041748975.1 Pyrinomonadaceae bacterium
AAGCGGTCCTTCAGGGGCGATATATCAGCTCGATAGGACCAGGAAGTGAAATCCGTTTCCGCAATATATCGGCCTGGGCCAGCCAAATGAGAATTTATCAGATTGCCGCTTCCGTCCGTGAGCTTTACCTCCGAAATACGCTGGTCCAGCTTCGAAACGCTCCCGTAATCGGTTAGAAATCGGAGCTGCCGATGCCCTGATGCTGACAGAAATTTTCCCTCGACCACTGCAATTGACGGCGAATCGGGTGCGATCTTTACCGTGGCGATCAGATCCTGCGCGGTCGAGCTGCCAGTTATGGTGAGCAACACTAAAAGATAAATAAGAACTAGGCGGCAGGATTTTGACATCGACAGAGATTCGGGAATAAAATTACTGTTTGCTAAGATGCCGCAAACGAGCAAGCTAGTAGGATAGAAGATTAAATGAGTCTTATCAAAGTTATAGTTTACGCGGTGATCTTTGTGGTAAGTCTATTGTTTGTCGGCCGGTACTTTATTTAAAAGCAAGGCAGGAGATCATCCGGGATCGATACTATTTACCTATCAACATGAAGTAATTCTTAGCGGCCGCATCAGGCCGCTTTGTTTTTTTAGAATCAGATAATGATATGTCCCAAAACAATATGATAAAACGAGCGCTCATCAGCGTGTCCGATAAGGAAGGGCTCGCCAAACTGGCCGAGGTACTAATTACACTCGGGGTCGAGATACTGTCCACCGGCGGTACGGCCACATTTCTTCGAGATAAAGGAATAAGTGTTACCGATGTCGCCGATGTGACCGGTTTTCCGGAGATGATGGATGGCCGAGTCAAGACCCTTCACCCGAAGATCCACGGAGCGCTTCTCGGCCTTCGCGATAACCCGGCCCATATCGACGCGATGAGGAACCATTCGATTGACCCAATCGACCTTTTAGTGGTGAACCTTTACCCCTTTGAGGCTACCGTGGCAAAGGATGGTGTCTCACTTGAAGAAGCCGTCGAAAACATCGATATCGGCGGGCCCGCAATGATTCGGTCGGCTTCCAAAAATTGGCGTGATGTAACTGTTGTTACAGATCCGCGGCTTTACGCCGAGGTCATAGATGAGATGAATTCGACCGGCGGGATCATATCGCCAGAAACTCGGCAGCGGCTTGCCGCCCTTGCATTCACACGTACGGCGGCCTACGATCTGGCGATCTCATCGTATCTCGCCAAACAGCTTTCATTTGACGATCTCGAGCGGCTGGAACCGCTTAATCCACTCGGCGGACTGATGTTTATTGAGGCCGAGGAAGACGTCGAATCCGAGCAAACCGAACGTCTTGAGAAAGATACCGGCTCGCCCGAATATCGGGTCATCGAACTTGCCAAAGTATCCGACCTGAGATACGGCGAGAATCCTCACCAAAGTGCGGCCCTCTACCGGTCAGAGGCCGGCGGCGGCATCACGGACGCTGAACAGCTTCACGGGAAGGAAATGTCGTTTAACAATTATGTCGACGCCGAAGCTGCGTGGAAACTGATCAACGACATCCCAGAACTGGCTGTTGCGATCATCAAGCATACAAACCCGTCAGGCGTCGGGACCGGTTCATCTAATGAAGAAGCGTATCGACGGGCTCTCTCGACAGACCCGATTTCGGCCTTCGGAGGTATCGTGGCATTCAACCGAAAAGTCGACCATGTCGTTGCATCCTCCGTAAAAGAAATATTCACTGAGGTCGTTATAGCTCCTGATTTTGACTACGAAGCCCTGGCGATACTTCAAAGCAAGAAAAACCTTCGGGTCCTTCGCGCGGCCGCAGTCGGAAATTCCGGATGGGAATACAAACAGATCTCTGGCGGAATGCTTGTTCAGGATCGGGATTCTGCACGACTATCAGCGTCTGAGCTAAATTTCGTCACGGTGGCCGTTCCAACCGATGAGCAGGTCTCGACGATGCTGTTCGCCTGGACAATCTGCAAACACGTCAAATCGAATGCTATCGTTCTGGCCATTCCGGGCCAAACGATCGGTGTCGGAGCCGGACAGATGAATCGGGTGGATTCAATCAGGATCGCGGCTGCACGGGCCGAAAGGTTTGCATTGCCCATCAAGGGATCAGTACTGGCATCGGATGCTTTTTTTCCGTTTCGCGATAACGTTAACGAGGCTGCATCGCTTGGCGTTTCGGCCATCATCCAGCCGGGCGGCTCGGTCAAGGACGAGGAGTCGATCGAAGGCGCCAATGAGCACGGTATTGCGATGGCATTCACCGGCATCCGGCACTTTAACCACTAGTTGCCATGCCATCTACGCTTAGCCTGCCCCAAGTATCGGCCCAACCGCCTCGGGAGATACAAATGCATCCAAAACTTGACAACATATTGTATGGGTGTTAAAACTATACCCAATTACGACTACTGAGGAACGCTCGAAGGTTTTTATTCGAAAACCCCCTGGGGCTTTCTGTATTTACATTTAACAATACATTTTAGGAGGAAAAGGAATGAAAAGGATCACTCTATTGACCGTGGCTGCTTTCTGCATTTCGATGCTCGCAGGATGTGAGCCCGGCACAAACACGGCAACGAATACCGCTAATTTAGCGAATTCTAATGCCAATACCGCAAAGCCAACGGCAGCGGCGCCGACCGCTGCATCGTTGATGGAAATGGACAGGAAAGCCCACGCGTCCTGGTTCGCCGGCGACACAAAATGGTTCGAAGAGAACCTTTCGGACAGGTTCGTCGCTTATAACGACGGTAAACGGATGAGCAAGGCCGACGAGGTCAAGATGATCTCCGAAGCAAAGTGCGAGGGCTCAGAAGCTAAGCTCGACGAAGAGCAGCTTGTGAAATTGAACGACGACACCTACGCCCTCGTTTACCGCGGCACATACGACGCGGAATGCACAATGGGCGGGCA
>JBGTCF010000181.1:0-4671 GCA_041748975.1 Pyrinomonadaceae bacterium
GGCGTTCATCTTCACGTCCCTGCAGGTGCGATACCCAAAGACGGGCCAAGCGCGGGCGTAACGATGGCTACGGCACTTGCATCCTTGTACACCGGCCGAAAGGTACGTTTCGATACGTCGATGACGGGCGAGATCACATTGTCCGGGCTCGTTTTTCCAGTGGGCGGGATCAAGGAAAAGGTTTTGGCGGCCCATCGTGCCGGCATTCGGCGGATTGTTATGCCTTCGCGGAACGAAGGAGACATCGAAGAGATTCCCGATGACGTACGGCAAGAGCTGGAGATAATTCCCGCTGTGTGGATAAGCGACGTGCTGAATGCCGCTCTCGAACCTTCTCCTACAGGTGCCGCGGATGCCCCCTTCAAGCATATCGGCCCCGAACCCGTGGCGGATAACCTGAGCGAACCTCTGATCGCAAAAGAAAGTTAGAAGTCTCGATATTATTTAGCTCGCCTCGCACCGATCAACTAGCCACGAATTCACTAATGAAATTTGGAAATTCGAAAGTCTATTTCTTCGAGTTTTTCGGAATTGTGCCTGAAAAAATTCGTGTATTCGTGGCTGATTTTTACCTGATGCAAATTTGTGTTAATCACAGAAAAACATTGACAAACATCAACTATAATGGCGATAATCAAGTAGATTCTCCGCTCTGCTCTGACTGCCCCTCATTGCTGCCGGCATTGAATAATTTCAACCTAGGAGCCTGTCGGAAAAAATAGAGAACATAGTTTCTGATCTCTAAAACGGCTCCGTAGGAGCTAAATCTTTGTAGAACGCGTCGCAGATAAAATTTCGCAGCCCCTTTAGGGGCGACACTAAACCCTGTCGATTCAATGATATACCGCTCCTATGGAGCTACATTGTTTTTTATGAAATCGATTCCTACAAAGATGTCGCTCCACGGAGCGAAATCGAAATCCGCTTTTTCCCGTCAGACTCCTAGACTACGCTTTAGGAGGAGTTAGCCACGAATACACGAATTTTTTATCATAGAATGCGTGAATTGAAACAATCCGACTGTTTTGCGACTATTATTCGTGTATTAGCGGCTAAATCTTCTAACGCCAAATCCGGTTCAAGGTAACGACGGCTACAAAATGCACCAGGAGCCGAAAAAACTAAATAATTGACAAAGCTGAAGCTCAAAACGCATAATGAAAAAAGTCTTTTTATGGCGTAAAGCGCTTTTTTGGTTCCCGGTGATTATGTCAGTTTGCGGGGAACATTGGTTAGGTTCGTCAGGACAATAGCGAACACTAATTTCGAATTTTATTTTCAATTCAGGAGACCTAGGGTAATGATTAAGAACTTCGAGAAGTCAGTATCGGTATTTCGCGGAGCGTCGATTAGGTTCGGCGCTCTTTTATGTTTATTGGCAGTCGCAATTTTCACATTGCCGGTCGACGCACAGCGTGGAGCGGGAAAGAGCGAGCCAGCGTTCAAGTCTTCCAAGATCAGCGAGTTATCCGCTGCCAAGCAGGCCAGGATCGCCGCTGACGAGGCCAGTTATGATGGAACTGGATCGGAGAGTTTAGCAGCGATGGTTCCCCAGGCCCCTCTGGTCAACCCGGTGGTCTACGCATACGATTTTAATAATGACAGGCTTATCAGCTTTAACGCCGCGACGCCAAATTTGCTGCTTACTAATATCGCGTTGACAGGGCTGGTCACGGCAAATAACGAGGCTCTTGAATTTATTGAATTTCGTCCGGCCAATGGGGTACTTTATGCCGTTGCCAATAAGGACGGACTTCCTAATCCTCTTACTAGGCTCACTAGGGTGGTGACGATCGATCTCGCGACCGGAGCGATTTCGTCAGTTGGCGGGACAATATCGACTCTGTCAAACACCGGCATCTTTTATGGTGGTGACATTAATTCCGTTGACGACCGCATTCGCAGGGTTGACTCCACAACCGCCAACGGACGCTTGAATCCGAATGACGGTACCGTCGTGGCCAGCGACACCCCATTGGCCTACGCCTTGGGGGATCCTTCTGAAGGGAAAATTCCGCTGGTCTCTCGCGTGGCATCCGTAAACGACATCGCCGGAGTGGCAGGTCCCACGCTGTATGGTATTGATAACGGTACGAACAATCTGGTGCGTATCGGCAGCTTCGGCGGCTCACCGGTATCGCCAAATTCAGGGCAATTGTTCACCGTCGGCCCACTGGGTGTTAACGCAGGGAACTTCGGCGGCTTTGATATTCAGCCGGGCACAGGCGTAGCTTTTGCGGCCTTTCGTACCGCCGGCATTTCCTCTTTTTACTCGATCAATCTTTCGACCGGTGCCGCCACGTTAATAGGCTCCTTTGATAATGAGGACACTGGGTTCTTTCCGATCATCGACGGTATATCCATTGCGCCCGGAGCGGGCTCGTCAGACCTGTCGATCACAAAGACTGACGGATTCGCTACCTACGCGCCGGGTGCATTCGCTAGATATACAGTGGTGGCCACTAACTCGGGCCCCGATCCCGTTGTTGGTGCTACGGTGATCGATAACTTTTCGTCCTCGTTTAACTCGCCGTCATTTACGTGCTCAGGAACGGGTGGCGGCACCTGTCCCGCTTTGGGAACGGGGAACATCAATGCTTTGGTGGACTTGCCGGTTGGGGCCACTGTGACATTTTTGATCACGGCGATGGTCTCGGAAAGTGCGACAGGTAATCTGGTCAATACGGCTACGATCACTGCTCCTGCGGGGGTCACCGATCCTCAGCCGGCTAATAGCTCGGCCACTGATACCAACACGCTTTCGACCACATCGACCGGCGTCCTCGTTTCCGGACGCGTAATGGAGCCCGGCGGACGCGGGCTTCGCGGTGCGCGGGTGACGATCGTAGATTCGTTTGGCGTGGCAACGAGTGTTGTCACCAGCTCGCTGGGCTATTACACGTTCGAGGACGTAGCGGCCGGCGGGACATATATCATCGGCGTCGGTTCGAGGCGCTTCCGATTTGACTCACGTGTGATCCAGGTGTCCGACAGCCTGACCGATGTCAATTTTATCGGGAAGGAGTAAACCCTCCTTATCGCTGTAAGCAAGAGGCTGCTCAGGAATGGGCGGCCTCTTTTTTTCCTGCAACCGGATTGTGGAAAGTGCCTCATCCGGAAAGAAATTCATGCATTAGTGGCTATGTTTTCCTAATGCGTAATCTGGGTTAATACATGCCTGTTCCTGACTTGACAATATTTTAAACAGGAGTATATTAGCGTCAACCTATAGTTTCGCTGTCCCTTTCCCGGGGGTTGATAATTTGACAGCAAGCATAAAATAAATGGTCAGAGAGCTACTGCGTCGAAGGCCTAATAAAAGTTTTTGGAAGATATGCTCTATTGGGCATTTTCTCAGGCAGTCGATAAGGTTAGAATAAGACTATACGTTCAAGGGGACTGGCACCGCCATTCCCTGGTCTGACTGAATTTGACAAGTCTTTCCGATGCGGGCAGATGAAGATTTTTCTTGACAAAAACCGATTCTGCTGTATATTGGAGGGAACGTTCAATCTGTACAAGTGGTAAGTGTTCCCTTTGGGTCCATTTACCTGATAACAAGTCTTCATTTTGGCAGTCGTATCGCATGCCCGATACATTGCCGTTTCAGAGTGTCGGAAGTTAGTTGCTTAGTTTTACTGCGTGATGAATGAGTTTTCAGATCATTGCTTAAGTATCGCGGGCACAAAGTTCACAACAGCCGTACGTAAGTGCGGTATCACAAAACACGAGTTTACAAACTTGGAGGGATCACAAAAAAAATGACATTTAGAAAATTTCTAAACAACAAGATCTATTTATCGGCATTAGTGCTGCTGGCGGTTATGGCGTCAGGGCTCTATTTGATGTCCGATGGTTCGGTCGTTTCGGCGCAGAGGGAAGACCTCACGACCCGGGGCGGCAGCAAGGGCTCCGTTAAAGTAGCCCGCCCAGACATGCTTGCTGTAGCTTTGAACTTCGGTTCGGCTTCTGAATACACAGTATTCGGAGCGAAAGGAGTAAGAGGCGATGGAGCAGGCGTAAAAGGCAAGTCGGGCAGCGGCCTTGACGAAGCCTCGCTTGGTGAAGACGGCAGCGGCATGAAAGCACGCAGCGGCGTCACCAAAGCGATCTCAATGATCAACCAGCTTCCTTGCCAGGACATGGACGGTGAATTGACGGGCGGCACATTCAAGCCGGGCGTTTACTGTGCACCGTCAGCCGCATTGGCAGGACAGATGGTTTTGGACGCGGACGGCGATGCGACCGGTTCATTTGTATTCCGTATTTCGGGAGCAATGAAGTCGGCAGAATCGTTCCAGATGAGCCTAGAGAATGGTGCAAAGCCGGGTAATGTGTTCTTCATTGCCGACACAGCATCGCTCGGAACATATGGTTCGGTGATCGGCAGCGTGATCGCACGCGGTACGGTCGAAGTCGGAAATGGAACAAGCGTCAAGGGACGCGTGGCATCGAAAGAAGGCGAAGTCATCCTCGGTGACGCTTCGAACGTCGCACTTGCAGATGCATTTATCCAGATCTGTAAACAGGCAACGGGCGGCCAGTTGGTTTTTCAACTGCTCGGCGTGAACGAAGATAATCAACTGATCCGGTTTAACAGTGATGCTCCGGGTACCATT
This sequence comes from Pyrinomonadaceae bacterium, assembly GCA_041748975.1. Lineage (GTDB taxonomy): Bacteria > Acidobacteriota > Blastocatellia > Pyrinomonadales > Pyrinomonadaceae > OLB17. The sequence continues at coordinate 4,620 of JBGTCF010000181.1, forward strand.
ATCGGAGCACCTGTTCAACTTACCCACTCCGTTACGGGACTGCCCTTCGGGC
>JBGTCF010000182.1:0-4822 GCA_041748975.1 Pyrinomonadaceae bacterium
CCGGTCTTCAGTGCGTTTGTGGTCACATGTCTTGGCGCAGTTATCTGCTACAACTCGTTCGCATGAGATGAATGGAAAAAACTAAATGACGACTTCTACCTTAACGATCTTATTTTTCGGTTTTATACTGGGCCTAAAGCATGCCGTTGAGGCCGACCACATAGCCGCGGTTTCGACCATCGTTACGGATCGGAGAAGCCTTTGGGGTTCAGCAATCGTTGGCGGCGTTTGGGGATTGGGGCACACGATCGCTTTGTTGGCCGTCGGAATTTTTGTGCTGCTGCTCGATTTTCGGGTAAGCGAACGCGTAGCGACCGTATTGGAGATGGGCGTCGGTGTAATGCTCGTTTTTCTTGGCCTGGGCGTTCTTATGAAGATCGTTCGCGGCGGGACGCTGCATTTGCACCAACATGAACATGGGGGACGCCCTCACGTCCATCCTCACCTTCATGAACATTCCCACGGCGACGAAGATGCTGAATTGCAAACGCATCATGGACTTTCACTGAGTCCCCGACCGTTAATTATCGGTTTGGTTCACGGGCTTGCAGGAAGTGCGGGCTTGATGCTGCTCATGCTGCCGACGATCGATTCCCGATCTTTAGGATTGCTTTACATCGTAGTTTTTGGCATCGGATCGATCGGTGGAATGATGCTCATGAGTTTTGCGATCGGCATTCCCCTTCATTTTACGGCCAAGCGCTTCGACCGCGTCAACGTTTTGATGAGATGCTTCGCTGGCGTACTGAGCTTTGTGCTGGGCCTTTGGATCCTCTATGAAAAAGGATTCGCGGAAAGCGTCATCGCCTGAACTTTTCGATTTTAATTCGTCACTTCCTGAATCTATTTCGCACGTATCTGAAGGCGGGCTTGAAAAATGGGACTATCTGTCCGAGTATCTCATATAATAGTGGATAGCCGACTCCGTGCGTAAAGTAAACCGAATTAGGCCTCATCATTTTGAACTTACATTTGATGAATGCCCTAATTCCTAGTTTCCGTTTGACAAACAGCGGGAATTCTTTCTTGAATGCAGGGTCGTTATCGATCTCCGAACTTAATCCGACCCCTTCATAATCGGCTATATACAATGGAATGTATAGTTTATTTATCTCCTCGTTCAGGAAACATTTAAGATTCAGCATCCAGTCGGCGAAAATTGGGTACTGCTCGTCGTACTTCCCAACAATCTCAAATATCGAGCGATCGTAAAATTCGCCCTGATGACAAATGTTCGTCCAGGTAAAGTCGGATGTTTGAAATTGTTTGCCGTCGAAATGCTTACTCTTAACAATGAAACATTTGCCATAGACAAGAGTGGGGGATTCCGCTGGTAGTAGGGCTTTCACCTGATCTAAAACTCCAGGCCGAAGGCAATCGCCAGCTCCGATAAAATAAAGGTATTTTCCGGTTGCCAGGTCTATCCCTTTATTAAAGGCATCGAAAATCCCGTTGTCGCTTTCGGAAACGATAGTTAAATGTTCGTTGTATTTGCTTATGAGTTCGACCGTATTGTCTGAAGACGCACCGTCGATAACTATCAACTCAAATAACTTTTCATTTTGCGAAAGTATCGATCGCAGGGTCTTTTCAACCTTGTCGCCACAGTTGTACGTTGGCATTATGATCGAAAAGATCTTTTGATCAGTCATTCCAGAACCATGGCGATCTGCGAAAGAGATTAAACATTTTGGCATTCGATGACAGCATCGCAAACATACTGAATGTCACTCTCGGTCATCCCTGCCCACGTCGGTAAACTAATACCGTTCCCGCTCAGCCATTCGGATACGGGAAACTCTTGTTTCCCAACCGATTTTTGATAAGGCGGCATCGTATGTGCAGGGTAAAAGACAGGACGGGTTTCTATTCCTTGCGCACTTAACCTGTTCATTACAACCTCGCGATCTGGCCAGCTCGACGGATCGAGAATGATGCTGAACATCCAGAAAACATGCTGAGCCCAAGCCTGCTCAGGTTGAAACTGAATTCCAGAAATGCCGTTCAGGTTTTTTCGGTAGAGTTTCGCGACGCACAGACGCATCTCGATCTGCTTGTCGATCGATTCTAATTGCGCAAGCCCGACTGCTGCTGCCAAATTCGTCATGCGGTAATTGTATCCGATCACCGGATGCCAGTATCGCCGATTTGGGTCCATGCCCTGGCCATGCAATTGCCGCGCCCGTTCCGCAACCTGGTCGTCATTCGTTACGACCATACCGCCTTCACCGGTCGTGATGATCTTGTTCGCATAAAAACTGAAGGCGGCAGCGTCACCGATCGAACCGACCACGCTGCCTTCGCATGTTGCTCCGACAGCCTCGGCCGCATCTTCTATAAGGAAAATCCCATTCCGTTCTGCGATCTTTCTAAGCGCGAACATATCAGCGGGGTGTCCATAGAGGTGCACGGCGATGATCCCTTTTGTTCGCGGCGTGATCTTTTCCTCTACCTCCTGAGGATCGATGTTCCAAGTCCCTAACTCAGAATCCACAAAAACCGGTTCAGCTCCGCAGTAAACAACTGAATTCGGTGTGGCAATGAAAGTCAATGTAGGTACAATCACCTCGTCACCAGCGGCGACGCCCACGGCCATGAGGGCGAGATGGAGAGCGACCGTTCCATTGCAGCACGCTATCGCGTGCTTAACCCCGCAGTAGTCGGCAAAACTTTTTTCAAAATGGGATACGTATTTTCCGGCTGAAGAGATCCAGCCAGAATCCATGCAATCATCGACATATAATTTTTCGTTGCCGATAAAGAGCGGGCGGGCAACAGGAATGCGATATGACATTAGACAGGTAGACTTATATTTCTAACCAGCTCGAACGAATTACCAGCCATATCGCCCGTCAGGCTTTCTTCTGGATACATGGACTTCCCCGGAATCATCTTTTTCGGCCCCGGGCGAGGAGCCTTCGACGCTTCAAATGATTAAACGACAATTCCACGAAATGGGAGATGGCGGCAACCGGTGCCAATGTAAAAGCTTTGGCGATGAATTCCAACCTTTCGAAAGAAAAACCTTCGCGCTTAATCATTAAGTACCCAAAATAAAATTGATTCTTGGATAACCGCCTTTTTACGACAGCTTTTTCTTGGGAACTTAATAGCCCATGAAAGTCACGCAAAAATACCCGTTCGTCATGCAGCCCTAATTCCTGTATGACTTCGATGGCGTCTCTACCGTGGCAAACATTGTCGCTTTGAACCCTTTTCGTCCAGTGAGGAAAATGCGTGTATGCTGCCTTGCAAGGTCTCATAAGCACCATTTCCAAAATCAAATACCAGTCATCAGCAATCTTCATCTCTTCGTTCCAACAAGAGAATAAGGAGGAACGGCGAATAAGCCAGGCTGAAGTAGGGGCCGCACAGGTTTTAACGAAGACGGTGCGGACCGCTCCGGGGCTTAGTTGGGACCATTCTTCATGTGAATTGCTTTTACCTCTTCGCAGTTCTTTGATTGAATTAAAATTGTTAGATCGATATTCACCTTCAGAGAAATCGCGCCAATTAAGAAAAACAAAATCTACTTCGAATCGTTCGACTGCATCGACTGCAACCTTGAGGAAATCTGCGTCCCAAATATCGTCAGAATCGAGAGAAGCGATGTATTTGCCTTTGGCATGGGCCAAGCCCAAATTGCGGGCTGCGGCTTGCCCTTTCCTTTCCTGATAGATGTATTCAACGTTCTTAAACTCTGCCACACGCTCGGCGGTACCATCCTGAGAACCGTCATCAATGACAATGATTTGTGTCGCCTTATAACTTTGAGCGATCACGCTCTCAATCGCCTCGACGACCATGCCGGCTCGATTGTAGGTAGGTATTATTACGGAAACTACTTCGTGGTTCATCGAATATAAGGAACCGACACCGCGTTTTCTTAAGATTCTCGATAATTTGTGCTTCGAAAACCAAATTTTTCGGATCCATTTGAATGCCCTTAAAGAGACATTTACAATTCACTCTGCTTCGATCACAAATCTCTGACCACGCGAAAAGTGACCACACAATGCTCCGGCAATATTCATCTAATTCAACTCACTATTTTAACAGAATACCACAAAAACCTAGTCTCTTCTTCGATACCGGCCCGTCTTGCACGATGTAGTGCGAGGTTTCCCCAGCGAGTGATATTCCCGTCAACGTCCTTGTATTTGGTCCGTAGGGCGAGACCCAAAGATGCCGGTTGCGACTAAAGACGTGGAATTGGCTGGTGCTGAGGATGCGGGGGTCAGCGGACGGGGGCGGTGTCGGCGCTTTTCATGAGGCGGGACACCTCGGCGGAGGTTGCCATAGAGACATCGCCGGGCGTGGTCATGGCCAGAACGCCGTGGGCGGTTCCACAGTCGAGCGCGGCCTGAATGGTTTTGCCTTCGAGAATATGGTCGACGAAACCAGCAACAAAAGCGTCGCCGCTGCCTACGCGGTCGATCACCTCGACATTATTGAAAGCCCGCGCAACGGTAACTTTGTCCTCGAAGAGGCAAACTGCACCGAGGTCGTGACGGTTTGCCGAGTGGGTATCGCGAAGGGTGGTAGCCACGATCTTTAGCCCAGGAAAACGTGAGTTCATTTTAGACGCCAAACGCCGAAAAACCTCCGGATCGAAGTTGGAGAGCCTTGAATCGAGATCAAGTACCCCATAGACAATATCTGCGAAAGCCAGCAGTTCGGCATTTACCTCATTAGCGGCCTCGCGGCCGCCGCGTTTGCCCCACAGCGAATCACGGTAATTGAGATCGTAGGAAACGACGGCACCGCTCTCTTTGGCGGCCTTCATCGCCTCGGCGGCAACGGCCGGGGTTGATGCTGACAG
>JBGTCF010000183.1:0-8601 GCA_041748975.1 Pyrinomonadaceae bacterium
TGACTGATTGCATATCGATGCTGTCCATGCGTGAACATCGGATCTCGGAGGTTCTCACCCACGACGACCATTTCACACAAGAAGGCTTCCGCACCCTGCTTTAATCATCTCGCTCGCCGTGTTAGTCTCAATTCTTTCGCACGATGATGAGAGAAGAGATAGCGGAAACACATTTTGATAATGGCCTCGTAGTACTTACCGACCGCATGCCCGGGGTGCGGTCCGCTACGCTCGGGTTCTTTTTCCGAGCGGGATCGCGGCATGAACAGGCTGAGCTTAACGGCATTTCACATTTTATCGAGCATACGGTTTTTAAGGGGACGACGCGGCGCTCGGCACTCGAAATCGCCATCGAGCAGGACCGTTTGGGCGGCAATCTTGATGCTTTCACTTCGCACGAAGAGACGGGGTTTGCCATCAAGGTAATTGATGATCAGCTCCCACAGGCGTTTGACCTGATCGCCGATATGCTTACGAATCCGCGTTTTGATGCCGCCGATCTAAAAAGCGAACAGCAGGTTATCATCGAGGAAATGAAAATGATCGAGGATTCACCTGAGGAGTTTCTCGGCGATATCTTCAGCTCTGCGTTTTTTCCTGATCACCCGTTGGGATTATCGATCGCCGGGACCAAGGATACGGTGCGGTCGTTTAGCCCCGCGATTACTGCGGATTATCATCAGAATGTATTCAATTCGGGTAATCTGGTGATCACCGCGGCGGGCAATATCAATCATCAGCAGGTTATCGATCTCGCAAAGAGAATGTTTGGCGGCTCGGCTTTGGCGGTAAGATCCGGTTCAAATGGCAATCTCCGCGCCTCGGTTCCCCAGCTCGCCTCGCCATTTCTCGTAAAGCAGAAACGCGGCCTCGAACAAGCTCATCTGATCATCGCAACCCCGCTCGTTTCGGCGACCGACGAACGCCGGTATGCCGCTGACTTGCTTGCAAACATCATTGGCGGCGGCACCTCGAGCCGTTTATGGCAAAAAATCCGCGAAGAGCGTGGCATGGCCTACAGCGTCGGCTCGTCATCGATCACTTATCAGGACTGCGGTCTATTCTCGATATTCGCCGGGTGCTCGCCCGAGCATGTCCGTGATGTGGTCGATCTCAGCCTTGCCGAGATGCGTGACATAGTCAATAACGGCGTGCGCCCCGAAGAACTCGATCTCGCGCGGCAGCAATCGATCGCGTCGATCCTTTTGAGTCTCGAAGACTCGGCCGCCCGCTCCGCAACGCTCGCCCAGTCTGAGATAGTCCACGGCCGCCAGATTCCTGTCGAGGAGACACTCGAAAAGATAAATGCCGTTACACGCGACAATCTTGCCGATCTCGCACGGAAATACTTCACGACCTCGCGAATTGCGTTCGCTGCCCTCGGCGATCTGAAAAAGCTCAAACTGGGCCCCGAGGACCTCGCGATATGAACTTCGGTCATTTATCGCTCTTTGTATTTTTCGGAATATTCGATCGGATCAATTACCCCAGCTTTCGCGAAGCCCCGCAGCCGCAAGGCGCACGAATCGCACGTCCCGCACGCCAGCTCCTCGCTTCGATAACATGACCAGGTCAGGTGAAGTGGAGCATCTAGTTCGATTCCCTTCTTTACGATCTCCGACTTTGAGAAATGAATAATCGGCGTGCAGATCTCGATGCGGGTTTCGGGTTTTGTTCCGGTGTCGATCACAGATTGAAACGCCGTATAAAACTCCGGCCGGCAATCGGGATAACCGCTCGAATCCTCCGCCACCGCCCCGATATAAATGGTATTCGCCCCGATGACCTCTGCCCAACTCACCGCGATCGACAGCATATTAGCGTTGCGAAACGGAACGTAACTCGTCGGGATCGTATTTGACTCAAGGTCAGCGTCAGTGAGGTCCATTTTCTCATCGGTGAGTGAAGACCCGCCGATCTTTGCAAGGTGCTCGATCGAAATATCCATTCGCTTTTCAGCTCCATAATGATCAGCAATGTCGTTAAACGCCCGACGCTCGCGTGCCTCAGTCCGCTGGCCGTAAGAGATGTGCAGGAATGCCAGTGACTCGTTCTTTTGTCGCGCTATCGCAGCTGTCACACACGAGTCCATTCCACCTGATACAAGGACGATAGCTAGTACGTTCCTATTCATTCAGATTATTCACGATACGTGTGATGCCGTCCTTGATGAGATTCACATTGAAATTGATCAAAAGTCCAAGTCTGAGATCGGTTAAGCGGAGATAGGTCCGGACCTGTTTCGGGAAAACAGGAGCGATCGCTTCGACCGATTTTACCTCGATAAGCACCCTGTCGTTGATAATCATATCCGCCCGAAATCCCAACTCGAGTTTCACATCCTCATAAACAACGGGAATAGAAACCTGGGTTCTGACTGCAAATCCTCTCCGTGTGAGTTCGTGTGCAAGAACCGTTTCATAAACTGACTCCAGCAGCCCGGGACCGAGAGTCGTGTGGATCTTATATGCCGCGTCAACAATCTGTCCAGATATCTCATTTATATGCATATTGTGGAAATATTCTAGCCTTATCTCCCGCAGAGTCGCAGAGGAGCAGAGAAGAGAGGAAGTCGAATGGGAAATGTCCCGCTTAACTCCGCGATTATCCTCGATACCTCCCCCAGTGCTATATGCAGCTGCTTTTCTTCTCTGCTTCGCTGCGACTCTGCGGGATGTCTTTCTTACTAAATAAAAATGCCTGATACGTTAAACGCCATTCACCTCAGCACCCCAGATATACTTATGAAGTTGCAGATTCAGCCGCACCGGTAACCCGCTCGACGCAACCGCCTCGGCGATGCCCGCAAGATCCGCGAAGCCATGAACAGGAGAGATCAGGATTTCCTTGGCTCTGGCAACGAGGGCGTAGCGGACTATCACCTCCTTTGCAAATTCCCAATCCGTGAGGTCGGCAACTACAAACTTAACCTCGTCCATATCCGGACGGAGCCGCTCGAGATTCGGCCAGTGGTTACGTTCTGATTCGCCGGAGGTGGGGCATTTTACATCCAAAATGATCTTTGCCCGTGGATCGACAAGCTCGGTCGAAATATAACCGCCAGTTTCAATCAGCACTTCATATCCGCGATCACAAAGCTCGTTAATAAAGGGAAAAACGTTCTTCTGTGCCAGCGGCTCCCCGCCAGTGACCTCAACAAGGGAGCAGCCGAATTCATCCAGCCGCTCAAAAATATCGTCAAACGACATCCGTTCGCCGCCCGTGAATGTATACTCGCTGTCGCACCACACGCACCGCATCGGGCAGCCCGTAAGGCGCACAAATGAGCACGGCCGTCCGGCATGCGACGATTCACCCTGTATTGACAGAAATAGTTCCGTTATTCGCAGCGTGTGGCTCACAAGACAAGATTTAGCCACGAATTACACGAATTACACAACCGCTGGAAGCGTCGTGATTTCCCACGACTTTGTATGACGTGACGAAATGTAAGAAAGCAATTCGTCACATTCGTGTAATTCGTAGCTAAAAGTTTTCACTTAGTTACGCTAGACTATCGTTACTATGCGAGAACAGCTACAACGATTCATCGATCAAATGGAGGAAAACTCCGTCGCGATCATCCCCGCCGCCCATGAAGCACGGCGAAGCTATGACACGGAGTTCAAATTCCGCCAGGATTCCGATTTCTGGTACCTGACCGGCTTTCCCGAGCCCGACGCAATCGCCGTGATCACAGCCGGGGCCAAAAAGCCGTACACGCTCTACGTCCGCCCGCGTGACCCGGAAATGGAGACGTGGTTCGGCCGCCGGCAAGGCGTCGAGGGAGCGGTAAAGAATTACAAGGCCGACCGCTCGTTCTCAGTCGATAAATTCACTTCAGACATCGGCAAGCTCCTCGACGGACGCGACAAACTTTATTACCGTTTCGGAGTCGACGAAAAGCTCGATCTGCAAATATTGCAATACCTTACGGAACAGCGTGTAAGACGCCTGAAAACAGCATACCCGCCGCACACGATCGTCGACCCGACGCTGATCACCGGCGAAATGCGTTTGCATAAGACGGACGACGAGGTCGCACTGATGCAAAAGGCCGCGGACATTGCCGTTGACGCTCATATTCTGGCGATGAAAAAGGTTAAACCCGGTATGAACGAATTCCAGGTCGAATCCCTGATGGAATCATATATGCGTGATCAGGGAGCGAGCGGAGTCGCTTACAATTCGATCATCGGTGGCGGCGATAATGCGACGATACTCCACTATGTCGAAAACAACGCCCCGCTCAAGGATGGCGATCTATTACTTATCGACGCCGGAGCAGAATATCAAGGCTATGCATCGGATATCACCCGCACATTCCCGGTAAATGGACGTTACACTCCCGCACAGCGTGAGGTCTATGACGTCGTACTCGATGTTCAACTCCAGTGCATCGAATATACAAAGACGGGAAACACGGTCAAAGGCCGCCAGGAATTTTCGATCGAGCTTCTTACCGAGGGGATGAAAAAGCTCGGCCTGCTCAAGGGCAAGACGAAGGATCTGATCAAGAAGAAATCGTATATGAAATACTACATGCACGGCGTCGGCCACTATCTCGGCCTCGATGTGCATGACGCCGGGCGATATTTTACCGATCAGACCGCGAAGGACTCGCGGCCGTTTGCTCCCGGAATGGTGCTTACCGTCGAGCCCGGCTTATACATCCCGCCGGATGATAAAACCGCACCTGCAAAATATCGCGGCATAGGCATACGCATCGAGGATGACGTGCTGGTGACTGAGAATGGAAATCTAAATCTCACGGCCCGTGTGCCAAAGGACGCAGACGAGATCGAGGCCCTGATGCAGAACCCCGCACGTAAGTAAGGGCGTACTCATTATCGGATGACAAGCACTGACGAGATATTAAAGAATCTTCCCGCCTTATTTACCGCGCTACTCACGGCGATCCTCTTCATCCAGTCAGGCTTGGATAAGGCTTTTGATTGGAGCGGCAATTTAAGCTTTTTGAAAGACCATTTCTCTAAAACGCTGTTTGCAGGGACGGTGCCGATGATGCTGGGTACCCTTACAATTCTCGAGATCGCGACAGGGGCCCTCGCTGCGGCGGGAATCGTTTATTTCATGGCTGCCGGTTCTCTCGCCATCATCTTCTATGCAGCAGTGCTCGGAACGGCCACAATCACGGCATTGTTTTTCGGCCAGCGTGTCGCGAAGGATTACCCCGGAGCGGCAGTGCTGGTGCCTTACTTCATTTTATTGATCATTCTGATGGCTCTAACGAATCCGCAATTAAATCGTTGAACCGGTACCCGTTATTTCCGATTGAAATGAGGTATCTCTGCCCCCGGACGAAACTTTTGCTATGCTAAGCAGTATTACTGACGTATAATCACTATGGGTCCATATAGGATCTTCCATAGACTTCCAGCTAAAATTTCCGCATAGAACGCAGACAGTCGTGTATCTTTGCTTTCGGAAATTCAGATCGAATTAAAATATACGAATCAATATGACTAAAGACGGACTCGCAAACAAGAAGAGCGTACGATCTCATCGAAAGGCCTATTTTATACTCGGGGCAATGTTGACCGTCGCCATGGCGACTTTTCCGGTAATTTTGAGCGTGCAGGCAGAGGGACCATCCTCAAAGGCCACAACACCGGCTCTACTGGCGCCATGCACCCCCGCATCGTTCACAAACGCCACAACAATCGCCCTTTCAGCCGGCGCGGCCAATAACGGCGACCCGTATCCTTCGTCAATCAATGTTTCCGGGCTACCGGGTAACATTGTCACCACTCCCGGCGGCGTGGAAGTGACACTTAACGGATTTTCCCATACATTCCCCGACGATGTCGGAATTGTACTAGTTGGCCCAACGGGTGCGGCCTTCCTTTTGCAGGACGGTGCCGGTGAGGGTCCTGACATGGTCAATGTCACGTATAAACTCAGTGATCTGGGTGAAAATCCACTTCCCAATGAAGACGCTTGGGGCCCCGGCACATATAAACCTACATCCTGGTATGCTCCAGGCGAGACCTCATTCCCTGCCCCCGGACCCGGTCTGAACCACTCAGCTCCGGCACCTGCTGGCACTGCAACGTTTGCATCTGTTTATGGCGGAACCGCCCCTAACGGCACATGGTCGCTGTTTGTTCGCGATTTTGTCAGCGGCGACGGAGGGCAGATCGGCGGCGGATGGACGATTACAATCACTTCTGATGGATGCACATCCGGGTCGCCGAGCCCTTCGCCCTCAGTCAGTCCTAGTGTTAGCCCAAGCCCGAGCCCGAGCCCGAGCCCAAGCCCAAGCCCGAGCCCAAGCCCGAGCCCAAGTACAAGCCCAAGCCCAAGCCCAAGCCCGAGCCCGAGCCCAAGTACAAGCCCGAGCCCAAGCCCAAGCCCGAGCCCAAGTACAACTCCGCCGGGAGGTACTGTTACTTTCGCGGGTACTAATGTCGGGCCCATCCCCGACGGTGTTGCCCCGTCCGGCACCTGCGGACCACCTTTAAACGTTCAATTCGCTGTCAGCGGAGTTACGGGCCCCATATCCGACATTCGCGTCAGTTTCACGGGCACTCATACATGGGTCGGGGATCTCGATGTTTTATTGATTGCCCCTGGAAACACTTCGACACAGGACATATTTACTCTTACCGGCGGCGACGGTGCCGATAGTTCTAACTTGAACGGTACCTATAATTACTTTGATACCGCCACCAATAATTGGTGGGCCGCAGCGGGTGCAGTGGGCGACACAACCGCCATTCCGCCTGGAGATTACCGCGCGTCAAATGGCAGTGGCCAGAATGTACCGCTGGATCCGGTTTTTGCTAACCTTGGTAATCCTAATGGCACATGGATACTCAGATTCAACGACTGTGTTCCTCAGGATACGGGCACAGTTACGGCGGCGTCCCTTAGGCTTACAGGACAGGGATCGGCACCGCTGCCGTCGGCCCTCGATATTTCGGGGCGGGTTACATCCCCTGACGGCCGCGGCATAGGTAAGGCCGTCGTTACGATCACCGGGCCCGGCAACTTTGAGCTAAGTACGCTTACAAGTTCTCTTGGCTACTACCAGTTTGCAAATATCCCTACCGGCGTGACCTATACAATAACGGTTAACGGCAAGCGTTACACCTTTACGGCAAGGTCGGTGCCGTTGACAACTACACTAGCTGCCCAACAGGATTTTGTCGGCCAGCCCGTTCCTCCTGAGGGGCCATAACGAAGTAGGCGGCCCAAGGTCGGGCCGCCTCTTCACTCTAATATTCTCCGGGGCCGCTTGAATGCGGCCTCTTTTTTACGCCGAAGCCGACGAAGCGGAGCGGATCTTATCTTCGATTGCCCTTGCAAATTCGTTTGTTTTTGCCGTACCGCCGAGGTCTCTGGTGATCGCGGTGCCATCGGCAAAAACGGCCAGTAAAGCGGCTTCCAGCCGGTTCCCCGCTTCGCGCTCGCCGATATAACGAAGCATCTGGATAGCGGAGAGAATCAACGCCGTCGGGTTGGCAATTCCTTGTCCGGCTATATCGGGGGCCGAACCGTGGACGGCCTCGAAAACAGCTCCGTGCTCGCCGATATTGGCCCCCGGAGCCAGTCCCAAACCCCCGATCAGCCCCGCACACAAGTCAGATAAGATATCGCCGAAGAGGTTTTCCATCACCATCACGTCAAACTGCTCTGGCCGCATGACGAGCTGCATACAACAATTATCGATGATCTTATCGTCGGCCTCTATCTCGGGAAATTCCTTCGCGATCGAATAAAAGCATTCGAGGAACAGCCCGTCCGACAGCTTCATGATATTGGCTTTATGAACTGCGGTGACCTTCTTGCGGTCATTGTCCCGTGCGTATTGAAAGGCGTACTGAACGATCCGCCGGGATGCCTTTTCCGTAATTATCCTGAGGCTCTCGACCACGCCCGGAACGACGATATGCTCGATCCCTGAATAAAGCCCTTCCGTATTTTCGCGAACGATGACGAGGTCAAGTTCCGGGTATCGGCAGGGCACATTGGGCAATGCCTTGACCGGACGCACATTGGCGTAAAGATCAAGGGCCTTGCGCAGGCCGACGTTTACCGATGTAAAACCTTTACCGACGGGCGTCATTATTGGCCCTTTCAATGCGACCTTGTTCCGCCGGATCGATTCGATCGAGGCCTCGGGCAGCGTTTCGCCATACTTCTCAAGCGCCTGCGCTCCGAGTATCTGGTTCTCCCATTCGATCTGGACGCCCGTCGCCTCTAAAACCCGCACCGTTGCCGCCACGATCTCCGGACCGATTCCATCACCTGGAATGAGTGTAATTGTGTGTTTCATAACCTTATTTCAAATGCCATCCGCATTAGGACGCGATACTTCATTGTAATAAAGTCACTGGTTTATCAGAAACCCGCCGAGCGGGCGAAAAAAGGTCTAACTTTTACCCTGCAACGCTTCGCCGCTTACCACTTCGAAATACACTAACGGCCCTCAGAATCACGTCGTAGCATTCGCAGCTTTCTTTCTCCAGATCGTGCCTGTCGATGATGGTGATCGTTCCGTGGACGTAGTCGATCATTCCTTTTTCTTTCAGGGCTATGGCTGCCCGGGTTATTGACGAGCGGGTGACGCCTAGA
>JBGTCF010000184.1:0-20755 GCA_041748975.1 Pyrinomonadaceae bacterium
ACTTGTCACCGTTTCCATTTACTGGTCTCGGTGCAATCGTGAGCGGGGTTCTGGGAGCAGACAAACATTTCCGGGACGTGTTCGCGGGTTTGGTGACGGACGTTGATCCAGACAGATGATAATGCGTATTTATCCTCGGTCCAACCGAGTCGTTCGCGATTTTTCCATACGTATTCGTACGCTTCTTTTTCGCCTTCGCCCATAAGGTGACGGGCTTCGTGAAGCAGTATTGCTGCCTTTTCGACATCATCGATCGGGTAGGTGAAAAAGTCAGGGTACAGGGTCATTATCTCGAAAGGGAAGTTGGTGGCGGCGTAAGCATTTTCTTTTGCGACCGAGGCATTGAGCCAGTTATCGCTTCCGCGATATGCGGTAAACGTGGACAATATCGTTACCTCGGAATCAAAGTTCTTTTCACGCAGGATCGAAATGGCGTTCCGTACCGTTTCTTTTTGCTGCGGCGAGAGCCTATCAGCCGACACCAATAGCGAGAGATAGAAACCGACAGTTATCACGACGATCGTTATAGCCACGGCACCGGAGCGGATAAGGAGCCTACCCGCAAGCGTTCTTTTTGGGGAGGAAGCATGAATAACCCGGCTTAGCTCTGCATCGCATCTAACACAAGCCTCGGCGGTCGCGAAGTTAATAAGGTCGCACTCGGAGCATTTCTTGTTCATCGGAAGTAAAGGGAGTCGGCGGAATGCCGCTATTAATATATACAGCCAATTAAGATCGATTTCAGGTTATTTTCCGGGCCTTGCCGACGAACGCCGAACCGCCTTTTTGCATCCAACACTTTGTAAATTCAGGCGTACACGCAATAATATTAGTTTTTTGAACCCCGATCAGGAGTATTGAATGAGACATTTCAAACAGATTTTTTCAGTTTTGACCATTGCGGCTATATTTGCCATTCCGGCCTTTACACAGGAAACCGAGATAAAGGTTGTCGATGAGGTCGTCGCCCAGGTAAATGACGGCGTCATCACGCTTTCGCGAATAAAACGCGAGATGAAGGACGCGGTCGATTCGATCGTTCAGCAGGGCAAGACCCGCGAAGAAGCCCAAAAGACGGTTGACGAGAAACAGGGCGAACTGATCGCCAATCTCGTCAATGAGGAACTTCTCATCCAGCGTGCTAAGGAACTCGGCCTCGAGAAAGAAATCGAGAAAGAACTCAATGAGCGCTTTGTCCAGATCATGAAGGAGCACAATCTAAAGACTGTCGAAGCTCTCTATGAAGAAATGTCAAAGACAGGAGTCGATCCCCAGGAAGTCAGGGGAAGCTGGCGTAAGCAAATAACACGCGATCTCGTCATACAACGTGAAGTTCAGGCAAAGATCTACTGGGGCGTGAGCGGAAAGGAACTTAAAGATTATTTTGAAAAGAACAAGGCCCGATTTACTAAACCTGAAACTGTTTCGATCAGCGAGCTGTTTATCGGATTTGCCGGCCGGAATGAGGCTGATGTCCGTGCAAAAGCAAAACAGATATATGCCCAGCTAAAAGCCGGAGCTGATTTTGACAAACTCGTGGCGGAAAACTCGGATCCCGGAGTAATTACCAACGGTACAGGCAAGGCGCAAAATTTGAAGGTGGCCGAACTTGTCGATGTCCTTGCAAAACCGCTTAAAGACGTAAAGGTGGGGGCTTTTACCGAGCCTTTCGATGCCAACGAGCTCGGAGTGGTTATTCTCCGTGTCGATCAAAGAGAAAAGGCAAGCAGCGACTCAGTCTTTGACGAGAATGCGGTTCGACTGGCGATAATGACGGAGCGGTTTCCCGCCGAGCAAACGAAATTTATGGCCAAGGTTCGTAACGATTCGTACATCAAGATCAGCGAATCCTACCGCCCGCTGGTTTCGCCGATCCTATTTGCCGATGAGCGAAAGCAGAAGGCGGGTAACTAAATTGTTTTTTTGATTTGGCTTAGGGGCTGTGTGGACGAAAGGTTGTCGCACAGCCTTTCTCATGGTTGGCCCTAAATTCTGTTCCAGTTACGGAAGCAGATCTTTTATCGCAGCGTCGAATATCTCTACTTTTTTACGTGCACGGAGGACGTCGGGGTGTTGGGTTGTGTAGTTTCGCAGCAGGCGGGCGAGGTCGGTGTCGAGAGTCGCTTTTCGCACAATGAGTTTCCCGAGGGCGAGGGTAAGTTTGCCTGAGTCGGCAGGACGGACGGCGATAAGCTTTTCAGTAGCCTTTACCAGAGCCGCGAGTTCGTACCGAAGATCGATCATTCTCGGGCTTTCCACTGTGTAATCGGCGGCGATCGATTCGAGTTCTGCTCGGACCTCGGCCGACCGGAGCAAAACCTCAGCATACGCGGCCGAAGATCGAATATGGCCTGCGGCCTGATTCGGCTTTGCCTGCGAATATACGGTCATGGAAAAAAGAACGATTGCTGCTGAAAAGGTCGTCAAACGCAAAGTGGCGGTCATTTTGTTCATAGCGTTAATAGGCTCACATGCCTGAGGATGCGATGAGGCCCGAGCCCGACGTCGCATCGCACGACGTGAACTGAAGATCTACATCCGCATCAGCCTCGATCACGCCGTCGCCAAAGGTCTCGCGCCGCTCGAGCGTTTCGAAATACGTAGTTATATTGTCCAGTATCTCGTCCGCCGAATGTGAGTGATACAAAGTCTGGCGAAACTGTGCTCCGCCGACAAGCCCCTTGGTAAATTGCCCCGCAAGCTGTTTCATTTTACCGAGGGCAGGCAGCTCGGGCATCTCCTCGCGGCACATCGAGAAGAATTCGAGCAGGACGGCCTTCTTCTCCTTAAGGTCAGGTTGGTAAGGCTCGCGGCCGGCTAGCACATCCTCAAACTGACGAAATATCCATGGATTCTGCATTGCTCCCCGGCCAATTAAGATGCCGTCAGTGCCGGTTTCACCCCAACGTTTTAGGCCGTATTCGATAGTGGTGATATCGCCGTTGCCGGAAACTGGAATTCTGACGGATTCTTTGACCTGTTTGATCAGATCCCAGTTGGCGAGGCCTTTATAACCCTGTTCACGCGTCCGGCCATGGACCTGGATATGTTCGACGCCGCATTGCTCAGCCATTTTGGCAACATCGACCACATTGATCGACGCATCGGAATAGCCGGTTCTGACCTTCAGCGTAAGCGGAATGGTGATAGTACGCTTGATCTCCTTGAGGATCTCCTCGAGCCGAGGAAGATCGCGGAGTAGTCCGGAGCCGCCGCCGTTCTTTACGACCTTCGGGGCCGGGCAGCCGCAATTCACATCGAGAATATCCGCACCGATCTCTTGGGCCATCTCGGCTCCCAACGCCATTCGCGGAGCTTGGCCACCGAAGATCTGCACGGCGAACGGCCGCTCTTCCTCATCGAAACGCATCTGGCGCTTGGCTTTTGGATTATGCCGGGTCAGCCCTTCGACCGAGATAAATTCGGACACCACCAAGCCGACACCTCCCCGCCGCTTGATAAGCCGACGAAAAGTATAGTCGGTTACGCCCGCCATCGGTGACAAAATAAGCGGGGGATCGACCGGAATATCTCTGATCTTAAATGGCTTCATTTATCTGACAAATAGACTAGAGTAGCGATACCGAATTGAGGTTGTCCTGAAAATCGTTAAAGAACTTTCCGACATGAAAACCATCGATAATTGTGTGGTTAGCCTCGACCGACAGCGGCATTAGTTTCGCTCCTGCCATATCAAATATTCTACCAAAAACGATCCGCGGTATGGTCTGGCTGCGATCGAGCCGACTGGCGTGCTTGAAGCTCGTGAACGAAACCCACGGAATTACCGAATAATAAATTAGATCGGACCGGTGCGACTCGACATCGAAGGTCTTCAAAGCCTTATATTTGTCGCGAGCTGTCTTCCCGCTCCTATTGAAATCAAAAACATCGTCTTGCATCTCAAAATACGCAAATGAAAATGTCTCGTCGGCATTTAGGATCGTCTGCGTTGCGTGAACTCGGTCGTATTCGATCAGGCGACCATCGACCAAACGGATTCGAAACTCGCGTATCCGGTTTGCCGCCACCAGCGAGTAGTAAAGCAGGGTCAGCGAAACGGAGAGTTGGTGCTTCTTACAGAAGTGGTAGGCCGCGGTAATGTCGAGACTTGCAGTGAAATTGAAAAACGGGTCTTCGTAGTCCCGAAAGAACTCATAAGCTGCCTTTCTCGGCCAATTCTCAACTTCGACTTCGGAATACATTGATTATTCGGGGCTACCTAAGCTTCAGCTATTTGACCGATCCGCTTCGCGCTCAGCAAAAGATTAACATATCTGCCGTTTTACCCCTTGCACGAACAGTCACGGAGGCACGGAAAAGAATTTAACATCGGAGCATTTGTAAAAAAATAAAAAGACGGCATATACTTCACTCGATCTAGTTTTATTAACCTCGATTTTAGAATTTGTTCAGACGCGAATCGCTGTCACAGGCGACTCGCCCTGTCCAATTTGTTTCGCCAGTGGCGAACTCACTATGGCTCAACACTCTTCATGGGAGAACAACAATGATAGATAATCAAATTAAGCGAGCACTTACACGAAAAGCGGGACTTTTCCTGTTTCTGCTGCTCATGCTTGCCGTCAACGCCCTCGCTCAGGACATCACGTCTGGAACCATCCAGGGTACGGTATCGGACGAGCAAGACGCGGTCGTTCCGGGCGCAACGATCGAAGCCCGAAACATAGCTACTAATTTTACGCGCACGTTCACGACCGATTCCAACGGGCGATTTACATTTCTTGCCCTGCCGCCCGGACGCTATGTCGTTTCAGTCACAAAACAAGGATTTTCCAAGTTAAATCAAGAGAATGTCGACGTAACCGTCGGCAGGCTCGTTTCATTGAACATTTCGCTTAAGGTCTCGGGCGTCGCCGGGGAGGTTACGATCACTACGACACCGACCATCGATACCGCTAAGGTTGAATCAAGCACAACCCTCAACGAGGCAACTATTTCGAACACGCCCATCCTTGGCAGAAAATTTGAAGATCTATTGACGCTGACGCCCGGCGTTAGCATCACCCAGGGCCCCGATGGTGACGCGATCAATTTCGCCGGCCAGCGCGGTATCTTCAATAATGTCAGCCTGGATGGCGGCGATTATAACAACGGTTTTTTTGGTGAGCAAGCTGGTGGTCAGAGAGCTGCTATCGATATCGCGCTTGATGCAGTAAAAGAATTTCAGGTAATACCTACGGGAGCAGGCGCGGAATATGGGCGAACCGCTGGCGGCATCATAAATGTCATTACAAAATCGGGAACCAACGATGTTCATGGAAGTTTCTTCTATAATCAGCGGCTCGAAAGTCTGACATCCAACACATCTGACGGGAAACCGCTCGAGGACTTTAATCGCGGTCAGTTCGGCGGCACCATCGGCGGCCCGATAAAAAAGAATAAAGCCTTCTACTTCTTTGCTCTCGAGCATATCCGAGAAAACCTAACCCGCCCGAATCTCAGCGAAGCGATAGGAACACCCTGCCCAATCCAAGCCCCGACAATTCAAGCCAATGAGTCATTGATCAACGGCAGCGCCGACTGTCAGAGGCGGGCCTTACTGACCTTCTTTCAATCTACACGGCAGCAGGATGAAGGGATGCCAATTGACCGGCGGATTCGAAATACGGCCTTTCTGAGCAAACTTGATGTCAACCTCTCGCCACGCAATCAACTTGCGGCTTCGTACAATTTCGACCACTCGAAGAATTCGAACCAAACTTTCGACGTTCCAACGTACGGCACCTCGGCTAACGGTACGGAGGGGCCATCAAAGATAAATGTTTTTAACTTCAATCTGTACAGCACTATCTCGCCAACAAAGCTGAACGAGGCCCATTTCACTTATTCACGCGAGGAACGTCCTCGATCGACCACACCGTCGAACATTCCGGCGGACACTGCGATGGGCTTTGCGACGACTTTTCGCTTCGGCAATCCATTCTTTCTCGCTCCCAACGTCGACGAACTATTTTGGCGCACACAGATCCGCGACACATTCTCGATCGTTTCCGGCCAACACACTGTCAAATTTGGCGGCGAATGGATACACAGTTTTAACGATCAGATATTTAGAGGATTCTTCAATGGACGCTATATTTTTGATAGCGTTACAGGATTCCTGAGATATGCATCACCTGCTGCTCCTGGAGGATTTGGCCCGATGACAGTCGGTTGCTCGAACGGGACCTACGTGACGGCTCCGGCAACTTGTCCCGCAGGGGCGACCTCGGGGGGCCCACTACTTTTGTACCTGCAAGGTGCCGCCCCAAACGGCCCTGCAACTGACGCCACGGGTGCATCGACGATTACCAATGAAGATTTCGCGCTTTTTGCTCAAGACAAATGGCAAATACGGTCAAACTTCACACTCAATTATGGACTTCGCTGGGAAGCCCAGATTTTCCCGGAGCCTACCGTTGATCCAGGGGCCACAGCATATGGCATTTTCCTTAGTGACCCGCGATTTCCTTCCGATGGGACGCTCCCTAGCGATAAGACCATGTTTCAGCCGCGCGTAGGATTTGCATGGGACATCAGCAAAAACGGTAAATCTGTGTTGCGATCGAGCTTTGGCATTTACAACGCCAGGCAGAATATGTTGTCGCAGGTTGGGTCGATTACTACTAACGGAGTGCAGCAGCAGACCATCTTTGTCAACACTAATCTTATACGATTGGGGTTTGCAACGGCTCCAACTTGGCCGGGCCTCGTCACTCCGACGGCAAGCACCTGTTCCGGGCCGCTCGGCGTGAATCCGTTTCCATGCTTTAGCGGTGTTCGAGTATTTGATCGTGAATACAAGAACCCGCGCATCTATACTTTCAATACAGCCTTTGAACAAGAAGTCGCTCCGGACTGGGCGGCATACATCGATTTCACATATTCGAAAGGCGTTCGGTTGACGCGATTTTTGAATTTCGGCCGGAAGGGCTTTGTACAGCCCTATCTGGACGAAACCATGGTCACCTCCTCCATCGGCCGTTCCCAATACTTCGGATTTACAGTCGGCATTCGCAAACGATTTAGCCGAAACGTTCAGCTAGAGGCGAACTATGTGTGGTCGAGAGACAAAGATGACGACTCGAACGAACGCGACCCATTCACCGACCGCTCATTTGACATCAATAATCCCGGGCTCGACTATTCTCTTTCGGATCGTGATATTCCGCATAAGTTCAACCTGTTCGCGTTTATTCAGCTTCCTTGGAAGTTCGAGTTCTCGCCACGCTTCCAGGCCCGTTCGGCCCAGCCGGCAACACCTGCGGTCCGTACTGCATCAAATCGGAACACTCTTCGTAAAGATAATGAATACTTCTCGTTCGACTGGCGCTTAGCTCGCATTTTCAACATCACGGAGACTGTTGAACTCATTCCCCAGATTGAATTGTTCAATACGTTCAACACAGACAACCGGGTGAATTCACTCTCAGGTGCGGGAAATCAGAACTCACTTGCGTCTCCGAGCCTGTTCAATTTCGATGGTTACCTGAGGCAGGGGGTCGGAGATCCCCGACAACTCCAGCTTTCAGTAAAACTGCGGTTCTAGTAACCAATCGACCATACAAAAAAGGGCCTGGCAGATAATGCCGGGCCCTATTTGAAACCAGAGAATTGGTCTTATTTACCCATCCGCTTCAACTCGATCCCTACCGCCTCGAAAGACACTTCGGTGACTGTTCCATCCGCATTGCGGCTTGCAAACTTTGCTCCGTCTTCTTCGATCATGTGATCCACCTCGGCCTTACTAAGCGTCTTGACTTGGACGGTGCCTTCAACACGAGCAATGGCTCCGGCTGATTCGAGCGGGATAAAGAAGGCATGGTTCTTCATCCTGACCCGAACGCTCCTGCTTTCGGCAGTCTCGGCGACCTCGGCCCAGCATCCTTCCGTTTTGCACGATCGTACGACGACACCCTCCACCAATATCGTCTTACCGCCGAACTTCGCCGGGTCTGCAAGAACCTTGTTTAGCGAAACGCGCTTTTTACTGCTGATGGCGGCTCCGCGTTTCAAATAAGTGTCAGATGGTATTGCCGCCGATTTGTCCTCTATAGTCGGCTTGGCCTTTTCCGTCATTTTGTTGCTTTCCTGTCCGAACGCCGAATAGGACAATGTCATCATCAAAACCGATAAACCAATAAATAATTTCATAGCATCTCCAGAATTTGATTGCCCTTCATTATACCACCGCTAATTTGCCTCGAAAACCACTCTGCCGTTAACGACGGTAGTTAAGACCTTCACTTCTGGTATTCTTGCCCGAGCTACTCCAAAGATATCCTCGGACAATATGACGAAATCGGCAAACTTATTGGGCTCAAGCGTGCCTTTCTCGCGCTCTTGAAACTCTGCAAACGCCGAACCAAATGTATACACACGCACAGCCTCTTCGACCGTCAAAGAATGCGGGCCGGAATCTGTCGCTGCATAGATCCCTAGAAGCGGATTGAAATCCGTGATCGAAGCATCCGAGCCGAAGGCAATCGCCACTTCGCCTGAGAGTAGGCCCTGATAATTATCGCCAAGGGAACTTCCGCCCCGGTCAAATAGATGCGGCTGCATAGAAACAATGATTCGGCTTTGCCTTAGCCGGTTGGCCTGTTCCGGCTGTATTCTCGGTGCGTGTTCGATCCTGAACCGCCGGTCACGCATGCCGTTCTCTACGATGACTGACTCGAAGGCGGTAAGTGTATTTTCAATGGGAGCCAGTCCAATCGCGTGGATCGTTACCTGAATTCCGGCCTTGTCTGCTTCGGAAATACTCTGTCTCAGTTCGCCCCTCTCTTCGATACTACCGTCGGACTGGCCTTTCACGCATCCCGTGCGAACCATGCCGTCGCCCGAGGCGGCGGTGAGTTTTGCAGCGATGGCTTTTCGCCGGTCTCCGATCCCGATGCATTCGTACACCCGTGTCTTTAGACGGCCGTTTGCCGCGAGGCTTTGCAGAACGGCGACGAGATCGTCAGAATGAACGTCCTGTACGCTCGTAACACCGAGCGACGCCGCGTAATTGCTGGCTGTCTCGACGATCTCAGCCCAGTTTCGCTCGTGGTTAGCCGGTACACTTCGCCTGATGCTTACAACGGTTTCATTCTCGAAAATTCCTGTTTTTGACGTGACGCCGGCGAGCTTCATTGCCGTCGAATTGACCAGTGCCGTCCGATAGTCAGGTGAATATAGCAGTGCCGGATTGTCCGGGCTGGCGTCATCGAGCTGTTTGAGTGTCGGAACCACGCCTGCATGTTTGAGCCTGAGCTGTCCGCCAAGTATCCATCTGCCTTTAGATAGAAAACTGGCATAGAACCGGACCTTCTCAAGCACCGCATCCCGATCTTGTGTTGACCTGAGGTTTAGATGGGAAAACTGGTTGCCGATTCCGGTAAAATGTACGTGCGAGTCGTTAAAACCCGGTATGACCAGCTTTCCTCTTGCATCGAGGATTTTTGTCCGTGGTCCTGCCAATTTCCGAATATCTGCCGAACTGCCGACGGCAGTGATCCGTCCGTCAGAAACAGCAAGAGCTTCGACTTGCCGGTTGGCCTTGTCGAACGTCCGAATTTTGGCGTTCACCAAAACAAGATCGGCTGCTGGTTGACCGGCGGCCGATATCGAGAGTGCCAAGATAACGAATGCTGCCTTCACTTAAGCTCGTAAACAACCTTGCCGTCCGTGACTGTAAGGATGACCTTCACGCCAGCGATCTTTGTCGGAGTTATAGTGAAGATATCATCGGATAGGATGACTATATCGCCGAGCTTGCCGATCTCGATAGTGCCTTTCCATTGATCCTGAAACTCCGCGAATGCCGAGCCCCACGTAAAAGCCCGCACGGTCTCGTCGACCGATATCTTCTGTTCGGGCACCCATCCATTGGGGTTTTTGTCGTCGAGGGTCCGGCGAGTAACGGCGGCGTAAACGCCTAAAAGGGGATTAAGCGGAGCGACCGGTGAATCCGATCCGAAAGCCAGAACGCCGCCCGTATCCAAAATCGTACGGAAGGCATAAGTGCCTTTGATCCGCTTTTCGTCGAGGCGCTTCCACGCCCATCTGCCGTCATCAATTACGTGGTATGGCTGCATAGAGGCGACCACTTTTTGACTGCCAAACCGCTTGATGTCTTCCTGCCGAAGATGTTGAGCATGCTCGATCGTAAAGCGTCGATCCTGCATGCCGTTCGCTTTTTCTACCGCCAGATAATGGTCGAGGATGGTCGCGTTCGCCCGGTCACCGATCGCGTGAAGACGAACCTGCAATCCTGCTTTGTCGGAGATCTCGATGTCCTGTCGCATCGTCGTTGTAACGTCCGCCATTGACAGCCCGGTCGACTTTGGAGCGTCTAAATACGGATCGAAAAACCAGGCCGTGGTCGAGCCCAAACTTCCATCCGCATAGCCCTTAAGACATCCGACGCGAAGCATTGGATCGCCGAAAGCATGGCGGGCACCCGTATTCGTCCATCGCTTGTAATCGCCGAGCGGCGAGCAATTGTAAACTCGTGTTTTCAACGTGCCGCGCCGGAGCAATTCTTGATACACGCCGATCTCGGTGCCGTTGGCCGACATATCCTGGACGCTCGTAACACCGAGAGAGGCTGCATGGTCAGTCGCAGCCTGCGCGGCCTCCAACCTCTGTTCGAAAGATGCTGCGGGGATCACCTTGTCGATATAAGACGCTGCGGCGTCCTTAAATATTCCCGTCGGGTTGCCCGACGCATCCCGGACGATCTCGCCTCCGGCTACATCCTTAACCGTCTTATCGACACTGGCAAGCCTCATCGCCAGGCTGTTCGCAAGTGACATATGGCCGTCGAGCCGATTGATGAACACAGGATGATCAGGCGTCGCAGCGTCAATCAAAGCGGCCGTCGGCAAGTTGTTCGGCGTCCAGTTTTCGTGGTCCCATTGCCCGCCGGTGATCCAGCGTCCTTTCGGAAGTTTTGCGGCAAAAGCTCGAATGCGCTCGACAAACTCTTGCGGTGTTTTGGCGTCACGCAGATCGACAGATGCCAGTTGATAGCCGGTTTCCATAAAATGAACATGCGCATCGTTAAACCCCGGTATGACGGTCTTTCCCCCGGCATCGATGACTCGGGTACGGCTTCCAATAAATGGTCGAGTGTCTGCGTCCGAACCTATCGCAACGATCTTTCCGTTCAAAATTGCCATCGAACGTGCGACAGTGCGCTTGGCATCCATCGTGCGGATGTTCGCGTTGTTGATAACCAGATCGGCCGAAGTGGCCTGACCGACGGCTGTCATTGAAAAAGAAAAGAGGGCAATGAAATACGCTGCGGCGGCAACTGTTGTTCTCATAGTAATTTGTGGCAAAGAGAGTGTATTCTAAATCGTCAGGCGATTATATCAATGAACTCCAAGTATATCCAGATTTTGACGCTCGTCATCGTTTTTGCCGGATCTGCCTTTGTCGTTTTTCTTTACTGGACCGAACCGCGTACGATCGCGGAGGTCTCGGTGAAAGGGCAGGTCGTGCTTGGCACCTATACGATCAACCGGGCCGAGTTTGACCAGGGCCTGGGCAATTTCCACCGCGACGAATTCATCGCCGCCCGAGCCGCGTTTGACCGGGCCGATCCGCAAAAGCGGGACGCAATTGTCCAGTTTTACACGGCATACAGCTATTACAGGCAGGGCTGGGGCCGGATATCGAATGACGATGCTCTGTTCCGCGCCGGCGTCGAGGCGGCAGACCGTGTGACAGCGATTGAGCCAAATTTCCGCATCGCCGATGATTCGCTCAAAATGAAAACCGCTTACGAACTCAGAGCCGAGCTCGATGAAGGACTTAAGATCACATTGTCGGATTTTAACCCACTAAGGCTAACTCGGGAGAGAAAATGACCGAGAACGACGAAAAAGCGATTGAATACATCGACATCGAAGAGATCGAAACCGTGGTAGAGCCTCGTGCAGGGTCGATCGCTGTCGGCAAAAGGTTCGATACGGCCCCTACCTCGTCGGCGGTTCCCATTTATATCGTGCTGCCTATCGTATTTCTGGCTGTCACGACGCTCGGCGGCATGCGCCTGGCGGCTGATAACTCTTTCATTTTTCTTAAACCGGCCCTGATCTGCCTGGTATTTGCCGCCGTAACGCTGGTCCTATTTTTCCGCTCCGGACTGATCGCCGTTGACGGCTGGCTGTCAGAGGGCCACACGATGCTCCGCAATGCTGCCAATGCAGCGATCCTCATCACGATGTTCGCAGCCACGGTCCAGCTTTTCAATTCGCTTTTACCAGAACATGGCCTGCCCTTTTGGATCGTAGGATTCTGTTTCTTCTGGACGCTGTGGAATAACCTTTTTGCCAACTTCGATACCCAGCGGCTTTTACGAAGACTGGCAGCTCTCTTTGGTTTGGCGTTTGTCGTGAAATACCTGGTTCTCGCAAACCTGACTGCACCTGAGGGGACAAGCTGGCTTCAGCGAATGATCGAGAATCCGGGCCGTGAGACTTTCACTTGGCTCCTCGATCTGCCTCGGTACGGCCCGGGCACCGGTTATATACAATTTTTTACATTGATCCTCTATCTGATCGGACTTTATCTGACGCCGACCTCTACGAAAAAATGAAGTTTATTTCCGCTCTATGTTTGGCCTTACTACTCGGCCTTACAGTCTTAGCCCAATCGCCATCTAGGGTCCTCCAACAAGCCGAGAAGGCGATGGGTGGTACAAAGGCATTGAAAGCCGTTCGCTCGATCCGACGCTCAGGCCGCGTGACCCGGTTAGCCGACGGCGCCAACGGCACCTACCTTTTTCAAGCCTCACAGCCCAATCTCCTCAATATAACCTACGATCTTGGCGGGTCTGAGAGCGAGACCGGATTTAACGGGCGGTCTGGCTGGGAAAGAAATTCGCGTGATGGTCTGCAGACGTTGACTGGTGACGCGAGTATCGCCTTAAATGCTGCGGCTGTGTACCGAAATAACCTTTGGCTGAGGTATAAAGATTACAAGGTCAAACTGACTTCGGGCGGACGTGCGGCCGTGAACGGCAAGAACGCGAATGTCGTGATCCTATCGACGCAAAAAGGTGCTGTTGTAAAGCTCTTCTTCGAAACCGCTACCGGCTTGCTCATCCGTGACGAAGTGCCAATGGGCCGGTCGGCGGTGGTGACGGATTACGATGACTATCGCGTAGTTGCCGGCGTAAAACAGCCATATTATGAACGCTTCACGCTTAACGATGAGATCTACGAGGTCCGACATGACGAAATCATGGTTAATGCTCCGATCGGCATTTCGGAATTCAATTTTCCGGTCATTTCCAGCGAACCCCTGCCGGACATTCGCACTCTATTGCTGGAGGTTCAGACAAACGAAGACAAAGTTGAGGCGATCATCGATAACTATTCTTACGTGCAGAAGAGTATTAAACGAGAATTGGGCAAGGATGGCATTCTACGCGAGATCGAATCAGAAACAGTTCAGCTTTCCTTCTATAAGGGTCGCCGGATCAGCCGCCTCATCGAGAAAAACGGTCGCCCGTTGAACGCCCGCCAGCAGGCCGACGCTGACAAGGACGCAGCCAAACGTGCCGAGGAGATCGAGAAAGAGATCGCGAAAGAAGATGCCAGGATGCTCAAACAGGAACGCACCGGCACTCCGTCGAGTGATTCGCGGCGGGTCTCAATCGCCGAGGTTCTGCGAGCTTCCAAACTGCTGAATCCGAGGCGTGAACGGTTTCGGGGCCGCGATGTGATCGTCTTTGACTTCGAGCCGAATTCGGACTTCGACATGCGAAATGCAAAGAGCATGCTTAAATTCTTTGGTAAAACGGCCGGTGTGATGTGGATCGATGAAAAGGATAAACAGGTCGCCCGCCTCGAGGCTGTCCTGTTTGAAAGCTATAAGGTTGGCGGCGGTGTGCTTGCCAAACTACAGAAAGGGGCGTCGTTCACGCTTGAAAAAGAAAGGGTGAATGACGAGGTATGGCTGCCGTCTCAGGCGGATATTAACTTGTCGGTCCGCGTTTTGCTTGTAAAAGGTGTCGATGTCAATCAGCTAATCAGGTCGTATGACTACCGAATTTTCGAAACCGAGGTTACCGACTCAAAGGTTAATGACATCTCCAAGCCTTAGCGTTCAATTACTATATCGACGCTCTTGCCGTCGCGTTTGACACGAAGTTTCTTGCCCGTTGCCGGTTTTGCGACCGAACCGAGGTCGGTCATATCCTGGTCGTCAACCGATTCGATAATATCGCCTGCCTTGACCCCTGCGCGTGATGCGACGGTATTGGGCGACACAGATTCAGCTTTCCAGCCGCTCTCGCCGAATAAAGCATTGACACCTATGCGGGTCAGTATCTCGCCGGCGGGCGTACCCTTTACCACAGTCTCGGGCTTGTTGGCCGGATCTGCTCCTGGTGAAAGTTTTCGCGCATCCGAGGCAGCTTCCACATATGATCCGCTGTCGTCGCTGTCAGTCGCCGTCTTACGACTCACCGGCCGTTTTATAGCTGACGCTTTTGCTGCAGTTTCGCGTGCTCGATCCGAGACCGATGGCGTCTTCGCTTCTTCAGAAACTTTGTCTAAAACCAACGGAGGCTGGACTTGAGCACCAATAGACTGCTCCTGAATATGTACACGCACGGGCTCGGCGGTCTCTACAGCGGCCAGCGGAGCCACAGGATCATTCGGGATATACAACGAAGTAAGTGCAAAATAACCGCCGACAAACACGGCAAGTCCGAGAGGTACGGCCGTTTTTATTACTGTCGGCAACCATTTAGCGGAGCTTTGGGCATGTCTGCCGTCGGCGATCCGGGCCTTTACCCGAAATCCAAAATCGCCCGGTGCCTCCACGCGCGGCAGAGCAGACAAAAGCATACTGATCCGTTCTTCACCAACATCAGTGAAACCTGGTTCTTTAATCTTTGGGTCTTGATTTCCCATTTTATATATAATGCTGCAATTTTTCTTTCAGCAACCCTCGTCCGCGGCTGATCCGCGATTTAGTCGTTCCAAGTCCGAGCTCCATTATCTCGGCGATCTCATCGTACGATTTGCCCTCGATATCTCTGAGGACTACCGGAATTCGATATTTTTCCGGCAACGCCGCGATCGCTCTTGCGATCACCTCGGTGCGTTCGTCGTCGACCAACTCATCGTCCTGGAGCATCCGATGATCGGTCGGTTGAAATTCCACTGAGCTGTCTTCCTCCGTTTGGAAGAGCCCGGTCAGCGACAGGAGCCTCCGCCGTTTTCTTCGCCGTATCTCGCTAATAGCGAGGTTCGTGGCGATCCGATAGATATATGTAGAAAATGCGTATTGCGTGTGATATCTATCGAGTGCGAAATAAACCCGGACAAAAGTTTCCTGCGCTAGGTCGACGGCCTCTTCGTAATCATTCAAAAATCTGTACAGGTAATTCGTTATCGAATTCCTATAACGGTTGACGATCTCTTCAAATGCGGTCTCGTCACCGTTTTTTGTGGCTTCGATGAGGGCGTGATCGGACAATTTCTCTTCAGGCATGGAGGGTTGAAATACCTCCGCCCTGATTGAATCGATCTTGTCGAAAGCCATACATTCATACTATTTACACAAAACTTTGATCAAAAAGAAAGCCGCCTCATGTCTTCAAACACGCCAGGCCAACGAGATTGTTCCAAAATTTCGCCGGCAATAGACGATCTCACAGGTCGGCGGAACGAACTGTCATCACCAGGAAAACGGTGCCGTCCGCGCCGGGCAGGTTAAGCGTACCGATCAAAGTAGGTAGATTCTCGACAAGTCCGACCTTGGCAAGAGTCAGCCCGATCGATTCGTAATTGACGACCGAGTTCGTCTTTCCGCCGTCGGCTATGGTCGACACAGTGATCGGCACTCTTGCTCCCAGTCGAAACATCTGAGCCTGAAAGCCCTTCTGGCCGGTTGATGTTGGGCCGTTTCTCAGATTAATGAGCGACCAATCTAAAAACGTGGGACGAGATTTTTCTGCTGATTCCTGTCCGAAAATGTTGGTCGTACTCTTGTAATCGAAATTTCCGGTATTGGTCACCCTCCCGAGGAAAGTCCCGGCGAGGCGGTAGTTGTTAAATGTAAACGAGTTTTTCAGGTGTTTTGATATCCCGCCGAGGTTTGCGGGCATGTCCGGCCGCACCGACGGATCGTTCGAGCCGACAATGAGCTGAAGCGAAACCTCATAACTAGGTTCGACCGGCCGGGCCGCAGACTGGCCATATGTCTCAAGCGACGCCGCTCCGGCTAGCAAAAAAACAAAAAGGGCCTTAAATAGAATTCTTCTTTCTTTCATCCATATTCTCCTAAGCAAAATTCGGGAGTAGCAACCCCTTACACAAATAACAAAGCCGGAAGTTGCAAGAATGATAATTCGACCGATAACTAGAAAATCGCCAACTAAAGTCGGCCTCGGTCAGCGAAGAAGATGTGGCATTGGGCGGGATCGGCCTGATAGGTGCGACTGGGGTCGAAAAGCTAAGCGACCGCGCTTTCGATCGCAGGTTTCAAATTAGGATAATTAAACTCGAATCCCGCATCTAGCAAGCGTTTCGGCAATACTTTTGTACTTGCGAGCAACAAGGCGTCGCCCATTTCGCCGAAGACCATGCTGACCGCAAACTCCGGCAGCGGGAGAATGGTCGGCCGGTAAAGCACGTCACCGAGGGCCTTTGTGAATTCGTAATTCGTTACCGGATTTGGCGAAACGGCATTTACGGCGCCGCGAAGATTCTCGTTTTCGATCGCAAAATTAATGATCGCGACCACGTCATCGAGCGATATCCAGCTCATCCATTGTTTACCGCTGCCGACGACACCGCCGACGCCCATTTTGAACGGGAAGAGCATCGTGCCAAGTGCCCCGCCATCTTTGGACAGGACTATTCCATTCCTGAGCAAGACTGTACGTATGCCCGCGTCTTCGGCGCGGCGCGCTTCCGATTCCCATTCCTTCGCGACCACAGAAAGAAATTCATCGCCGGCGGCACTCGATTCGGTAAGTTCCTCGTCACCGCGTTCGCCGTAAAATCCTACCGCGGATGCCGAGACGAGGACACGCGGTCTCTCCTTTAAGCGTGAAATAGCGTCGACCACACTCCGCGTTCCCAAAACACGACTGTCGCGGATCGCCTTTTTCTTATCTTCGGTCCAGCGAAGCCCGCTCACACTCTCACCGGCAAGATGCACGACGGCATCGATGCCCTCGAGAGGTTCAGGCTCGGAGAATCCCTTTTCGGCATCCCATTGAATATGATGATCGTCCTTAGGCTCAGAACGCGAGGCGAGAAGCATCTCGTAGCCTTTTTCGTGGAAAGACCGCTGAAGTGCCGTGCCAATTAGACCGGAGGCTCCCGTTATCAATACTTTCATAGTCACCTATTATTGCCCCGCAGGTCTTTTTGGACAAAGTTTACCATGAGATTTATCTCGCGTTCGGTCAGGATGCCGCGAAAAGGGACCATTCCGTTGCCGCCGTCGGCGATGTGCCGGTAGATCTCAGCATCGGTGCGAAACTTGATCTCACCATCGCGCAGGTTGGGTATCTGCCGGCCGTCGTTCAGGGTCTTACCCTCGCCCTCAGGGCCGTGGCAGATCGCGCAGTTTTGCCTAAAGAGGGAAGCCTCATAAGTTTTGCTTTCTGAAATCGAATAACGGCCGGAATTCACCCCCGAGCATGCAAACACTCCGAATGAAGCGAAGAGTAAAAATACCAGGATTTTTGCTTGTAACCTCGTCACAAGATAAGTTTCACGTAACGACGGGGCAAACGCAAAGCAGGGCCTGTCGCTTGATCATGCAGCTTCGTCTCGCAGAGCTCGCTTAAAGATCTTGCCCGTGCCGCCAATCGGCAGCTCGTCGCGAAATTCGACGTGTCGGGGATACTTATTGGCCGCGAACTGGCTCTTGCACCACCCGGTAAATTCATCGGCAGACAATTCGTGACCTTGTTTTACAACGAGAAATGCTTTTACTTCCTCGCCTAGCCTTTCGCACGGTACGCCGATGACCGCGCAGAGCGAGACCGCGGGATGGGTCATGATCACCTCTTCTAATTCACGAGGGTAAATGTTATACCCGCCCCGAAGGATCATGTCCTTTTTTCTATCAACGATCGCAAGATAACCATCTTCATCGATCACACCGATGTCGCCGGTGTGGAACCACCCGTTTCGAAAGGCCTCAACAGTGGCTTCGGTACGTTTGTAATATCCTTTCATTACGTTAGTGCCCCGTATCACTACTTCGCCTCTTTCGCCGATCGGCACCTCATTGTCATTCTCATCAAAACATCGGACATCGACGCCATAAATAGGCTGGCCCACTGTCCCAGGCTTTGAAGGCTTTTCAAAGTGATTAAATGTTGCGAGCGGCGAAGTTTCCGAGAGGCCATAGCCTTCGAGCACGCGAACACTGAACTTTTCCTGAAATTGCTTCATTACCTCGACAGGCATCGGTGCTCCGCCCGAGGTGCAGACTTTCATATTCTCGGTGATCGGCCCGATATCGTATCCGTTCTCGTCGACATATTTGAGCAGGGCCCAGTACATCGTCGGAACGCCGACCCAGAAATTCACTTTTTCGCGGACCATCGCGTCGAGTGTTGCCTTCGGATCAAAACGGGGAAGCAATACGACGCGGTTGCCGCCGTAAAGATTGGAATTCATCTGAACCGTCTGGCCTGTGGTGTGAAATAATGGCAGCGTTATCAGACAGGTCTTCTGCTCCCCGTCCGTAAAATCGAGCATCGGCAGGTGGATGCTGTAGGTTGTGACGACATTCGACCAGAGATTCAAATGCGTCAACTCGGCCCCTTTTGGCTGCCCGGTTGTTCCAGACGTATAAAGGATCGCGCAGGTGTCGTCCGGGCGAGTTGGGTATATCTCAAAAGTTTCCGGTTTATCGAACGTGATCTGCGTCAGCGTTTTATGGCCGGGCAATGGGCTTTCACCCATCAGGTCTTTTGTCATTACAATAAGGTGCTCGCATGTCGGGACCTGATCAAAAGCCTCCTTTACGGCCTGGGCTAGTGGCAATTCGTCAGTACCTTCAAAAACAAAAATCGCCTTAGCGTCAGAATCACTAAGGTGATAGGCGATCTCACGCGGTTTGAACAGGACGTTCAGCGGCACGACCGCTGCCCCGGCTTTCATTATGCCGTAATAGACTATCGGGAAAAACGGCAAATTCGGACACGAGAGTGCCACTTTTTCTCCGCGGCCGATGCCCATATCGGTCAAAGCATTAGCTACGCGATTAGAGAGTTTGTCGATTTCGCCAAAGGTAAGACGGACATTTTCCCAAATTACAGCCTCTTTCTGAGGAGCAAGCCGTGCGTGATGAGATATCATCGACGCCAAATTGAGCGTTGTGGCGGTACCTTCCATAAACTAATTTTTTGGATTTCGAGCCGATCTATTTTATGACGAAGCCATTATACACCAACTTTTGCCGGAAAATTAATCGTGGTCGATCCTTCGATCTGGGAACCGAGGCGCTGGATCGAGTGAAGTTGAAAATCTTCGGCTGTTTCCGGAAAGTCAGTACGGTAATGGCCCCCTCGTGACTCTTCACGCCATTGTGCGGCAGTGGCCACGAGCATTGCCAGCGTCACAAAATTTCGTGATGAAAGACTCAGGTTTCCCGATGCGATCTGATTGAATTCACTGATCGCACGGGCCAACGATTCACGGCTCCTTAGTATTCCGACGCGTTCCCACATAACGCGTTTTATACGCTTGCTGACCGGTGTGGAAAGTCGTTGACGCGATCCGGACGTTTGACGAGTGACCTCGTTTGTTCCCTGATCTGAACCGGAAGCAAGTCCCGGATCGTCCCTAAGTGCCGCTGCGCCAGCCCGTGCGCCGAAAACCAGGCCCTCGAGAAGTGAGTTCGAAGCGAGCCGATTTGCACCGTGAACACCGGTACACGTCACCTCACCGGCTGCGTAAAGGCCGGGCAGCGTGCTTCTGCCCCAGAGGTCTGTACGAATGCCACCCATGAAATAATGCGAAGCGGGCGAGATCGGCAAAAGATCGGATCCGATGTCGAGCCCGAACATCTTGCAAGTGTCATAGATCTTTGGAAAGCGGTGTCTTAGAAACGTTTCCGAGAAGCCAGTCATGTCGAGATAGACATTTCGTGTGCCGGTTCGCCTCATTTCGGCGACGATCGATCGCGAAACGATGTCGCGTGGAGCCAACTCAGCCCGCTCGTCGTATTCAGGCATAAATCGCTCGCCATATTTATTCTTGAGCAAGCCTCCTTCTCCCCGCATTGCCTCAGAGAGTAAGAATCTCGGAGCGTTTTTGACATCGAGTGCCGTCGGATGAAACTGGACAAACTCCATGTCGGCCATCTCAGCCCCCGCGAAATATGCCATTGCCATTCCGTCGCCCGTCGCTACAGATGGATTGGTCGTATGCAGATAGAGCTGGCCCGCACCGCCGGTGCACATGATGACAGCCTTGGCAATGATCTCGCGGGGAGCACGAAGTACGGGATCGAGAAAACGTACGCCTATACACCGGCCCTCTTTTACGATAAGTGATTCGGTATGTGCAAATGGCGTGAGATTTATGGTCCCTTCCCGTGCGGCCCGCGCAATGAGCGCACGGACAAGTTCCGCGCCGGTGGAATCGCCGTTTGCGTGAAGTATGCGCCGGCGGGAATGTGCAGCTTCCTGTGTGAAAATAAGATTGCCGCCCTCGCGGTCAAACTCGGTGCCCCATTCGATGAGTTCTTTAATATACCGGGTGCCTTCATT
>JBGTCF010000185.1:0-10824 GCA_041748975.1 Pyrinomonadaceae bacterium
CCCGGGGCAGCAACATTGTCGAAATTTTCAATCGGAATTGTCGAACCTGGCTTTCCGATAAAAATATCCCTTACAAACGTCACCGGACCAAGGCTGCTATTAACATTAAGCGTTATAGACGTTAGGCCGCCGCACAGAGCATCGGTTGGCACAACATAGGTAACCTGCTGGCTGCTTGTCGATGTGCCGGCAATAGCTCCAAAATTGGCAGAACCGCCTCCGGCGACTTGTAAGGTCACGCCTGTAGCCAGATTGCCGGTATTATTTGTCAGCGGGACGGTTAAGGTGATTATTTCGCCCGGTTCAGGAAAGCCATCGTTGTCACCTGAAGCATCGCTAATTTGAATATTTTCGACCTGATATAGATTTGGTAATGCAAACGACTGAGTCACTCGGGCGGTTCCGGTGCCGCTTGTAGAGCTTCCTCCGGGGTTTTGCACACTGGCATCTGCTCCCAAGCCTCTGACAGCAAAGCCGGCCCACATATCGGCAACATCAGCGGGCGTTCCACCCGCGACGCCCGCCGCAATGATAGAGTCTCTGGCGTGGACGAAGGTAGGGGAAGGGGGTGACAGCTTCATCCCATCTATCACAAACTGCAAGACCCTTCGATTACCTACCTCCCAACCAAGCCGAGTGATAAATCGAGAGCGTACTTCCCAGAGAATATTGCACCAGATCTCGCCCGCGTTATGCACCTGGTCAGGCGTACCGCTGAATCTTGGAGCAAATGCGCCGTCGGAAAGATTAAATTGTGTAATGTCTATGTCCGCGAATGTAAGAGGATTGTGCGGTTTGCCATTCGGCCCGACCGAACTCATTCTCGCGGTCGGAAAACGGCGGATCCCGTAGTAAGCATTGTTGGAGACTGATGGGGGCACCACAAAATTCGATGTGACATATGCTCCCATTGTATAGATGCCGTCCAGCGAATCATCAGGGTGTGACAGCATCGCCATCGCAAAAAAGTCGGACCAGCCCTCGCCCATACCACGCGACATGTCACCAACCAGTCCGGTACTGTTACCGTGCAAACGGTTCGAGAGTCCATGGGCAAGCTCGTGAACGACAACATCTCCATCAAGGCCGCCATCTTTATTGGGATTTGAATTAGTCCAAAGAAACATCTGCATGCGTCCGCGCGCACCGTCGCTCGGAGATGAAAAAGTAGCGTTATTCGTACCGGACGAATCCTGAGCCTCGGCACTGATCCGGTCATTCCCCAGCCCCTGTCCGGTGAAATTCACATGCTGAAAATTACGAGCGGCCTCTGTAAAACCCATCCGGTAAGTCTCGTCATGAAACCAGTTTGTCACATAGAAGAGCTGGGTTATGGCACCCTGTTGAAAAGCTGTACCCAATGGGGGATCACCCGTCCCGTTATTTGGGTTGAACGGGTTGTATTCATAGGCAAAATTGCGTCCTGCGTTATTTGCCTCGGAGTTTAAATCAATCCCGTTGGTCCCGTCTCGATCCAGACCCACCTGAACGTTATTGCCATCAGTCTTGGTGTTGCCGTCAGTGATCCATCCCAATTGATTGAACGTATACGGAGGTTCGTTGCCTACACGAACGATTGTCGATCGGTTAATAGGAGCGCCCTGGAGCCCGTTGAGTGTGGTCGGGCCGGGCGAGAAGGGAAAAGGGCTGTTCGCTACGTTAAGCATTGCCCCAGGCTTGGTGTAAACGCTATATGTGGCCGGTTGGGTTTGATGCTCCGTAATGTTCTTACGCCACAGCACGGTGCCATTATTGGCGTCTACGATGACGTAATAAGCATACACCGGTGCCCATATCAAGACTTTCCAAGCCGGAACTGCAATCCCCGCCTCAGACGGGAAATATATCTTCTCGGCCGACGGGGCAAAATCGCTGTCTCCGAAAACAACCTTTAAACCGTCAATAGAATAACCGCTTTCCTGAGCAAGTTTGGCGGAATCGGGCTCACCTATGTTATCGGCTGCAATGTTCAAAGCGGCAAGAGGATCTCCGAAGTCAGTGGACTGCTCATTCTCTTCAAGCCCAGGCGCAAAATTGCTGATAACGCGTAACATCTCACCGCTTTTTGTAAATCCCGCTTTGATTCTACCGCGGAAAACAGGCACGCCATTCAGCTCCTGTTCTAACTCGGCAAACGCAAGATTGCCCTCAGGATTTGAGTAATCCGCTGTCGCTTTCAAACGGGCGATATTTGCTCTCTTGGTTCCGAGAAGGGCTGTGTTTGAATCCAGAAAGCTCTTTAGGATCTCTGTTCGTTTTCGAGTGGAGGCCCTCGTCAGAAAGGCCTTTTCGCGTTTCGGGTCCGGCGATATGATCTCAGGAGCCTGAAGATGGCTATTATATTCAACCTTAAGCGTCGGAACACGCCGCTTTAGCGCCCTTTCGCCTAAAACCATCGACTCTCGAATATCAGCCGTATCGACCGCTGTTTTCTTTGCAGCCGAACGGTACTCGGCCAGCCGATCAACAGCCTTCTTGTCTTCGCGGATATCGTAATTGGGTAATTCTGGACGGCTGCTTTTTGCGTTCCGGGGTTCCTGCGATGCTGCGTTCGAAGTTGATCCGATCGGGGCAAGAAATATGCTGAGCATTATCGCAGCAATGGCGATTGCAAAAATGGTTGTACGCGGGGCTCTCGTTAAGAAAAAGGGGGACATTTATTTAGATCCTTTAAAATCAAAGATTAAGTAAAGAAACGAGTAATAGGCCGAAGTTCGAAAAAATCGTCTGTTCACATCGAACTGGCCGGCCAAAACCACTAAAATAACAAAGGTCGACAACGGATAGTAAACAGAGGCAGAATCAATATTGCGACTACGATGGCAGATGGGGCATCACCGTTGCCACTAATCCCAACTAGCTTACACCACACAATTGTGTCAAACCACTCGGTAAAAAGTCAAAGAAAATCGGACTTTCCTGTGTCGGAAGATAGGTCGAATGCCTTCGGATCCGTATTCGGCGAGGGCGGAATTATTTCGCGATTTCATGATAACTACGAGTATCGTGACGGCCAGGTGAAGATGGCGGAAGCGATCACCGCCGCCTTCGATAACGGCAAACATCTGCTCGTCGAGGCCGGCACAGGAACTGGGAAGACTCTGGCTTACCTCATCCCGGCTATAAATGAATCGATCAAAACAGGAAAGCGAATAGTCATATCGACCGGAACCAAAAACCTACAGGAGCAATTAATGGAGAAGGACATTCCATTTTTGCAGAAGATCCTTCCGAATAAGTTTACGGCCGCATACATGAAAGGGCGGTCGAACTATGCATGCCTGTACCGACTCCATAAGAGTGACGATCAGCCGATCCTGGACGGAATTGATGATGTGGACAATTTTAGGGAAGTTCGGGACTGGGCTCGATCTTCGGTCTCCGGAGACAGGGCCGAGCTGACTCATTTGCCGGAATACGTTCCATTCTGGAACCGCATCAATGCGAAAGCAGAGTCTTGCATTGGCCAGAAGTGTCCTGATTTTGATCCGTGTTTCATTTCCCGTATGCGGGCTGCCGCGGAGAAGGCGGACATCCTCGTTGTGAATCACCATCTTTTCTTTGCCGACCTTAACGTTCGGGGCAATCAGTATGGAAAGGTCATACCCGATTACGGAGCGGTCATTTTTGATGAAGCACATTTGATCGAGGATATTGCCGCAGACTATTTTGGGTTTCAAATTTCGAATTTTCGGATCGATGAATTGGTCCGGGATGCCGGTGAGCTTCCGATCGCTGATGCCGTCGCGAATTCGTCAATCTTAAAGACATCGGCCCGCATCCTCGGATTTTCCGAGCAGTTTTGGGCAAGGTTTCCTCAGTCCCGTGGTCAGGATGGTCGATTTCCGCTGCCGCCCGACACTTTCTTTTATAGAGGAAGTGACGGTGATGATCGCCCCACTTCGCTCGGCGAAGCTTATCGAGCACTAGACGAATCTCTAAAAAAGCTGGAATCAGAGATCGACCTTTTTTCCGAGAAGATCGCTGAGGCGGACAGCGTCGTACGCCGGATCCGTCAAACCCGCTTCGACCTCGATTTTATCGTAAAGCAGGCCGACAGAAACTTTGTATATTGGCTTGAACGCCGTGGTAGGGGGATATTTCTTCAGGCGTCCCCGATCGACGTTTCATCGCTGCTGCAGGACAAGCTCTTTGATAAGGTCGAGACCTGCGTGCTGACCTCGGCCACTCTTTCGGCAAACAACAGTTTTAATTTCATTCGCGGACGCCTCGGCCTAGCCGCAGTAAAGACCGTTACGTTGCTCGCGCCGTCATCATTCGATTATGAGGAGCAGGCTATGCTCTATCTGCCGAAAGCGATGCCTGATCCGCGCGCTCCCGAATTCGGACAGATCGCGGCTGCTGAGATCGTCAAAATACTGCATGTCACGCGGGGTAGGGCATTTGTGTTATGCACAAGCAACTCCTCGATGACCGCTCTGTTTGAGCTCGTATCAAGCCGGGTCGATTATCCATGCTTTTTACAGGGATCAATGTCAAAGTCAGGCTTGCTTGAGAAGTTTCGCGACACGCCAAATGCCGTCCTATTCGCGACAGCGAGCTTTTGGCAAGGGGTCGACGTCCGCGGCGATCAGCTTTCGTGCGTGATCATCGATAAACTTCCGTTTGCGGTTCCCACCGATCCGATCGTGGCCGCGAGAAGTCGATTCATCGACGAAAACGGAGGTAGATCGTTTTTCGAATACAGTGTGCCGCAGGCTGTTATCTCGCTTAAACAAGGTATCGGACGCCTTATCCGCAGCCAGACCGATCGCGGTGTCATTGCCATTCTGGATCCTCGTATTCGAACGAAATCGTATGGTCGTGATTTTCTCGGCAGTTTGCCGAGAATGCGGATAACGAGTGATCTCAATGACGTATCGTCGATGTTTCGGTAAACGCGATCGACGATCGTTTTGAATGCTAGGCTCCACTCCTCAGCCTGATACGAAAAACCTCACGTTTAGTATATTTCGCACATCTTCACAGCAGACTCTATACTCTAGTTATAGAGATGACGCTGGAATATCGCATATGCCGCTGGCATTCGCTTCGGCAACAAATTGTTCTCATAGCCCTTACGTTCCTGATCTTGACGGCTTTCGATAGCCGCTTTTCCGCCCAGACAAATGGAAATACGTCCGGATTAGCCAACCTGACACAAGTTTCACCAACTCCCGTACCGACACCTATACCGGTTTCTGCTATCGTCAGCCAGGCTGAAGCAGCAACCGGCCGTCTTCGCGGGATTCGTCCATCGCTTGCGGAAATACCTGAGGTTCGGCTTATCGAAGACGGACTGACGGATGCCATTCAGAAGGTAAATACAGCCGAATCGGAAGCGAACAGAATTCTCGCCGATACTCCCACATTGGGCGAGATCCGGGCGCTCGAGAGCGAGTGGCGGGAGATCTTACGGAAATTCTCGTCATGGAAGGCTACGCTGCAGGAGCAGACAACTCTTCTCGATCAAAACATCGATGAACTCAATCAGCTTTCTCAGACTTGGAGGCTGACCATAGCGTCGATGAGCCTGACTCAGACCGTTGATGATCAGGCCGGATTGGAACCAATGGCCGCGGGCGTGCCAGATGAGTTACGACAAATTGCCGACGAAACCCTTGCCTCGATCAATGAAACTCGCGAACAGGCGCAAGATCGTCGCACTGCACTTTTGACCACACAAACCCGTGTTAGTGAACTCGAATCCCGAGCTAGCGGTGTCCGCGATGACATCAGGCTCGCTCGCGAACGAACACTTACGAATCTCTTTAGGCGTGAAGAGCAGCCGATCTGGGCTCCTCAGTCGAAATCAGTTTCGGCCGGGCAATTGTACGAGCAGGTTATCGATTCGCTTTCGGTTCAGGCTGCTGAACTACGCACGTATTTCACCACCTGGACTGAAAGGTTCGTTCTTCAGGCGATTGTTCTTATCCTTATCACAGCAGGCCTTTATTGGGCTCGCAGTCGGATCCGGCCATTTGTCGAAAAAGAGCCGAAGCTCGAAAAAGCGGCGCAGATATTTTCGCTCCCGGCCGCAACAGGCCTAATTCTCACGATCGTTCTTAGCAGTTGGTTCTACCCCAGGGCTCCTTTAATGTTGACTTCACTGCTCGGCGCGGCGGCTCTGGTCCCTGTTGTGGTCCTGCTGCGCCAAATGGTCGAAAGGCCGTTATTTATTATCCTAAATGCCCTTGTTGTCCTATATTTTGTCGACCGGGTGCGCGAAATCCTGGTAAATCAACCGTACATAGCAAGATATGTTTTCATGGCAGAAATGCTTGGTGCCATGATATTCCTTCTTTGGTTCCTAAAAAGCAAGACTCTGTCGGGCGGCGTTGAGGCGGCTCACTATCGAATATTTAAGAGTATAAGAAGAGTTATTCCCTACGTGCTGACGATCTTCGCTATCGCGTTTATTGCGAGTGCTTTGGGTTTCGTCGGCCTGGCCAATCTAATAGGTAACGGCGTCTTGGGAAGCGCGTACCTGGCTTTGGTGATCTACACTGCGGTTCAGATCATTCGCGGTTTGATAATTTTCGCTCTTCGTGTTCCACCGCTATCGAATACGTTGCTCGTGAAGAATAATCGGCCGATCATTCGCGAACGTTCGGTGCGGATCGTCCGATGGGTAGCCGTGCTCGTCTGGGTGACCGTGACACTCAATCTATTCTCGATCCGACAGCCCGTATTCGGCTTCTTTCGGGACCTCTTCTCCTGGTCGGCAACCGTCGGTACTATAACTTTTTCGCTCGGATCTGTTTTTCTGTTTTTAGCGATGGTCTGGATCTCGATCCTGATCTCACGGTTTCTTCGATTCGTCCTCGAGGAAGACGTTTACCCTCGAGTTGGCCTTGGCGGCGGCGTTTCATATGCCGTGTCGACGATGCTGCATTACTCGATCCTGGTCATCGGATTTCTGATCGCCGTCGGGGTGTTGGGCGTTGACTTCACCAAATTCGCGCTTATTGCGGGAGCGATCGGTATCGGCATCGGTTTCGGGTTGCAGACGATAATCAACAATTTTGTTTCCGGGCTTATCCTCCTTGTCGAGCGGCCGGTTAAAGTAGATGATACGGTTCAGATCGGCGAGCATATGGGCTCGCTGAAACATATAGGGCTTAGGGCAAGTGTACTTAGAAAGGTCGACGGATCCGATATAATTGTGCCGAATAGCCAGCTGATCTCGGAAGAGGTTATAAATTGGACGATGTCGGACGAAAAGCGCCGGATCGACATACCGGTCGGAGTGGCCTATGGAACTGAACCCCGAACCGTTGTTGACCTTTTGACACCGATAGCAGGTAAGTACACAGAGATCATCCAAGATCCGGCTCCCAGGGTTCTATTCCTTGGGCTCGGGGAAAGCTCGCTCGATTTTGAGTTGCGGGTATGGACTATTCAAACGGAAGGGTGGGTCGGACTTCGGAGCGATATCATGACGGACGTTTATGAGGTGTTGACCGGGGCAGAAATTGAAATACCATTCCCGCAGCGTGATCTGAATATTAGAAATGTTGACCCCGCCGCTGCCGAGCAACTACGTGGGCCGAAGAAGCCTGGATACGAAAAGTGATATATTGCGATTATGAGTTCGTTTTTCGAGGTAATGATAGAACGCAATTTCTCGTCCGCGCACCAGCTTCGCGGCTACAAGGGGAAATGCGAGAATCTTCACGGCCACAATTATAAGATAGAGATATTCGCTCGCGGAAAGGAGCTGAATAACATCGGTTTGCTTATCGATTTCGGGGATCTTAAGGACGCCGCCGATGAAATCGTAAGATATCTCGACCATCGAAATCTGAACGAGCTGCCGCCATTTGACGAGGAGCTTAACCCATCGGCCGAGAACCTGGCTCGATACTTTCTCGAATACCTCAACACGAGGGTTAGTGACGATCGGGTTTTCGTGCATAAAGTTCGATGTTTTGAGACGCCGACGAGCGTTGCTACATATCAAATTGAATCCCCCTAACGATGAATCACTCAAAAAGAAAGCGCCAGGCGGCCATTCTGAAGCTTTCCAGAAAGGTCCATCGGACAGCCGGGGCATTGCTTTTTGTTTTCTTCTTTCTTACGGCCTGTACCGGTCTGTTGCTCGGCTGGAAGAAACACACAGGGGGAATGATCCTTGCGGATACTCA
This sequence comes from Pyrinomonadaceae bacterium, assembly GCA_041748975.1. Classification (GTDB taxonomy): domain Bacteria; phylum Acidobacteriota; class Blastocatellia; order Pyrinomonadales; family Pyrinomonadaceae; genus OLB17. The sequence continues at coordinate 8,148 of JBGTCF010000185.1, forward strand.
GAAAGGCCGATCAATCGATCCCGCGGACTGGCTGCCTTTGCATGTGCTTAAGGAAAAAGCGCAAGCGGCATTCAAAGCTGAGATCTCTGCCGACGTTTCGCCCGCTATCGACCGGATCGATCTCCGACCTGATAAAGGGATAGCTAAGTTTATCTTTGTCGAAGAATATTGGGGTATCCAGCTTGACTGCACTACCGGAGAAGCACTGAAGATCGAGCGCCGCCGTTCCGATTTTATAGAGAATCTTCACGACGGCGTCATCCTCGATAAATACCTGGGAACAAGCGGGGAGCCAATAAAACTTGCCTATACTTCAATTATGGGGGTCGCGTTGCTGCTTTTTACGACGACCGGATTCTGGCTATGGTACGGCCCAAAACACTTCCGCGCTTCAAATCGACGCAATGGACATAAAATAACTCGGCAGACGGAATAGCGGTGTATAAGTTCACCGTTGGCGTTGTTGGTCCGTAAGAATGTATTCAAAGTTCTTTTTCCATAACATCGTTTATACCCACCGAGTTGCCGTATGGAAATGTGATCGTTCCTTTTTTGACGAAACCCTGCTTGGCGTAAAAATTCTGGCCTCGTTCGTTAAGCTGCCAGACCCCGAGCCAGACAGAATCGTTACCGAGCTTACGCGCAAACTCTTCGCAATGCCTTAGCAGTTTTTCGCCTACGCCCTTGCCCCACACACGTTCCACGATGTATATACGTTTCAGCTCGATTGTTTTTTTATTCTCAATACTGGGATCGGTCGATCCGGAAATGAGTTTCGCAAACCCGACCGCATGGCCGTCAATGCTGATTATGAAAAATGTCGATTCAGGATCTTCAAGCTGTTCCCTTATGCTCGTGGGGGAGAAAGATTCGACAATGTAGTTTGCCAGGTCGGCTGGAGCATCCTGTTCGAAATATGCCTCGTAGAATGTGGCGGTCGCCAGCACTGACACAAGAAGTTTATCTTCCCGAGCCGCCTGCCGTATCTCGATCAACTCGTCCTGTACATTCATTTCTTTGTGACGCAACAGCTGGTTTCGAGGGGACTACCTTTTGTTTCACGGGTCCGCCCCGGTTTTGCTTTCCAACTTCCTCCATATTTCGCCAGCTGATAGCAGGTCGCACTGCCCATTGCTCCAGGCCGATCACTATGACATCAGAATTCATTACGGAGAAAGCAGAAATGAAATAAGGCCATCGAGATTAACTCAACGGCCTTAAATACATCCAAATGGTCGGGGCGAGAGGATTCGAACCTCCGACCTCACGGTCCCGAACCGTGCGCGCTACCAGACTGCGCTACGCCCCGAAAAGTCAAAGTTGAGTTTAGACGACCCGCCATAAAAGAGCAAGCTATCGTTCTTCTTATTCTTCCGGAAGGTCAAGCCGATCCATGAAATGAATTTCGGCCTGCTTGCGATACGGAAAGTCGAGGATTGACGAAAGGGCCAAATGCTACATTTCACAGCCCACAGCCCACTGCAAAAAAATGACCGCTCTTGTGAGACAGTCATTCTTTAGCGAATTATTAGTTGAGACGTTCTAGTTTCCGTCTGCTTTCTTGGTGCGGACAAGGACCCGCTGGTTCTGAAACTTTTCCGAGATGTTGGCCGGATTCAGCTCGAAGCTGGTCACGTCAAATGTTTCGTCGACCACTCCCGCAGCCGACTGCGTCCATCTAAATGGAAGTCGGATACCATCCACCGTTCGGTAGTCAGAAAATTTTACCGTGAAGTCGACGGCCTCGGGGGCTGGAACCCCTGTTCGGTGGAACGCTGCCGCCGAGGTTTCTGCTTCCGGCGTATTTTTGGTGAATCGGACCATCACCGGCCGACGTGCTCCCTGATATGCAAGCATCATCGGCAGATCCGTCGACTGGCTGAGATAGATCTTATACGAGCTGCCCGCGGCTTCAGCGACGACGATATTGCAGGCCGTGCCGTCAACTATCGCTTCGCCGCCGAACGTATAGCCGACATCCATGCCCTCGGGTGAGGTCATCAGCAAGCCCAATGTGAGACGAAGCATTTCGTTATTGCGCGAGCCGGAATGTTTGAATGCCGTCCCGCCCGGTGCGTGCTCCAGAATAGCGACATGCTCGGCTTTACCGGCACCATTTCCTTCTTTCCTGGAGAACGAAGTTCGGTCTGCTTCACGCGTGGCCTTGAGCATTTTTTCTGCCTCGGCACCGGTGAGTTGTTCTACGCTCCCGTCAGACTTGCGAATTACGAGCACGTGCTCGCGTTCGCCGCCTTCACCGGCCCCGCGGACGGTCACTACTCGCTTGGCTTCGTCGCCTGACAGCTCATGTATCGCACCGTTCTCATTCTTGAAAACGAAACTCTTGACTTCACCCGATCCGGTGCCCTCGATCCATGTGCCTTCACCGCCGACTGCGACGACCTTGTTTTTAAACGGACTAGCGACAACGACATTTACTTCGCTGTTTACTATTGCATCGTGAGCTCCTGTGCCATCGCTCTTGCCGAACCTGACAGTCCTCATCATCTTGTCTGGCAGCTGAAAAGCGATCTCTGTCTCACCTTGTGCAAGGGTGTCAACACCGTTTGTTTTCGAGCTTTGCGACGTCATTCCAACTATCCGCATGCTCTGAACATTCTTTATGGCAGCATCGCCGCCCAGTGCCTGGCGGGCCTTTGCGACCAGCTCGAGGGCC
>JBGTCF010000186.1:0-17797 GCA_041748975.1 Pyrinomonadaceae bacterium
ATAAGTTTTGGTCACAAATATGGCTCGCCGCAGGCGGTCGATCTCCTTTTGGATGTTCGTCACTTAACAAATCCCTATTTCCAAAAAGAACTTCGGCATCTGACAGGCGAAGACCCCGCGATCGTCGACTTTCTTCTGGCCGAGCCCGAGGTTAAAGAAACGATCGACCGATTCCGCGATCTCCTTCTCTATCTTTTGCCGCGTTATAAACGAGAGGGGAAGTCATACCTGACAATTGGAATTGGGTGCACGGGAGGACGTCACAGATCGGTTATGGTCGCTAACAGCATTTCTAAGGCGTTGAAGCAGAAGGACTTCGAAGCGACGGTCAGCCATCGTGACATAAAGAAGTAAAAGAAAGGAAACATTAGCATGAGCGAAAAAGAAGTCAAAAAGATCGGAGGAGTAATTATCTCCCATGGTCAGGTGGCAACAGAACTTGTCGCAGCGGCCGAAGCAGTGGTCGGAGACGTAAGTCATATTGCGGCAGTCTCGATCGGCTGGCATGACGATGTAGAAATGGCAAAAGACGAAATTGATCGAGCAATATCTAATGTCTCCTCAGGCGTCGGCGTTCTCCTGTTGACCGATATGTTTGGCGGGACACCGACCAATATCGCGGCTATGTTCTTAAAGGAAAACGAAGTCGAAATCGTTACGGGCGTAAACCTCTCGATGGTGATCAAACTTGCCTCGGGAAGTGGTGATGTGACGCTTAAGGAACTTGCTCGCGAAGTAGAGGAACAGGGTAAAGAAGCGATCTGCCAGGCCGGAAGCCTGCTGGAGCCTCAGAAATTGAGAAAGGATGCTTGAACGCACCCTGACGGTGATCAATCCACTCGGCCTCCATGCGCGGGCTGCGGCGAAGTTAGTCCGGCTCGCCTGTACGTTTGAGAGTACGATCAAGATCGAAAAGCATGATACCGGCGTTGACGCGGATGCTAAGTCGATCCTAAGCGTTTTATACGTCGCCGCGGGGTTCGGTTCCAGCATATCCATAACGGTCGAAGGTCCCGACGAGGCTGAGGCGACTGCGGCAATAGAGCAGCTTATTAGATCGGGATTTGGTGAAATTACTTTATGAACAAGAGCATCAATCAAAATATTTCGATTCTTGGCGTTCCGTTAGGTTTCGGTGCTGGAAAACCGGGTTCGGGGCTCGGCGTTAACGCAATGCGGATTTCCCCGATTCGGGGTCACACTCTGGCAGAGCATGTCCGTTCTATGGGCTATGAGGTGACTGACCGCGGTGACGTGCATATCGTCACTCCCGAAACCTCAAGGGATGTCGAGAATCCCAAGTATCTTGTCGAGATGATGGCTGCGAGCGATGAAATAATTGCGGCTCTTTCGGATGCGCTTGAAGCAGGAGACTTTCCGATTATTCTGGGCGGCGATCACGCTATCGCGATCCCGACCTTTTCGGCTATCGCTAACCATTACAAAAAGCAGGGAACCGAGATCGGCCTGATCTGGTTTGACGCACACGCGGACATCAACACGCCGGATACCTCTCCCTCAGGCAATATACACGGAATGCCGCTGGCCGCCATACTCGGCCACGGCAACGAAGACCTGGTAAACCTGTGCGGTTATTCTCCAAAGCTCAACTCCAAATACTTTGCCCATGTCGGTGCCCGCGACGTTGATCCGGGCGAACGTTTTCAGATCGAAAAGCTCGGGCTTCGCGACAATTTCTTCACGATGAGCGATATCGACCGACGCGGTATGGCCGACTGCGTCGAAGATGCCGTGGCTATTGCCTCGCGCGCACCCGGAGGTTACGCTGTGACCTTCGACGTAGATATGATCGACCCCCGGTTCGCCCCGGGTTCGGGCACGCTTGTCCGCGGCGGCACGACCTATCGCGAGGCCCATCTCGCCCTCGAGATCATCGCCGCCCACGGCGGAATGAGATCTTTCGAGATCGTCGAGGTGAATCCGCTATTAGACCAGAGCAATATTACGGTGGAGTTGGCTTGCGAGCTGATACTCTCAGCACTCGGTAAGACTATCCTTTAATAGCGATCCGCAAATGAATAATCCCATTTATCGCTTCATCCTGCCCGTATTGATGCTTGTGATCGCCGCAGCGGTGCTCGTCACGCACTTTGCCGGCCTCCCGAGCCGTCTTCAAACCGTTCACTATACGCATACCCTGCCCTTCAATGTTGACGGGAGAATCAACTATGTCGGTCCAACGGCGAGAGAAGCCGGCCTGCGCGAAAATGACCGGATAACATCCGTTAACGGTCGTACCGCGGTCGACGAATCGGTGTACGTGGAGGAGTTTATTAAAGCTCGCTCAGGTACCCCACTCGAATTAATTGTGGAGCGCTCATCTGCGGATGGATTAGAGACCGCATTAGTTACGATCGTGCCGCTACCCATGGAACAGGGGATCAGTCTATACCTGCGATTTGCCGCAGGTCTGATCTTCTCATACGTTATGCCCGCAGCCTGTCTACTTTTAGGATTGTGGGTAGTTTTTGTTCGCCCTCGAGATTATCTGGCGTGGCTGCTGATCTTTTTGCTATTTGGCCTTGCTTCCATCGGTCTTGAGGGATATCCGTCGGGTTCGGTGATTCAGATATTTAAGGTGGTATTCGGAAGTTCCTGGTCTCTGGCGATGTTGCTCTTCGGGATATATTTTCCCGAGCCGATCGGGTTAGACAAGCGTCTACCGTGGTTAAAATGGCTGTTTATAATTCCCCTCGGTTTTCAAGTGGGTTATACGATTTTCGAGCAAATATTTGTTGTGTTCGGATTGCCGTTTACCGCACTGCGACCGGTTTATCAGCTTTACGCACCGATCGGCACATCGCTGAACATCGCTGCTGTTTCGCTCTTTTTTGCCTTGCTGGGTTGGAAAAGCGGAACGATGAAGAGCCCCGATGCAAGGCGTCGTCTGCGCCTGATGGTTTTAGGCACCATGGTCGCGATGCTGCCGGCATTTTCGATCATCGTCTACTCCATACTTTCAGGTGCCCGTGGCTCGTTCTTCACGGTTGCACCGGCCTGGTACGCGATCCTTGCTCTTTTTGCGATGCTGATGTTTCCGATCACAATGGCCTACGTCATCGTTGTTCATAGGGCGATGGACGTGAGCGTCGTTGTTCGACAGGGGCTGCAGTACGCGTTGGCACGTGGTGGGGTTAGGGTGTTTCAGCTTGCTCTCCTGCTCGCCATAGGTTTGGGCGTGCGCTGGACAATAGCGAATTATGGGGCAGACACTTCTTTTCAAATGGCCTTTATTGTTGGGGGCGTCGCCCTCGTACCATTGATCGACGTTCTCGCCCGACCGCTGCGTATCTGGGTCGATCGGCGCTTTTTCCGCGAGGCTTACAATAGCGAACAGCTGCTGTCCGAATTGAGCGATGACGTCCGGTCTATAGTCGAAACGCGGCCACTACTCGAGACACTCTCGACCCGCCTGACCGAGTCGCTTCACGTGTCACAGATCGCTCTATTGCTCAAAGAAGCAGATTCGTTTGTACCGGCATATTCGTTGGGATTTGAAACGCCACCCGTTATAGAGATGTCTGCTGACGCTCCGCTCATCAGTCTCCTAAAAAAGGGTGAGCCAGTGGTGGTATACCAGGAAGATGACGAATTGTTCTCAGCCATTGGCGAGGATCGCGGTGTTGTTCGCGAGCTGAATTCGCAGCTGGTCCTCCCGGTTGGAGCCAAGGATGAGATCCTTGGATTTATTAGCCTCGGCCCCAAGCTCTCAGAAGAGCCCTATACGGCAAACGACATCCGCCTATTACGATCGGTCGCACTGCAAGCTGGCCTAGCTCTCGAGAATTCACGTCTGACCGAGGCAGTCGCTCGTGAAGCTGCTCAGAAGGAACGTATAAACCGTGAGATAGAGATAGCGCGTGAGGTGCAGGAACGCTTATTCCCGCAAGATCTGCCTGCAATAAAAGGTTTGGAATATTCTGGCGCCTGCAGGCCCGCGTCCGGCGTTGGGGGCGACTATTACGATTTTTTTGAGCTTGAGAACGGAAAATTGGGCTTGGCGATCGGTGATGTTTCAGGAAAAGGTATCGGTGCATCACTGATGATGGCCAGCCTCCAGGCATCTCTGCGAGGACAAACTATCCATCACGATGAGGACATTGCTGCCTTAATGGCTCACGTTAATCAACTCGTATATGAAACATCTACCACCAATAGATATGCCACGTTTTTCTACGCCCAATACGATCCGACTACCCGCAAGCTCGGATACGTTAATGCTGGCCATAATGCACCGTACCTCCTTCGCACTGGTGACCGAAATATTGAAATAATAACGCTTACCGAGGGCGGCCCCGTCGTCGGAATGCTGCCGCCGATGATCGTTGAATACGAGCAGGGAGAGGTTATCCTGCAGCCTGGCGACCTGATCATCGGTACTACCGACGGAATAACCGAAGCTATGGATGCGGAGGAAAACGAGTGGGGAGACGAAGCATTTCTCGAGGAACTAAAAATCATTAAAGACCGCCCGCCGAACGATATCATCGAACAGATCATGGCGGCTGCCGACCGATTTGCTAACGGAGCCAAACAGCACGATGACATGACGATCATTGTCGTAAGGGCAATAGAGGATCAGGTAATTAACCTATGAAATTGCGAGTTGGAGTTATATTCGGCGGGAGGTCGGGGGAGCATGAGATCTCGATCCGGTCGGCCAGGACGATTATTGAGAACATCGACAGCGAAAGATACGATGTGATGCCGATCGCCATTATGAAGGATGGTCGGTGGCTTTCGGCGGCGGAATCCGTCAGGCAGTTTCCCGATCACACGCAAAAAGTTTTTCACGACAGCCAGGGAGAGCCCTCGGAATCTCTCATTGCGCTTTCCGGCGATACGTCGGTAAAAGGTTTATTGGCGCTTGGGGGAAATAATACCAATACCGAGTCAACGATCCCGCTGGACGTTGTTTTTCCGGTACTTCACGGAACGTATGGCGAGGACGGTACGATCCAGGGCCTTTTGGAAATGGCTGGCATACCGTATGTTGGATGCGGTGTGCTGGCCTCGTCATGCGGTATGGACAAAGCCTTTATGAAGATCCTATTCCGCGACGCGGGCTTGCCTATCTGCAAGTACGTATGGTTTCTTCGCGATGAATGGGCCCGCTCCGGATCCACTGTCGTGTCGCAGATCCAGGCCAAACTTGGTTTTCCTTGTTTTGTTAAGCCCGCCAATCTTGGATCTTCTGTTGGCGTTTCAAAAGCTGTCGACGCGTCGACGCTAGAGGACGCGATCCGTATCGCCTCGGAATACGACCGCAAGATAATTGTTGAGGAAAGTCTCGAAATGCGTGAGATCGAGTGTGCCGTGATAGGTAACGACCAACCTGCAGCAAGCATGCCCGGCGAGTACATTATCAGGGACGAAAACAAGAAATTTCTGGATTATACCGAAAAATATTCAGGTACTGGCAACAATGAGTTTGTAGTCCCCGCGCCGGTTTCTGACGAGCTGACAGCGAAGATACGGCACATGGCAGTTACGGCTTTCAAGGCAATTGACGGATCAGGCCTCGCCCGAGTAGATTTCTTTTTGCGAAATGATGATGGCGCGTTGCTGGTAAATGAGATCAACACAATGCCCGGATTAACTGATGCTTCGGGCTTTCCCAAGATGTGGGAGGGGACCGGAAAGGCTTTTCCTGAGGTGATCGATGAATTGATCGAACTTGCCTTAGCCCGCCATAAAGATAAACTTAAGAATAAGACCGAAAGAGGCTAGGCCTCGATATTCGTATCGACAAGAGGCCGGCGGGAGGTCAAATTCAAGTCAAAGGGAGAAAAAACAATGTCTGTAGCAAAAAATATCGAGTTAACCTCGACGTCAAATGTCGGATTCGAAGATGCTATCAAAAAAGGGATAGAAAGGGCATCTAAGACGATCGAGAATATTAGAGGTGCCTGGGTAAAAGAGCAGAAGGTCGACGTCGAGAATGGCAGTGTTTCGAAATTCAGTGTAACAATGATCGTTACTTTTGTGCTCTCCGACGGAGACTAGGTGTTACTTGGCCTTAGGGGCCTTGTAGCCTTTGCGAGTGCGAATAGTAAGGTTGGGACGGGAAACGCGAAGTTCTATTGAGCGCCACTTCCCGTCCTTTTTCGTGTTTGTCGGCTGATATGCCACGGTATATTGCATTCCGAGTTCTTCAACGATCTGCTTAAAGGCATCTCTCATCGCAATGCCGCCAGGTGTCGATATAAATCGACCTCCGGACCGTTCGGCAAAGTTTTTCAGGACTCCCTGATTCTGCATCCGGCTTCGCCCTCCTGTGTTAAGGCCGGACATGTCAACGGTGTAGATCGTCACGCCTGCTAGCAATGCAGTTTGAAGGGCTCGGTCGGCGCTTTTCCCGCTCATCGTATCGGCGCCGTCTGAAAGCACGATAATAGCCTTTCGCTTCTCAGAGCGGGCAGCTAACAGTTCGGCTGCCTGGTAAACCGCGTCATTCAATACCGTCATCCCGTAAGCCTTTAGATCAAATACTCGGTCACGGATATCCCGGCTATTCGAAAAATCCTGCACCATCACAACCTTGGAATCGAAATTGTAGATCGCCACGTGATCGTCTGCTCGGAGCCCATAAAGAAACTGGATCGCGGCCGACCGGGCGAGAGAAACGCGGCTCTCCATGCTTCCCGAAGTATCGAGTAAGATGACAGCCGCAAACGGGGTTTCCTCGGCTTCGAACGAGCGTATTGCCTGCTCGACACCGTCTTCAAATACGCGAAATTGCTTAGCGCCAAGACCGTTTACAGCTTTGCCGGACGGGTCAGATACGGTTGCATTCAGAACGACGATAGATGAGTCAACCGATATGATCTCATCTTCCTCAGTTTGCGCATATATAAAGAAGGAAGGAAGTAATAGGATCAGTAGGAGAGGAAGGCAAACCGGCAACTTCATACAATAAGACTATCTAGCGATCCTCATGAATCGAGCCAGTCGCAGAACAGCATTTGAGCTTTGAATGGCAGTCGCCGAAATTGTGAATCGCGTTGTCTTTTTCAGCTCATTGAAAAGGTCTTCGGTAGAGGATCGGAGAGTCTTGATCGCTTCGACAACGTTAAAGCCGGAATTTTGCGATCGAATCACATCGGCCCCGTCTTCGTCTCCGCCCCCGAGATCACTCCTGATCTGTTTCGCTAGCCTTTCGACAGAGGCAAGCTTAGCGATCTCTTCCCCGGTTAGCTGACCCTTTTGCTCCAAAGATTGTTCGAGATCGGCCGCGATCTTGACAACCTCTTCGCCGCGCTCGATCATTCGCTGAAAGTCTTTCTTTTCCTTTTCTATCCGCATCTTCTGTATCGTATCCCGTATCGTGCGGGGACGATCGTCTCTTTCCGATTCACCGGGTTTGCCAAAAACTGACGATTGATTGTCTGCAGCCGACTGAGCATAGCAGTGGAACGCCCCGACCATTAAGAATACGGACACACATATCGTTCTTAAAAAAGGAGAAATCATAAACCTGTAATTAAGGCGAATCCTGTTTGGGTTCAGGCGAGACTCCAGTTACGGCCTCGATCAATTTGGACAGAAACTCATCCTCGGCGACCCCCGAACTGGCTACTGTCACCCATTCAGCGATCAGGCCGGCTCCCGCACGGCCCTCGACTTTTGCATTTACCGACACATTATTTTGGATGCCGTCAATTGATTGGACCTCGATTATCAACGTGTATTGCGCCCGCGTCCAAGTCCTATCTCCTGACTGCAGCACCCCGTATCGATTCAATTCGTTTTGAGTGACAACCGAACCTTTCGCGAAGACAAATGGCTGTGTTATCACGATCCCGTCCTGAATTCGTGACGAGGCTTCATCGACAACAAGGCGTTTTTCCTTGAGAGTTTCAATTATCGTCGCTACCAAAACGTCACGACGCGAATTGAGCTTGTATGGATTTGCCAGACGTTCGCGTACTTTGGTCTTGTCTTTCCCCCAGCTAAATTCACGAGAAACGTCGGTGGTTCTGCTGGTGATTTTGTTACCTTCTTCTTTTATGGTCTTTGTCTGGTTATCGACCCCTTTTTGAGCCGAAACAGCCGCCGAAAGGCCAAGGCAGACAACAACAAAACTAATCAAGATCTTTATCATTACAGTTGAATCAACAATCTACCTCGAATACAACTATGGGTTCGATGAGAAACGTACTAAAGGCGTTGTATTGACCGGCCAATTGGCAACATACCAATCGATGGTCCTCTTTAGGCCTTCGTCAAGGCTCACTCGCGGCTGCCAATCGAAACGATCCCGCACTTTTTGCGAATCAAGATATTGGGCATCGATCTCCCTTTCAATTTTGGTGGTGAGCATTATGTCGGGTTCAAGCTGCCCTTCCTGCCCCATGAGCCTTATGATCCGTTCGACCAGATCGAGCATGGAGACAGGGTCGCCCGATCCGAAATTAAACGCCTCGCCTTTTGCACGATCAATGTCTTCGGCGAGCAGAAGATATCCCTTTACAATATCGCTAGTAAAGATAAAATCGCGGACAGGTGTGCCGTCGGACCGAATTATGGGCCGCTCACCCTTCATCAGAGACGCAATAGTGCCCGGGATTATCCGCGACAAATTTGTATCGGCCGGGCCATAGATATTCGCCGAGCGGGTGATTGCTACCGGCAAGCCGAATGAATGCGAAAAAGACTGCGCGAGCATGTCAGTGCAAGTCTTGGAAACGTCATACGGGAACAAACCATTGAGGGCAAAATCCTCGGTGTAGGGAAGTTGAGTGTGCGACCCATACGCCTTGTCGCTCGACGCGACAACAACACGCTTTACCGTCTCGTTAACTCGGCAGGCCTCAAGCAGAATGTACGTGCCCCGAATGTTGGATTCAAAAGTTGAAAGCGGTGATCTGTTAGCAGCTCCGACGAGAGCCTGTGCCGCCAGATGGAAAACCGCATCGATCTCATATTCATTAAGGATCCGAGAAACGATCTCAAAATCCTCTACCGAACCGTCGGCAATTGTCACCCTTTCTCGAAGGCCGAGCAGGTCCAGTGAATTCGGGTGCGTTTCATCACGGCGTAAACAAATTACGTTAGCCTCTTGCTCGACGAGATCCTTTGTCAGGTTGGCTCCGACAAATCCCGTAGCACCGGTTACAAACACATTTCGGCCTTTCCAGAATGAAGTCATATTGTATTTACCACACCTTCCATGGGGCGCCCTCAAGCCAGATCTTTTCGAATTCGAGACTGTCTTTAAAAGTGTCCATACACTTCCAGAATCCCGTGTGTCGATAAGCCATCATCTCACCCTTTCCACAGAGAGTTTCGAAGGGTTCTCGTTCGAGCGTCGAATCGTCATCCAAGTATTCAAAAATTCGTCGATCAAAGACGAAAAAGCCCCCATTGATCCACTCTCGCAGCAGCGGCTTTTCTCGAAACCGTAGCACCGAAGAGTCGTCCCCGATCTCAATCATACCGAAATTTGAATAGGGATGAACCGCTGTAACCGTCGCAATCTTACCATGTGACTTGTGAAATTCGATCAGGTCGCGCAGATCAATATCTGCCAAGCCGTCGCCGTAGGTGACACAAAAAACCTCGTCATGGGCAAGTTGGTCCTTTACGCGTTTAAGTCGTCCTCCGGTATTCGTGTCAAGGCCGGTTTCGATAAATTCGATGTTAGTTGTAATCGGGTCTTGCGAAAAATATTTGCGGATCTCATCGCCCAAAAAACCAAGGCAAAGTACAAAATCATCTATCCCGTAGTGAGAGTAGATCTGCATTAAATGCCAAAGTATCGGCTTTTCACCGATATTGATCAATGCTTTTGGAATTGACCGGCCATGTTCACCAAGTCGTGTGCCGCGGCCGCCGCACAGGATAACAGTTTTCATTTTTCTAGGTTATTGTGCTCCCAAACTTTGGCATATTTCAGAAATACGCCGTAACCGGTGAACATCGCAATGATCAAACCTGGAATACCGTCGCGAAATCCCTGTTTGATTATATATGCACGAAAAAAAGCCGCGATCGCACTGCCAAAGATCTTCGCAGCTCCTGCTCGTTCACCTTTAGACATTATATCCTCGGCAGCCAGCGTGGCGTATGATTCCAAGACCCGATGATACTCGCCAAGTGACCGCTTTGTGTAATGAAGCAATTCACCCTCGAGCGTTTCGACATGGCCGCGGACGCGTGCCGTCTGATGCGGAGCAACACCATCCCAATAACTGGCACTCTTTCTGTATAAGCGCATTTGATAGTCCGGGTACCACCCGGAATGTTTGATCCATCTTTCAAGAAAAAAGGTCCGACGGGCGATCCTGTAACCATCTGCGAGCGAGGATGGATCGGATGTCTTTAGGTTTTCGACCGCTGACATTAGTTCCGGCGTCACCCTTTCGTCTGCATCGATCCAGAAGATCCAATCTCCGGTCGTTTGAGCATCAGCGAATTCGTGTTTGTCTTTGTATCCCTTGAATTCGCGATTAAAAATCTTATCAGTAAATCGGCGCGCGATGTTCACGGTTTCGTCTGTCGAATCGGAATCGACGATCACGATCTCATCTGCCCAGGCGACACTCTCGCAAACGGCTTCGAGATTCTCCTCTTCATTCCGGACAATGATCGTCGCTGATATTTTCATCGGGATAAATTCTCGCAGACTTTACCTAAACTAAAAAGTGCCGCGATTGCGGCACTTACAAATTTCTCTTCGTAAAAAGCGATTAGCGCGGCGGAATTGCAACCGGCGGAACGATCTGAATATCGTTGGCCCGAAGCGAAGTCGATGTGGCCCGCTGAAGGTCGGCGATCGCTTTATTATGGTCCGTTTCAGCTCTGATCTCCGCGTTTCGGGCATTGGTCAAGGCGTTTTCCCTTTGAAAAAGCAGAAAAGTCGTCGAACGCCCGGCCTCGAACAGCTTTCTTTCCCCCTCGAGCTGGATCTCTGCATTTTCCCGGGCCCGCCGGGCGGTCAGCACACGCTGACGCGAGGTTTCAACAGCCTGCACTGCGTTCCGGACCTCAACGATCACGGACTGTTCCTGGCTCCTTGTCTGTGCGTCGAGTTGATTCTGCTGGATCCGTGCGCCGTCCAGATTCGCCTTGGCAGTTCGATTTCTGAATGGAAATGAGATCGTCACCCCAACAGAGAAATTCGGCGCATCGCTGCGGAAGATATTCGCCAGAGAGCGGTCAAATCCACCGAAAAGAAAGGAAGGAGCCGGCGGAATGGTTAGCGTAGGATTAACTATCGGGCCTAACCCTAGCGCGGTGCGGGTTGAGTTTAGTGAGTTGAAAAGAAGCAGATCCTGAGGCGAAGTCAACAGGTTCGTTTCAAATGCACTATTTAACCCGCTCCGGGACAGGCCTCCTAAAGAAAAGGTCGTGTTCAGATCGATCTGGGGTTTGGTCTGATTCTTAAAGTATTTAATATCCTCAGCGTTGATCTCTTTTTGCAATTTCAGACGTCTTAACTCAAAACGATTGCTCATTGCGTCTGCAAGCGCGGAATCAAGGCTCACTGGATCCGGTGTGAAAGTAGGGGAATCGGTAGGGACCAATGATTGCGACCACTCGGCTGAAAGCGGGTCCCTTAGGATCAACTCCTTGAGCGTGTTTTCGGCAATGGAAACCTGTTGGGTGGCCGCCAGCAGCTCCCCTTCGCGGTTGGCGAGTTCGGTTGCTACCTCGGCGCGAGATAGCGGTGCCGCAGCCCCGGCTTCGATCCTTGCCTCCACTTGCCGAAGATTCTCGCGGGAAAGGTTTACATTCGCAACCTGGTTCTGCTGATTTCGCATAGCAAAAACCATATCCCAATACGCCCGCTGAGTTAGCGTTATCGTATTGGTCGCACGGAGCATAAAATCCGAATCCGTCTGTTCGAGACGACGCCGGGCGATCGTAATCTGCCTCCGCGTGTTATCTATTCGGAAATTGCGAGCGAGCGGCTGATTATAGTTGATCCCGAGCTGCGAAGAATATATCGCGCTCGTCCCCGATGATACTGATCCCGAGGTAACCTGGGCCTGTGCAAAGGCGTTTTCAGTCCGCGTATTATTGAAAAAGGCCTGATAATTACCGCCGCCTCGTTCGAGGAACTTGCTAAAGTTCGAATTAACACGAAAATCGTTTGTCGCCTCGGACCCAGTGGTCGAACTTCGGGAAAACGTAGGTGTAACGGCAAATACAGGATCGTAAATTCCAAGAAGGGACCGAACCTGCGTCTCCTGGAATCGCACATCGTCACGCGAGACCTCAATATCGTTATTGTTTTCCAGAGCCCGTCGTACTGCGTCTGAAAGCGAAAGCGGAACCGGTTGCGCAGTCTGGACGCCCACGCGATTCATATTCGATGGGCTGTACCCCGGATCAGCCGATACAGGGTCTTTTTTCGAGTCTGCGGAGGCGCTGCCCGAAACAGGCAGAATCTTAGCTACTTGCGGCTCCTCCTGAGGGGCCGCATTTGTGGTAAATCCCGCAACGCAAACAAAAACCGTGCTTAGTAAGAGAGTATGAAATCGCAAAAGTTTCATTATTGGAGGCTCCGAATAGAAACACTGATTCTTATTTCTTTTTGGTAAAAACTCAAACGGCTACTACGACTTTTAAAATCTGTTTGTTTCAACAATCTTAAGTAACGTCGGTTTCGCAAGGCGTTGGATTACAATGATTTTTTGGGATATGATTGAACTTTTAAGATACGAATAATTTGCTCCGGAGGGAATTTTATAAATGGGAATTAAAGTAGGTATTAATGGATTTGGACGGATCGGCAGAAATATTTTACGGACATGCCTTGGTGATTCGGAGATTGATTTTGTAGCTGTAAACGACCTCACAGATACCAAAACACTCGCGCATCTCCTCAAATATGACTCGGTTATGGGCAATCTCGAACAGTCTGTCACAGCGAATGACGGTTCGATCGATGTTGATGGTGAGAGTTTTAAAGTTTTCAGCGAAAAAGACCCCGCTCTCATCCCCTGGGAAGAAGTTGGGGCCGAGATCGTGATCGAATCGACGGGCCGCTTTACCAAAGCCGAAGATGCCGCCAAGCACCTTCGGGGAAGCGTAAAAAAAGTGATCATATCGGCTCCTGCTAAAGGTGAGGACGTTACGATCGTGCTGGGTGTTAACGAGCAGATGTATGATCCCGCAAATCATCACATCATCTCAAACGCATCATGCACCACGAACTGCCTGGCGCCGGTCGCAAAAGTTATCCACGAGAACTTCGGGATCAAAAGCGCGCTGATGAACACCATCCACAGCTACACCAACGACCAACAGCTTTTGGACCTGCCGCACAAAGACCTGAGAAGGGCACGGGCCGCCGGCCTCTCAATGATTCCGACCTCGACCGGTGCCGCCAAGGCAATAGCCCTGGTTATCCCTGAGTTAAAGGGTAAATTTGACGGAATTTCGGTCCGGGTCCCGACTCCGAATGTTTCGCTTGTAGACGTAGTTATGAATGTCGAGAAACAAACCTCGACCGAGGAAGTGAACCGTGTATTGAAAAATGCGGCAAACGAAGAATTAGCCGGAATCCTCGCCTTTTCTGAAGAACCTCTTGTGTCGATCGATTTCCGCGGCAATTCCAATTCGTCGATAGTCGATGCCGACAATACAAAGGTGATCGATGGAACTTGTATCAAGATCCTCTCATGGTATGACAACGAATGGGGCTATTCATGCCGCGTTCGCGACCTCGTCAAATACATCGCCAGCAAGGGACTTTGATATTAACTCTAGCCCAAAGTTCATGGTTTTAGCGGGGCCGTAACGGTCCCTCTTTTTTCGCCCCATCAGAATAGTATGAATAAGAAAACGATAAAGGACATCGATATAAAGAACAAATGCGTTTTTATTCGCGTAGATTTTAACGTTCCCATTAAACAGGGAAAGATCCTTGACGACACGCGAATATTGGGTGCTGTCCCGACGATTCGTCATGCCATAGATCAGGGAGCCAAGGTCATTCTGGCCTCCCACCTCGGGCGTCCGCTGAAGGATAAAAAGAAGGCGGAAGAGAAGGGCATGCCTTATGACGAAAGCAAATACACGCTTCAGCCCGTCGCCAGCAGATTAGCCGAGGTCCTTGGCAAGTCGGTGCATTTGGAGGACTCGGACGACCCAAATGATATATCGTCCAAGATCGCCGTCATGCAAGACGGTGAAATCGTTATGTGGGAGAATCTTCGATTACACGCCGGCGAAGAGAAGAATGATTCGGATTTTGCCAAGACTCTTGCACAAGATATTGACGTTTACGTTAACGACGCGTTCGGCACCGCTCACCGTGCACATGCATCGACCGAGGGAATTACCCACCATGTGAAGGATTGTGTCGCCGGGCTGTTGATGGAAAAAGAGCTCAATTTTCTCGGCCGAGCCCTTAATGATCCCGAGCGCCCTTTCGTCGCGATCCTCGGCGGAGCAAAAGTGTCGGACAAGATCCCCGTCATCGAATCGCTGATCGAGCGAAAGGTGGACAAGCTGCTTATCGGCGGCGCCATGGCGTACACATTCTTCAAAGCTCAGGGCTTTACCGTCGGCAAATCGCTTGTTGAGGACGACATGATCCCCAAAGCTCTCGAGATCGAGGAGAAAGCTAACGACGCGGGAGTCGAGCTTATCCTGCCTACTGATCATCAGGTCGTCGACAGCTATGACCCGTTGAATTCAAGAAAAACGATACCAATCGCGTTCACGAATAAAGGGCTTGTAGGCCTCGATATCGGAGTCGAAACAATAGAGATCTTTAAGGCAGCACTTGAAGGTGCTAAAACGATCGTATGGAACGGTCCAATGGGAATGTTCGAGGAAAAGCCGTTCGACGAAGGCACTGTCGCGATCGCTAAGGCAGTTGCAGAAGCCACCGAGAAAGGAGCTACCTCGATCGTTGGCGGCGGCGATTCTGTTTCCGCCGTAAATCAAGCCGGCCTCGACGACAGGATCTCCCATATCTCGACCGGGGGCGGAGCCACCCTTAAATTTCTAGCCGGTGACGAGCTCCCCGGAGTTGCTGCATTGGATAATAAGAATTAACCAGTTCAACGGCGGGCTTGCCCGCCCACCTCATTCAATCAAAAAGCGCGCAATTAGCTGGTCACGTATCATCCGCTAGTTAGGTAGCGGCTCACCAGTAACAGACATCTGGCGGTAGCTGGCAAAACCGCTGGGCTAAATATTCTTGGCGTTGAGCCGGGTCAGCCGTGCGATGCGTCGTCGAACCGAGGTATTCAGGCCGAGACCGGCGACCATCAACTCCGCGGCAAAAGGGCTAAAGGCGGCATGCCGAAGCATCGAGCACCATCTCAAACGCCTGTCGAAAGCCGCAGAATAAGAAAGTTGAAACTCGGCGGCGATCCGGTCCACGCCGCTCTGCCAATGCCACTCGACCACATCCGAAAGGATCCTGCTGCTCTGAAGCGCAAGCAAAATGCCGCTTCCCGTAAAGGGGTCGATAAAAGCAACAGAGTCGCCGACGGTTACGACGCCGGGCCGCGGAGCAAGGCTTCCCCGACCGAATCTCTGTATCGGGACAGCGAGCCAGGGATCGATAGCGACGGCCTCAGACATCGCATCGCGAGCCCGAGAATTGGTAAAGACGATCTCTCGCAAAACCCGGTCGGGATCACTGCCAAACCTTTTAGCATCGGCGGCAGCGACGATGAAACACAGGTTGAATTTTCCGCCCTCGACCAAATTGCATCCGCCGTATCCCCCGCTGTAGGAATAGATCTCGCAAACGCTGGGCGGAACCGAGGCTCCGGCAAGATGGGTCTTGAACGCAACGTGGCGGGCACGCGTCGCAGCCTTTTCCGATGGATCTACCTCGCGTGCTACCGACCGGCTGCGGCCGGTCGCGTCGACAACGAGTTTTGCGGCCACATCGACCTCCTCGCCTTTACGAACCCTGAGCTTAATACCGGTAATTGTCTCACCTTCAGCGAGAACGCCTACGGCCGTGGTATTTTCGCAGACGTCAACGCCCATCTCGCCGGCGCGTTTCAACAGAAGATCGTCCATTTCGGCCCGGCTCAGCCCGACGGCGACCGCACCGCCGGAACCAAACCATTCACTTTCAACCGAAACCGATCGGCCGCTGAGGGCATAGAAGACGGTTTTCCCAAATCTCGAGCTTTGAGACATGATGCCGGGCAGCACGCCCAATTCATCAAAGTGAGACAAGCATTCCGGCGAGATAAATTCACCGCAGAGCTTTTCACGAGGAAAACTTTTCTGTTCTGCGACGAGCACGCTCATGCCGGCCGACGCCAATCTGATCGCCAGCGACGAACCCGCTGGTCCGCCCCCGGCGATCACAACATCATATACATTTCTCCGCGGGTGTCCCATAAACTACTTAGTTCCCGAAAGCACCAGCCGGTTAGCCCGCGAGCTTTCGACTTTAACGTTTCTGAGACGCGCCCTCTCGGCGAGCGAATGCATCTCCTTCGCGGTAAAGCTCCGCAGGATGGACAACGCCCCATCCTCCAAAGTGAGACGCTGCAAGAAAATGCGTCCAAAAATCTTGTAGAAGTAATAGGCCGCGGGATCGCGATTGAGGTCGATCGCATAAAATCGCCCCCGGCTCACCCGGGCCATTTCGCACAGCAGCCGAACAGCGTCGTCGTCGCTGAGGTGATGGAGAAAGAGCGTGCAGAAAGCGCTGTCGAAGGCGTCTGTCTCAAATGGAAGCAGCACTGCATCGGCCCGGACCGCGATGACGTCACTGCCCTTGATCGATCTGGCGGCTGTCTCATTTATTTCGACACCCGTCAGCGACGCCCGGGGCCCGAACCACTTTCTCAATTCGCGAAGCAGCTCGCCGGAACCAGCCCCGACATCGAGAATAGAGACACGCTGATTTCCACCGCTCAGATCCCGGAAGAGCGTGTTCCGAAGAGCCCGTGTCTCACCCATCAGCCGGTGGATGTAGGGCATCTCGCGCTGCCAGCGGGCATACTCGGCCTCGGTATAGTCGCCGGTGTCGAGACGTTCGAGTTCGTAACTTCGTTGTTTAAATCGTTCGAACATTTATTCGGCAAAACGCTGAATGACAAGCGCGCTGTTTTTCGACCCGAAACCGATGCAGTTACAAAGGGCCGTATTTACCACAGCCGCGCGTGAAACGTTCGGTACATAGTCGAGGTCGCAGTCGGGATCTGGTTTGTCGAGATTTATTGTTGGCGGTATTATGCCCGTTGTAATTGCACAGAGTGCGGCTCCCAGGCCCGCTGCACCGCTCGCTCCTTGTGGATGCCCGACCTGGGATTTTGTCGCCGACATAGGAGCCTTGTAGGCGTGATCGCTAAGAGCCAGTTTTACCGCGACGGTCTCGATCTTGTCGTTCAAAACGGTCGATGTGCCGTGTAGATTCACGTAATCGACCTGGTCCGGCGAAACACCGGCATCATCGAGGGCCATCGACATCGCTCGTGCCGGTTCTACCCCCGAATCGTCGAGGCGTACGCGGTGATACGCGTCGCAGCTCGCCCCGTAACCTGCGATCTCGGCGTAAATACGGGCATTGCGTTCGACGGCGGTTTCGAGATCCTCGAGAACGTAAATATACGAGCCCTCTGACACGACTATTCCATCACGTCCAAGGGCAAACGGCCTCGATGCCCGATGCGGTTCGTCATTCCAGGAATTCGTCAGTACGGTCATCAGGTTAAAGCCCGCCAAAATGCCCGGTGCAAGCGGAGCATCGACTCCGCCGGCGATCATCACCTTCTGACGGCCCAACGCAATATGCTGCGCGGCGTAAAAAATGGCGTCTGTTGAGCTTGTGCAGCCGGTC
>JBGTCF010000187.1:0-14727 GCA_041748975.1 Pyrinomonadaceae bacterium
CCCAAACGCCGCCGCCCGCGTACCCGTAAAGAAATCGTCCGACGAGTGCGTCCCGCCAAACGGCAGCTCCATATGCGTATGCGGATCGATCCCGCCGGGGATTACCAACCGCCCGCTCGCGTCAATGACCTTATCGGCCTCCATATCGAGCGTTTTGCCGATCGTCGTCACCGTCTCGCCGTCAATAAAAATATCCGCAGTGTAGTCGTCAACCGCAGTAACGACGCGGCTGGATTTTATGAGTGTTTTCATACGTTTTATGTTAATCTCGCAATATTATGGCACATTTAAGCTATGAAAAAGCGATCGAGCGAAACCTTGAAAAGGTCAGCGGCGAGTGGCTTTTTCGCGATACTCGCGTGCCGGTGTCCGCTCTATTCGAAAATTTGAAGGACGGCGTGTCTATTGACGAATTTCTTGAATGGTTTCCAGGCGTGAAACGCGAACAGGTTCTCGCCGTTCTGGATCATGAGATCGAGGATCTCAAACGGGCCGCATGAAGATATTGTTCGACCAAGGCACTCCGGTTCCGCTCAGACATCATCTACCCGATCATACGATTGCCACAGCCTACGAGCTTGGTTGGCAAAGGCTGGAGAATGGAGACCTTATCGCAACGGCTGAGAGCGATGGATTCGAAATCATTGTGACAACAGACCAAAACCTGCGATATCAACAAAATCTGACCGACCGCACGATTTCTATCGTAGTTCTAACATCAACCTCGTGGCCGCGAATACGCAAAAACATGTCCGCGATCCTCAGCGCTCTTGACAACCTCGAACCGTCATCGTATGTCGAGGTCAAAATCCCTTGATTCGATGATCAACGAAACGGTCCCGTCCCTGATTAAAATGTCTGCCCTGTAGTCATCAACCGCAGTAACAACGCGTCCGTTCTTGACCAGTGTTTTCATCGCTTTACTTCCTACTCCAATCGTTCAACCTTTCATTACGTTGACGAATTCCGCTTTCCCATCCTTGAAGGATATATAAAGACAATCATCATCAAACCAAAGATACTCTTCTCTAATAAGTTCTTTCTCGTAGTAGTTCTGACAATCAGTGCGAGCATCTGAATATGTATTAGGGAATAGTTTCATCACTTCGCTTTTAGTTTTTCCGGCGAGTAGTTTTCGCCCCTGATTGTCAGCGAACATGGCACCAGCGATATGATCGTGTGGATACGAATAGAGTCCCTTTTTCCACAGGATGTAACGAAGCGACATATCGTCCCGTCGTCCTTCGAGATGAATCAAAAGTGCAGAACACGCTACTATGATCAAACAAATAGTCGCTGCCCCGACAATTTCGAAACCCATTCTGATCAGTCTCATAGTTCAACTCGGCCAATTCTTGTAGGCTTTTGAAAATATCGCAACGAAAACGATCGAAACTGCGATGAATAAAAATGAGAGCGCAACCAAATAAATGCCACCAAAGTACCAAGCCGCGACCCGCCAGAGCAAGTACGCTAACGTGAACGTTAAGATAATTTTTATAATGCTTCGCATTGAACTTTGGTCAATCCTTGTTTTTTTCAGACCGAACTTATTCTCGGATTTGCTGACGATAATCATTGCTCCTAGGGGGAAAGCCGTGCTTTTCCGCCAGTCAAATAATTGATCTACGCGGCTATGCCGCCCGTTTATGATAAGCCGCGTAAGCTCTTTACAATTAGCGAACTCTCCGAAAATTCACATTCTTCTCAAATTACAGACGAAGCTCACTCTTAATCAAAGCCTTTTAAGACCATTATTTTCGCTTGTTGTCTTCGTCAGAGATCGCTTCTCTGATCGCCTCGAGGTGCTTCAATCCGGGAATGTCCTTTTCACGCCCGGCAGCCGATTTTGCGGCAATAAGTCCGTCGATCGAAAGCACATTCACGCTAAAACCCCAAAGCTCGACCCGTTCTGAACTCGCGAGGACATCGCCGAAATCCCCTAGCCCTTTCACTTCCGACAACAAATCGATATCGCCAATTGAAGTATCCAGAGTAAAGGTCGAGGCGTTCGATAAGGTCGTTGCATCCCAGATGAAAGGCAATTCTTTAGGAAATCCTCGTGGCCGAGGCTCGTATGGTGCGAGAGCTTTGGCGACCTTAACCAGATTGCCTTTCGACCAAGAATATGCGAAATCGATGTCGAATGTTATGTACGCCGTCGCATGAATCGAAAGGGCGACATTGCCAATGACCACGAAATCCACTTCGTTCGAGGCCATCGCGACGATTGCCTTTTCGATGTCGATCATATTTTATCCGCTCGCTGTTTTGCTTTCGCCGCATCCACCGCCTCTCGCAATTTCTCGACGCTGACCATCGCCCCCTGAAGTCGCTCCAACCGCTCCTGCGGGGTTCGCCGCAGGTTTTCGACGACGAGTGTCAAATCAAGGCCGTACCGGACAGCCTCGGCGATCTTGCTTCCGGGACGCGGGTTGAGCAGTTTTTCTTCCGGCGTTCTCATAACCTTATACTAACTCAAGTTAGCGTTATCGAACTGTCGATCTACGCCGCGACGTCGCGTCGCATCTTCCGATACTCCTTGCTCCAAGGTGCCTCGGTGGTGAATCATTTTCTACAGTTTCCCAAAATCGATCTCCCGCTAAATAACCATATCCCGTAAACAACAAATCACATCGTCAAACTCTCTCAATCATGCTAATAGTCGCCCGCAAAGATCAATGCGAATATTGTTTGCTTTTCACTTAGTTTCCTCGTTATTGTTCTCAAGTTGCTCAGTGAGGAGCAGCCCAGCTTTTGCCATTTCACTTCCGGGAAATTCAGCTTCCGCTCGCTGATAGAATTCCTTCGCAGTTCGCAGGTCATCCAGACGAAGAGAGGAATAGGCGATATTGCAAAGAGCCATTTCGCGATATGAAATTGCACTTGCGCTCAGTAATGCGATGAAGCGAAATTTGTCCAACCAGACGAACCGCGTCAAAAACTGATAGCTAGCTCCAAATTCCTCGATAGCCTTTTCAAAGAGACCACGAGCCGTCAGGGCAATCCCAGACCGATGTCGCCTGAGAAGTATATAACGAGCCCCGAACGAGTAAAGAAGATAGATAGAAGAACCCAATAACGCCGCAACGTTTAGATTGTGGGTTAAAAATAACTTCCAAATGATAAGGATCAGCAAGGCCATTAACCCGACTTGTGCGATCACATAATGCCATGCGACCTTCTTTATAACTGGAATATCCGAACTCATAGTAAAAGTAATATTACAAGATAGATCAAGCCGTTCCGCCTGCATTGAACTCCGCCGATCGATGTGTGGGACAATTGTGTGCCTCGCAACAATGGCACGCATTTTGTGCCAAAAGCTGTGCTTTTTCGGCAGTCTAATAAATGATCTACGCGGCTACGCCGCCCGTTTAGGGTAGGCGGCTTGGGCCGTCTTTCCGCGTTTCGCGGCTGATAGCCACGCTGCGAGTCATCACCCGCCGGCGCAACTCTAGCCGTTCTTTATGCTTTCAACACCAATTGCACGTGGCCGTTCAACCTATCTCAACGACATCGAACCCAGCATATTTTGCCGATAATGATAATTTTTTATCTGCGCAGACGAATAAACGGTTTCGCGGTTTTTCTTGACACCAGACAAGGGCGGCAGCTAGCTGAAATGCGTCGAGTGCTCTAATTTCATGGTCACATGTCAACTTTGTCGCTAATTGAAGTACTTTATCGTTCGGCTGTACAATTCGCGACATTGAATAGATCCTACTCCACTTGGCAAGCGATGCCTTCGACTGAACCTCCGAAATCGCGCCCTCTCGCAGTAATCTGTTGATACCGCTGTAAATCTCGACATGGCTTCCCCACCATATTGCGAGCTCACTAAATTTTCGGCCAATGCGTCGCAACTCGGGCGAAGCAACCTGATTACAAAAGAGCGGAATGATGGCACTGCTGTCCCAAAATGCAATTTCAGCGGGCATCTCTGTCTTCTCTTATCACCTCAAGTATTCTATCTAGCGGGACATTGGGTAGATCATCGAAGAAATCGTCGGGCAGCGGCTCGGTGACTAGCGGTGGACGAAGCAAACCTTCGGCGATCAATTGTTCTTCTTCGGATTCGTACAAGTCGTCATCGTCGAGCGGAACAAGTTTCGCAACAGGTTTGTTACGCTCAGTTACCAAAACTTTTTCGCCGTTCTTGACGCCTTTGACGTAAAGACTCAAATTCGTCTTGAGATCACCAATATTTGCTCGTTTCACTATCATAAGCACAGAATAGGTCAACTTGACTAACTTGGTCAAGTTATTTTTACTGGCAAAGTGCCAAACCGGCATCGAGAGCTTTGATCAGTTCGTCCACGGTGTCTTTCGACGAATTTAGCATCAGTCCGGTGCGGATGACGTTGCCGTAGAGGCCGCCTTTGCCGATGAGGACGCCTTGGCGTTTGGTTTCTTCGAAGATCTTGAGGACGGACTGCGGGTCGGGCTCTTTGGTCTTGCGATCTTTGACGAGCTCGATCGCTTGCATGATGCCCATGCCGCGGACTTCGCCGATGATCTCGTATTTTTCCTGAAGTTCGAGAAGACGTTCTTGAAAATAATCGCCGACAACGCGGCAGTTTGTGCGAAGGTCGTCTTCCTCGATGACTTTGATGACCGCGAGGCCGACGGCCATCGACACGGGGTTGCCGCCGAAGGTCGAAAATGTCAGGCCGGGGAATGCATCTGCAACTTCCGGCGTTGCAATCGTCCAGCCGATCGGTACACCGTTGCCCATTCCTTTTGCCGAGGTAATAATGTCCGGTTCGACGCCATAATGCTCGATGCCGAACCATTTGTCGCCAGTTCGGCCCCAGGCGGTTTGGACTTCGTCGGAGATAAACAGTCCACCGTGATTCTTTGTGATCTCGTGGACGCGTTTGAAATAGTCCTTCGGCGGCACGATAAAGCCGCCGACGCCCAAGATCGTCTCGGACATGAACGCCGCGATCTCGCCGGTCGTCGTCGTTTGGATCAACTCTTCGACATCGTTCGCACATGCAAGGCCGCAGTTGTCGGGCGTCGCATTAAAAGGGCAGCGGTAACAATACGGAGCGTGCGCATGCACCATCCCCGCGACCTGCGATGCGACAGGCTTCCACGTTGAATGCCCGATCGCGGATAACGCCGTCGCCGAGCGGCCCGAATAACTGTGACGCAGCACAACCACCTCGCTGCGTCCCGTCGCTAGCTTTGCCGCGAGTATCGCCGTGTCATCGGCCTCAGTTCCGCTATTCGTAAAAATCGATTTCTTCAAACGCCCGGGCGAGATCTCAGCCAACTTCTCCGCCAGATCGCCCTGCGGCCCATTCGCATAGAGCGTCGAGGTATGAGCAATGGTATCCACCTGCTGCTTCCACGCCGCATTGACACGCGGATTGGCATGCCCAACACTTACCGTCAGCACACCTCCGAATGCGTCGAGATATTTGTTTCCCCGGTCGTCCCAGACATGCTCGCCCTCGCCGCGAACCAGAGCCAGCGGCTCTTGGTAGTATGTGGCAACGGCCGGAAAAAGGAATTCTTTGTGTTTTCGAACGGCATCGGAAACGCTTGATCGTTGTTCTTGTGGATTCATAATATTTATTCCAGATGATCTCTTGCCAAACTTCATGACGAATCGATCGCAAACTTCGTCCCGGAATTCGAGCAAATAATTTGAGTAGGCAATGCGGATAATAGCAAAAAAGCCCATCAATTAGAAGAAGTTCGCTAAAGGCCCTATATCTCGGTATCTGATGCCGTTAACGAATTTGATTATTGTTATGGAATCATGCGCAACATAAGCTATAATACGGTCGGTTCGACGATCCACTTCACAAATTTTCTCAATCTCACACTTGGAGGCCTCAATGTTTACACTTGTTTCCCGCATTCTCTCGCTTACATTGCGCTCGATATTTCTCGTTTTTATTCTTGTTTCGATATACCCGGCTCAAGCCATCCCGTCCGGACGTGATCTTTACGACAGCATAAAAGCCTTTGAGCTTGGCGGGGGAAAGATCGATGTATCGAATCTGACCATAAAGCGGGATCGTGTAGTAATGACTTTCACGGGATCCTTCTATCTGAGCGGGCCGACCGATGGAAAGATAACGGGAGCCGTTTTTATCGGCAGCGGCACCTTCAAGGCTGAACCTCCGCCCAACGAATTTGAAAAAGCCAATTTAAAGAGGCTCTTGAAAGTCGAGCGCCTTTCACTGGAATTCTCGAACGCTTTTTTCCGCTTTACGGATGATACCGCTGCGATGATTGGCGCGGATCCACAGCCGGGGGCCGCGATCCCCCAAGCCGTGAAGATAGCATCCGAAGCCAATGCCAAGACACTCAAAGAAACAGGCGCGAATATCGCGTCGCGTATCGCGATATCCCTTTTGAATAGAGAGAATCCGGGGTTCTTTTTTGCCACCTTCGACGGAGGTAAGTCCGGCCGGTTCAGCTATGTTCTGGACCATCAGAATCGGATCCCAACGTCATACTTCGGTATAAACGGAGGCGAAAAGGGTCTTATTTATTCTTACAGTTCTTCTATTCTCAACACAGAAGTATCACTTGCCTTTTATTCCGAAAGCGACTACTCACAGTCCGTCGTTGCATATTCGGACACGCACGATCTGATCGATGTCGAGCATTACAGCATGGATGTCGATCTGAGGTCTCCGAAAAGTAAATTGGGGCTTCGTTCCAAACTAAGAATGAAGTCACTGGCAAACGGGCTCACGGCGATCCCATTCGTTATTGGGGAATCACTGAGCGAATACGAAAACACCCGGCTTAAAAGGCAGATGCGGGTGAAGGCTGTCCGCATCGGCCAAACTGAGCTCGCATTTGTTCAAGAGGATTGGGAAGGCGGTCTGACCGTGTTCCTCCCTAAAACTGCGTCTCTGAATGAGTCAATAGAACTTGAATTTGACAGTGTAGGCAATTTTCTTCGCGATGGGGAAGGGATCCGGAACTGTTCATACCCCATCTCGAATACAACGTGGTACCCGAGGCATGGCTATCTGGACAGATCGACATACGATCTAAGATTTTTGCATTCCAAGAACGTTAAGGTAGCGACGGTCGGTGTCCGAACAAGCGAGGCCGAGTGGCCCGAAGACAAGAATGTGGTTTCAACCGAATACAAGATGACTCAGCCGGTCGCGCTTGTAACATTTGCCCTGGGGCCGTGGCAGCGTCATTCCCAGACCGTTAAGTTCGAAGGCACGAACAAGTCGATCCCGTTGGAATTCAATTCCGTAATGGGTGACGTACTTCCAATCAAAGAGAGCTTCATTCTTGCCGAGCTGAACAACAATATTCGCTACTTTAATGCCATATTCGGCTCATATCCATACGACTCTTACTCAGCGACTTTTCATCCATTCGGATTCGGACAGGGTTTTCCGTCGATGCTGATGATCCCGCCTGCGGACCGGTCAAGCAAATATACCTTTGCTTTCATCGCACATGAGACTGCACATCAATGGTGGGGCAACATCGTTGCATGGCGGTCATATCGGGATCAATGGCTGAGCGAGGGCTTTGCCGAATACTCCGGCGCGCTTTATACGGCAATTCGCGACGGTAAGGGTTCCGGGCGGGACCTAAACGACGAGATGCGAAGTTCCCTTAAAGACCTCCCGCGGACCGTCTCCGGAGTGGGGTCAGGAAAATTAAACGACGTCGGTCCACTTATACTCGGCCACCGGCTCAATACTTCTAAAACGCTCGGTGCGTATCAGACGCTGATATACAACAAGGGAGCGCTTGTATTGCGAATGATGCATTTTCTTCTTAGCGATCCGGCAACAGGAGACGATAAGGCATTTTTTGAAATGATGAAGGATTTCGTCGAAAAGTATAAGAATAGTTCAGCATCCACCGACGATTTTCGCACGGTGGCCAATACGCATTTCGCTAATTCGCCAATTGGAAAAAAATACGGCCTTACTGATCTAAACTGGTTTTTTCTCCAGTGGGTCTATACCACGGAAATGCCTTCGTATAAGATCGAATATTCGGTTAAGAACAATCCAGACGGTTCCTTTCAGCTAACCGGAAACGTAACGCAGACAAACGTTAGCGAGCGGTTTTTTATGCCTATACCTATACGTTTTAGCTTCGGCGGCAACCGGTTCGCAAGCGGAACTATACCGGCGTACGGCCCGACGACGCCGATCCAGCTAAAACTCCCGATGAAGCCGGAAAAAGTAGAGATCGATCCGGACAAATGGATCCTGGCAGACAAGATCTCCGTGAACTAGCCCCCTTCCATCAATTCAACCGCGAAAGACGAGAAAACGAATCAAGACATGTGCAGCGATCGATCTTGTACATATCATTTATTCGCTTGTTTATCTGGCGCTGCATCTTTCTCCGACATTTCGATCGTCAATTTCCAAACGCCGTCTTCTTTAACAAACTCCATTGGCGACCAATTGCCGTATTCGTCAAGGTATTCGATGGATGCCTTGTCGCCGGTGATCCTCTCGTTGCGAGCCTCAGCCGTTGAGGCTTGCGGTTTTTCACACAATTCTATTAGAAGATCATCCAAGGTTTGTTGCTCTTCACCCATTCCGCCGATCTCTGCAAAAAACTCAAGAAGGTCTTTTGAGAATAATTTTTTCAGGGCCGGAAGATCCGCATTTTTGCGGGCCGTATATGCCGCCATATAAGCAGCCGTCGGGGTACCGGCTCCGGCGGTCGAAGCATTGTCCGCAGCCGGAGCTGTAGCCGCGTTTGCAGAAGCCGCGGCATTACCATTGGCTGGATTCGATGCCGTATTTGAGTTTGAAGCGTCCTGGCACGATGCCCCGGCAAAAACGGCGGCAGCCAAAAACAGAACGGTCAGATTCTTTGTTCTATTCACGTGATCTCCTATTGTTCAATTGAGTTTTAATGCGCTTTTTCCTTAAGCGAATTGACTGTCGTATTTTAGTATTAATCGGGGAAGGCAACAATTCTGAACTTAAACTTCCCTAAGGAGGAAATGCCCCTAATCGTGAAACTTAGCCGTGGTTTGTCTTTGACGGTTGACGTTCAATTGTAAAACGTCAGGCCGTGAATAGTGGCCGGACGGATCGAAGTTTTGGCGTTGCTCGCGAATCCGCTTGTGGTCGATGGTCGCGATCAGCAGTTTTTCTTCGCTGCAGAAAGGTTCGACCACCCATTCGCCGTCAGGCCCGGCTACGCATGAACCTCCGTCAGCAAGGAACTCTGGAGCATTCGCGATTATCGTATCAATATTGAGCAGATCAGCCGGCAGATCGCTTTTCCGCATCAGCGATGAAACCGATGCAACATACGAGCGCGATTCCAGTGCGATAAAACGCGTTATATCTTTCGTGTTTCGGATACTGCCGGGCCAGACCGCAATGTGCAGATCTTCGCCCTGAGCGTAAAGAGCCGTCCTGGCCAGCGGCATCCAATTTTCCCAGCAGTTCAAACCGCCAACGGTAAATGCTTCGAGTGAATGAACACGTAACCCGTGCCCGTCACCTATCGCCCAGGTCATCCGCTCGTCGTAAGTTGGCATCAACTTGCGGTGAACCGAACCGATCTCACCCTTTTTGCCGATGTAAACGAGTGAGGCGTAAACGCTCTTGCCGCCGCGGTCGAGCGGTCGTTCGAGAATTCCTAGATAAACCGCGATCTCTCTATCGCGTGCGATATCACAAGCTCGCGTCAGATCGCCCCGCTCGATACAAACGGCCTGATTTAGATATTCTGCATGAAACTCTTTATGAAAAGACGAGTTAAAGGCGGTAATATTGGAATACTCTAACCAGAAAGGATAGCCGGGAACCAGAGCCTCGCCAAAAATAACAAGGTCGCAACCTTTGTCGGCGGCTTCATTAATGCGCTCGCAAACCTTGGCCAAGGTCATCTCCCGGTCGAACCAAACGGGAGCGATCTGGGCAAGCGCGACGTTTAAGATTTCCGATATCCGGGGCATGCGTTCTTCATTCAATCGAGCAGAGCTCCGAAGATCTGAACATTGTTACGAGCACTGTTTAACGCTTCAATTCCACCTCCGCCGCAATGTATCCAAAACTTGCCCATTGATTACCGGCAGTGATCTTTCGGAAAATATCCATCGCTTTTTCCTTGTCGCCGTTGTAAAAGTACCAATTTCCGAGGCCGTAGCCGAGCGATGCATTGCCCAGCGTTTCGGCCTGGTCGCCGATCTCGTTGAGGAGAGCCTCAGGCTTAATTTCGTCCCTGTATAGCCGTATAAGTTTGAGATAATCGGCGTTTTCGATCACCTCAAAGTCACCGTCGATCGGTACGAGCAGCCGTTCCGCGTCCTTATTCTTTTCGGTCCTCCGCAAAGACATGTAATACCAGTGCGAGGTAGCAGCGAGCATATCGTTATTCTTCGAGACTTTCATCGCTTCTCTATAGGAATTGATAGCACGCTTGAAATCGCCTTTTAGATAATAAGCAAGGCCGAGATGATACCGGATGTTTGATTGAAGCGTGCTTGTGGGGATATTTCTGGCGTTTGGCTTCCCGTCCGGCTCGATCTCGTCCGGTTTGCCCTTAACAAGCTTGGCAGCCCTTTCGAGGTCTAGTATCGCGTCATCAAAACATCTGAGAGTAATAAACCGATGGCCGCGGTGACGATACAGCCGGGCGTCCTTGGCATATTTCTTTATCCCATCTGTCAGGGTGTTTATCGCATCCTTGTAATTCCCTAAATAACCCTGTCGACGTGCGATCCAGATCAAGTTATCCGCTGAAGGCTCTGCCGCGGCCTTCTGAACGGCGATTCGAAGATTTTCCGAGTATTTTTCCTTAGCCTCGTTGGATAACTGCGGCTTGACCGCTTTCGCATTGTCGGCGCAGGCCTGTCCAAACGCAGGGAAAACACTCAGGGTCAACAATATGATCGGTACGCATAAGAATTTCATACGGCGATATTACCTCATATCGAATTATTTGACACTGAGAGCCGTTTTGCACAAGATGTTCGAATGGTAAACACAATGAAACACTCGCTTCCGACAGCGATCCAGCGTGAGGTCGAGCTTCACATTGCGGATTGGAATAAAACCGGCAAGATCGCCCGTATATGGGCAAACGATGCTTCCGTCTGGACGAATGACGACGAAGCGAAATGGCTGGGTTGGCTGAACATCGTCGACGAAGAGCTTGCCGATACGAAAAAATACAGCGATCTCAGTGAAGAGATAAAGGATTCAGGATTCACGGAAGTTTTACTTATGGGAATGGGCGGTTCGAGCCTCGGTCCCGAGGTACTGGCCATGACATTCGGCAAGACGAATTTTCATATCCTCGATTCAACCGTTCCATCTCAGGTCAAGGCCGTCGAAGACAGACTCGATCTCTCAAAAACACTCTTCATAGTCGCCAGCAAATCGGGCACGACGCTTGAGCCGAATTGTTTCAAGCAGTACTTCTTCGAACGCGTCGTAGAAAAAGTGGGACGCGAAAATGCCGGAAAGCAGTTTATCGCGATCACGGATCCTGGATCGAAAATGGAACAGGTGGCCAAGGATGACGGATTTAGACACATTTTCTACGGCAAACCTGAGATCGGCGGGCGTTTCTCCGCCCTTTCAGCGTTTGGAATGACGGCAGCAGCCTCAATGGGATTGGATGTCGATAGTTTTTTGACCAGAGCGAATAAGATGGTCGATGCCTGCAGGTCGAATGACGCCGGCGAAAATCCGGGCGCCCTGCTCGGCATTATCCTTGGCGTTTGCCACAAACACGGCCGAGATAAATTGACGATCTTCACCTCGCCCGAGATCCAGGACCTTGGTGCCTGGCTTGAGCAGCTTATCGCCGAATCGACCGGAAAAAACGGCGTCGCGATCATTCCGATCGATAAGGAACCAATTTTGAGTTCCGCCTTTAGGCGATTCGCCCCGAACGCATTGCCGCCTGAAGGCGGGACTCAAAACTATTCTGACGACCGTGTCTTTGTTTTCCTGAGTTTAAAGGGTAACGGCGATTTTGAAATGCCGATGGAGGCGATCGCGGCCGCCGGACATCCGGTGATCGGGATCGAACTGAAGGATGTCGAATCGCTGGGGCAGGAATTTTTCCGTTGGGAGTTCGCAACAGCGGTTGTCGGATCAGTGATGAACATCAATCCGTTCAATCAGCCCGACGTGGAAGCTGCAAAGATCGAGGCCCGAAAGATCACTGATGAATACGAGAAAACCGGTTCACTGCCCGGCGAAACGCCCTTTTTTACCGGCGAGGGGCTTTCGCTATTCACGAGCGAGGAATACGCTTCATTACTTAATAATGCCGCGGGTAAACCCTCGGTCGCGGGTTTGCTGAACGCTCACCTGGGTCAGCTGGTAACCGGCGATTATTTTGCGCTTCTCGCCTATGTCGAGATGAACGAAGCAAACGAAAAGACTCTGACCGCGATCCGCCGTCGGGTCCTCGAACGGCGAGGCAACGCCACCTGCCTCGGCTTTGGGCCGCGATTTCTTCATTCTACCGGCCAGGCCTACAAGGGTGGGGCAAATAACGGCGTGTTTTTACAGATCACTGCGGACGACGCCCTCGACTTGCCAGTGCCGGGTCAGAAATATACGTTTGAAGTGGTCAAGGCGGCCCAGGCCCGCGGCGATTTCCAGGTGCTCCTCGACCGCGGCCGCCGTGCTCTTCGCGTGCACATCGAGGGCAATGTGAAGGACGGTCTTCAAAAGCTGACTGAACTATTTAATTAGGGGACAGTGGTGGATAATGCCTGGTTGAAACCCCTGATTATGCTTCATATTGCAATGCCGATATACTGTCAGAAGTGACTTTAAGTCTGTCAGCGGGCCTATGCAGAGCGAGAATCCCATCATCCCTGAAACAGAAAATAAGGGGGAAGAAGACCCCAAAAAATCGACCACGAATCGAAATCTTCTCTTCTCAATTAACGGGTTAGCCTTCCTCATAGGATTTACTATTCTCGCTGTCGTCATTTACCGCATCGGGTACAAGGACCTGCTCGAATCGGTCTCAAACGTAGGCTGGGGCATCCTTCTGATCGTCTCGCTCAATCTGACACGTCACATGCTGCGGGCGGCAACGCTCTATATCGCGGTCGCGCCGGAAGTTCGAACATTCAAATACCGAAGTGCCGTCGCCGCACGATTCGGCGGTGAGGCAATGACGATCTTTTCGTTTACGGGCCCTTTTTTAGGTGATGCAACAAAGGCGGTTCTTCTTAAGAAAAACCTAACACTTACCGAAGGGGCGTCGGCGATCATAATCGATAACATACTCTACTATGTTACTGTGATCTTGATGGTGTTAAGCGGCATCGGACTGCTGCTCATAACTTACGGCAGCAGCAGTTCCACCGAGACGCAAGTGCTGATCGCGATAGTGAGTGTAGCTTTGGTCATATTCACTTCGATCTCTCTTGCGATCATTTTCCGCGTGACACCGCTCACTCATCTCATCGACTTTTTGGATAAACGCGGTTTGGCCCCCGGATTCATTCTCCGCAAGCGCGGCAATATTTTGAATGTCGAGAACAACGTTTTTACGTTCTATCACCATCGACGTCGAGACTTTTTTACCATTTTTGGCATAAGCCTCGGAGTACACTCCATCAGTGTTACCGAGGTATTTTTCGCACTTAAGTTCCTTGGACACCAGTCGACGGTCAACAATGCCTTCATCATCGAAAGTCTGACAAAGGTCATTAATGCTACTTTTAGTTTTATTCCCGGCACGATCGGAGTCTATGAGGGCGGCAACGGCCTGATATTGAGCACGCTAGGATATACGACCACTGTCGGCGTAGCCCTTGCACTTGTACGGCGTGGGGCGATCCTGTTTTCCACTACTATCGGCCTGACGATCCTGATATGGCGAACAGTCGCCCGAGGTACAAGACACCTGGCCGAATCCCGTGAACAATAGCCTTATTGCACCCGCTTCTATTTCGACGGATCGACAAGTTCACGAATTACCCGGCCCGGGAACCGGCGAAATCTCAGCTTTCGAAGCTCCTGCGAAGGCTCGTTGTTCGCATCGACCTTGCCCATCAACCGCAAAACGGTTGGTACGAAACTAAGGCCATCGTAAGGCTCCTCCACGACTCGTCCTTTAGGAATACCCGTCTTGTCGCCGCCCGCGATCATGAATGTCGAATTTGTAGACACGCGCAAGAACGAACCGTGATTTCCGCCTGCATTGAATCCACGAACATCGAAGTTCCAATGGTTTTGAGCGAGGACGAGCATGTCAGCCTCGGTAAGGTATCGTTGGCGCTGGCGGAATCTGCGGATCAGTGCCTGATCGGTCGACTCCGGAGCGTCAATTGCGTCAAAAAGCGGATGCCGCTGAACGTGCTCGTGCAGGCCCACTATAGCATTCGAGTACTTCGATTTATGGGTAGCCCTCATCCACTCGATCTCGCTGTGCCAGGAATTCAACCACGACCGCCGATTCTCTTCGGGTATCGTGAGCGCCGGGTCTTCGTAATATCTCAAGGGGAATCCATCAGCAATCTCTTTCTGTTCGAATGAGAATGAGCCGTTTTGATCCGATGTGAGCCGTGATACCGGCACATAGCGGTAAATTCTTGAATCGCCCGGGCCACCGCGCATTAGCAGCAGTGCCTGACTGTCGGGCCCTCCATAAAGCCATACCGGATCTTTCATTCCGTCGGCACCATCGAGATTCTCAAATCCGGCGAGCGGCAGCCTGATTGCGACCATGTCCATCGGACGATTACTCACTCCCGGCTGAACGTTG
>JBGTCF010000188.1:0-3422 GCA_041748975.1 Pyrinomonadaceae bacterium
ATCTTGACCTTATCGGCAAACGGAAATGACGGTATGGTTCCGAAGCTTAATCGTAGAGTTTCGAAAGCTTCCGTGTCGACGACCGGATTCTTAAAGAAAGAACCGGCACTTCGCGAATTCGGGTCCAATGAGTCGATGACCATTGATTTTGATCGTCTTACGGTCAAAACCGCGTTTCGAACGTCAGCTATCGTCGGGGCAGAACCGCGAAAATGCTCGATGAGATCCTTATAAATAACCTTCGGTGTACTGCCCGGACTAAGTGCATACGTCACACTCAGCACGATATAGCGGTCCCGATGGTTCGTGTTAAATATGCTTGTGCGGTAGGCAAACCCGCACTCGCGATTCGCCAGATCAACGAAGGTGCCCGTGCTGCGGTCGAGGCACCTTACCGAAACGATCGTTTCCGAAACCTCTTGCCCATAAGCCCCGACATTCTGGATCGGTGTTCCGCCGACGAGTCCTGGTATTCCGCTCAGGCATTCCAGCCCGGCGAGGCCCTTTGCGACACTCTGCTCCACGACCTCATCCCAGTCGACCCCGGCGCTCGCGGTGACCAATGTGTTCCCGTCAGCGTCATTATCAAACTCCAGCCCGCCAATGGAGATCTTGATCACGAGCGCGTCGATCCCGCGATCAGCCACGAGAAGGTTACTTCCGCCGCCGAGTATAAACACGTCAATCCCTGTCGAAGCGGCAAACTCCAGCCCCGTGAGAACATCATCTTTTGTGGCCGCATTCAGAAAAAAGCGTGCCGGTCCGCCGATCCCGAAGGTGGTCATTGGGGCGATCGCAACATTCTCAAGGATTTTATTCACAATTAAATTAAAAGAATCCGCTTAAATTAATAAGTGGATCCTCAAAAAAAGCAAGGCGTGTCAATAAATTACAGCCGGGCTATCTTTGCCTTCGCATCCAGCCGAGCCGCTGCCACCCCATCGATCGACTTTAAGCGGTCAATTACCTTTTTGAGCTCTTTGCCATTTTTTCGGGCAATAAGGGCCTCACCCAGTCCTGAAAGGGCCGCGACGTAGTTAGGGTCTCTATCTACGGCCTCGCGAAATGATTTCTCCGAGTTGGCAAAATCATTATTCTTGAAATATGCAACGCCAAGCTGATACCTCAGGAAGTTCTCTTTTGGACGCTTGTCTATCAGCTTCTTAAGTGCGCTGATGGCACCCGCCTGGTCTCCCATATCGATCAGCACGGCCGCCAGATTTTGCAGAGCATATTCAGCAACTTCAGGTTTACCTGACATGGCCTTTTCCAGAGCAGCCTTGGCCAGAATAAGATTGGGCATCGCTGCCGTCATATTTCTCATTTCAGCCTGCGGATGGGCGAGCCGGAAATAAGCCCAGCCCAGATTTACATTGTCGATAGGATCGTTGGTCAGGTCCGCGGCTGCTTGAAGTGCTTTTATAGCGGATGGCCAACGACACGCGACGGACCGAGCCGTATCGATGTCACACTGCTGTCCGATCGAGAATCCGATCTTGCTGTGAAATTCCGCGAGCCTTGCTTTGCTATGGTTGGGATCTTGCGTCATAAACAGAATTGCAAGATTGTAGGTGCCGGCGGCGTCATTAAATGAGCCAGCTTCCCTTTGAGCATCCGCGAGGGCAGCTTGAAGTTCCCAGTTGTCGCTCTTTAGGCTTACAGCTCTCTTGTAGGCGTCAACAGCCTTGGAAAATTCCTTATTCTCGTAATAGGCGTCACCCAGTCCCACCAATGCTTCGAGATACTTTGGCTTTAGCTCCGTAGCCTTCAGATATTCCGGTATCGCATCCTTAAAACGTTTGTCTTTCGACATTATCTCACCCGAATTATAAAAGGCCTCGGCGTAATTCGGATCCATCTTTTTGGCTTTTTCAAATGCCTTCAAAGCGTCTGCGTTCCGATTCTGCGAGGCCCTGACAAGGCCAAGGAAAAACTCCGTTTCCGCCGATGTCTCCGATAGCGCCAATGCTTTGCTAAGAAGATCGTCCGCCTTCGCTATTTCGCCTGTTTGATAGTAGAGAATACCGAGTGGAACGTATATCTCAGTTAGCTTTTGATCGCTTGCGAGCGATTTCTCGTAGGCCGCTATCGCCTCGGCCGTCTGGTTTAGTTCAGAGTAAACCTCACCCAGGCCAAAGTTGGCCGCCGCATTCACCGGATCGTATTTTATTGCTTCGAGAAAGACCGTCTTGGCAAATTCGTGTTTATCAGCCACCAGGAGCTGATTGCCTTTCATTGCAAGTGCTTCGCTCAGGCCTTCTTTAGCTTCCCTGTTTGTTGTAACCAGGCTAAGTGCGTCGCGAAAGAACTGCGTCGCTTCGTCAAACTGGCCCTGGGCCAAAAAGTACTCGCCCACTCCGGCAAATAATTTGGCCCCCTCTGCCGCAGGCAGCGTCCGCACGTTAGACGGAAGCTTTTTCGGGTCGAGTATCCGGGCTTTAGTGCGGCGAGTGTCCGTTTTCGCCGAAGTCTCGTACTGGCGTTTCAGCCGGTTAACACTCTCCTGGCGTTGGACTTTTGACCGGGTAGGCCTTGCAGCCGCCACCGTCGGCTTTGCCGCTCTGGCGGCGTTTCTAAAAACAAATACGCTTGAGCCGCCGGTCAGGCTGCTGACTGTTACGAGGTCCTGCGCGAAAGTCAGGATCGGCGTAAACAAAAGCCCGGCGCTCACAACGGCCGAGACAACGAAACGCAAGCTGTGTTCGATTCTAAGCATGAACTATTCCTCGTTGAAGACTATCTACATGTGGGGCTTACATTATAAACCATTGATACGATGCGGTGAACAAGTAATATTGTTTCCCTCATTCTTGCCCTTTTTCCGTCCGTAATATAAATTTAGGATATTCAAAATCTGGAAGTTCATAGCCGAATGTTCGATGTTCAAAGTGCATTTTCGAAACCCGCTCTAACTTTGAACCCGGAACCTCAAACTTTGCACTTCAACTTAAGGAGATCTTGCCGAACATGAAATCATTCACAACGGAGAATATTCGAAATCTGGCTGTAATTGGGCACGGCGACGCGGGTAAAACCCAGCTCGTCAGTTCCTTGCTCTACGTCGCCGGAACGCAACCACGCTGGGGAAAGGTCGATGAAGGAACGACCGTTACTGATTTCGAAGAAGATTCAATCGAAAGAAAGGTATCCCTCAACAACAACTTCGCCCATCTCGAATACAAAGACACCAAAATAAATTTCATCGACACACCGGGATACGCTGCATTTGTCTCGCACGCGCGGCCCGCGTTGCGAGTGGCTGATTGTGCTTTGGTCGTGGTGGATGCAGTCCACGGGATCGAGGTACAGACGGAAAAAACCTGGCAATACGCCAATGAGTTTATGCTGCCTCGCTTCATGGTCGTCAACAAGATGGACAAGGAGCACGCCGATTTTGGACATGCTCTTGAAACGGCAACATC
>JBGTCF010000189.1:0-7168 GCA_041748975.1 Pyrinomonadaceae bacterium
ACCTCCGCGTTAAACGGGCCTCGCCTACTATTCAACCAGCTTTTCAACGCAGAGATCACGGAGAGAGACGCGGAGACCGCGGAGATAAAATCAGCATCAAATTATCTCTCAAGAAACACTTTTGTAAGTGACTGATTTATAGAGACTTGCTCTCAAACGACAAACAGCCAAATCTTCGTGTTTCTGTGGCCCGCTTTGCGGCACTAAAGCCGATCACTACCCTAATGCATAATCCGGGTTCATTCCATTTCGAACATCCTCAATGGAGATCGCGGTGGTTCCAATTTGCTCGACGACAATGCCGGCGGCCGCGTTTGCGATCCGGGTGGCGGTTTCCAGGTCGCTGCCTGCCCCCAGAGCAGTGGCAAGCGTAGCGATAACAGTGTCGCCGGCTCCCGTCACGTCATAAACCTGACGAGCTGCAGTTGGGAAATGTTTTGATCCCTGATTTCGACGGAAAAGTGTCATCCCCTCTTCGCCTTGCGTGATTAGCAAAGACTCCACATCGAGCTCAGCGAGCAAATGATCTCCGGCGATTTCGACGATCGACGGTGCGCTTTCGATCATGTTACAAGCCTCAGCTGCCTCTCTGCGGTTAGGCGTGATTAGGGTAGCACCCTGGTATTTCCGGTAATCCTTGCCTTTAGGATCAACCAAAACCGGTTTTCCGGCCTCCTGTGAAGAGTTTATTAGCATCGAGATCAACCGATCTGTCAAAAGGCCCTTGGCGTAGTCTGAAAGGATGATCGCATCTGCCTCTTCGACGAGGCTTTGAATCCGAATCACGATCTGTTCTTCGACGTCCTTTCCAATTTGATCGTCCGATTCCTGGTCTATCCGGACCACCTGTTGGCTGTGCGCGATGACGCGGGTTTTAACCGTCGTGGGCCGGTTCTCGACGCCGATAAGGTTATGGGGATCCACGCCCGAGGCTGTCAGAATACCTCGGATAGAATCGGCATCGCTGTCGATACCGACGATACCCAGAAGCAGGGGTGTGGCCCCTAACCCCGCAACATTGACTGCCACATTCGCCGCTCCTCCGGCGGAAAGAGTCGTTTGGTTCAATCGAACGATCGGAACCGGAGCCTCGGGCGAAATGCGTCCAACACTGCCCCACCAATACCGATCGAGCATCACGTCACCAACAATTAGGACCTTTGTGTTTGAAAAGTTGTCGAGAAGCTGCATTAATGGGATTTTATGACTGAACAGAGATGCCGCTATCGATCATCTCGCACCAAATATGAGCAATCGTAATGTGAGCTTCCTGGATGCGGGCAGTCCGGTCTGACGGAATAAGAATACAGGCGTCGGAAAGCGAGGCCAGCTTTTTTCCACCCTGTCCGGTCATGCCAATGACCTTGCAGCCGCGTTTCCTCGCTTCCATAACGGCAGCTATGACGTTTGGTGAATTCCCGCTCGTGCTGATCGCGATCAGACAATCGCCGGGATTCGCCAACCCCTCAACCTGACGCGAGAAAACCCTTTCGAAGCCATAATCATTCGCTATGGCCGTAAGAGCAGAGGTATCGGTCGTGAGCGAAATGGCCGGAAGAGCCCGCCGTTCAGTCTCATAACGGCCGACAAACTCGGCGGCGATATGCTGCGCATCGGCAGCGCTACCGCCATTGCCGCAAAGTAGGACCTTGTTGCCGATTTCAAAGGTTTCCTGAATCACTTTGCCGCATTTTTCAATTGCTTGCGAGCATTCGTCCAAGACTGTCTGCAATAGGTCTATATGTTCCAGGATCGACCTTTCGACGGTAGAGTTGCCTTTCGACAGAACCTCAGGCTGATGAATCCCGATCCTATCGATGATTTTGCTAGATGAATACCCATCCTTAAACGAGAGCGAATGAACGTGGCCGCCATAACTCTCAACCAGATCGGCACCGATGATCTCGTCGACCTTCCAGTCGCCACCCTTGACCAGAATGTCCGGCCTCAGGCTGGCGATCAACCGGTCCGGTGTAAGTTCATCGAAAATCGCTACATCGTCAACAGAGCGCAGGCCGAGAAGTATAGCCTTTCGCGCTTCCTGGTCCTGAACGGGCCGACCGGGACCCTTGATCGAACGAACAGATCGATCGCTATTTATCCCGACGATCAATCTATCACCGAGGGCGCGTGCTCTTTCGAGGAGGTCAACATGCCCCGGATGAATTATATCGAAGCAGCCATTTGTAAATACGAGCATAAATTGACCCTATATTTGTTCGACCGACTTGAGATGCCTGGTAATTATTGCGGCGACCAAATTAATCAACAATATCCCTATGACACCGATCACGCAGACCTTCACCATGTTTGGAATGATCGTACCGAAGAACCCTTCGTAAGAAACGGTGACCAGCAAAAGAAAATATAGGGTGAGCCGCCAAATGACAGGCTTCTGCTTTTCGACTAAAGTCCTGTAAACAATTCGCAAAGCTACGCCAAGGATCAGCATACCCAACGGAACGCCCACGATCCCGAAATTTCGCAAAAGATCCCCAATCGGTGTGATCGCGAATGACGACTCTCCAAAATCGAAGTAAAGAGCGCTGTATTTACGAGAATCTGAGGCAGAGGGTTTATCACGCCAAACGATCCGCGGAACCAGTGCTGACGTTGTATCTACCCAAATATTATTGTCTAATCCGTACGCCTCTTCGTACGGTTTTAGAATTTCATAATTGGATACGACAACTGCAAGCATCGTAAGGATGTCCATACGCCCTGCAAGACTAGATACGCCGAATTCCAGAGACTGGTTAATATCCGCCCGGCCGATCTCACTGAAGGTCGTGATGACGTTTTCCGTATAACTGCCCACTCCCTCTAATGTTTCTGAGCCCTTCACAGCTCGGAAGGTAGTGCCGTAAATCATCCCGAAAACGAGGATTAAGGTCAGGAGTGATCCGCCAAAAAAAGCATGCCTCATTCTAACTTTGCGGCCCGATAGTACGAATGCTAATGCGATGATAGTAAAGATCTGTAATATCGTGCCGCGGCTACCGGCAAAGACTATCTTACTAAAACTAGTCAGTACCAGCAGTGCTATTACCGGGAGGAGTAACAGTTCTAACTTTTTTCTCCGAAACAAGAGAAACCAAAGGAGGAAGCTGCCCTGCATCCAGAACAACATGGTCAGATGAATGATCCCGTCATATTGGGTAACCTCGATATTTCGCTGATAACCGAATAATCCCAGGCCAAACGCTATCGCAGTGTTCATTATGCCCAGCAGCAGCAGAAGCACGCCCGACGCCGTATAAGACCGGTCGGGGTAATTCACGGCGGGCAGCCTTAACGCGATCTTGGCCCCGATACGTTCCCCTAACGGAAGGAAGTATCCGACTGTGAGTCCGAGAAATCCCAACGCCACCAAAACAATTGTTAGCGGGAGTGTGTGACTAACGTCCTGAACAAATGAGAGGTACGAGGGCTGAGACCATCCGAAAGCAAACATTATCCCGCCGATCACAAACGCGGGGAAAAAGTAGGACCAGGTAGCGAAAATAAGAGGGTCGGCGAGGGTGAACCTTCCCTTCCGAAATAGGATCACGGACGGTATCGATAAGACGATAGCGAGGCCAATGATCCAAGGCAAAAGGAAAGTATACGGGTAGGAATCGAAGATGTCGCCGGAAAGCAAAAACCACATAAGCCCGATCCCAATAGACACCGCCATCACAACAACGGCAGGTATTATCGTCATTTGCTTTGGGAAATTCGATCGGATGCCTATTCGGCCGACTGCTTCCATATAGCCACTACCCCGGGATCTTACAGACCGCTATAACTCCATCGGACCAATGAGGGACGATACGCACACTAAAATCGTTCACTATCTTCAGAAACCACCTCACATGCGGCCGGTGTTCATAGCCAATATCATAGTACAAAAACAGATCCATTTTAAGATCGTGCCGCTCCAACAACAGTTTAAGCGTTGAGTATGAATAATACGCAACATGATCGGGGTGAACGGGCTCGGCCTTACCTCGTTTGCCTCGAACTCCGTAATAAAAAAACCGCATCGCGCAATATGCATTGATGGTCGTTAGAAGGAGAATGGAATCCTTGCTCATAAACCTTTTAACGCCATTAAGAAAAAGCCCCGGATTATTTAGATGCTCGATGATCTCGCCGGCGACAATGACGTCGAATGTTTTATCGAGAGGAACCTCGCTTAACCGTTCCAGGTCGCCTTGCAGAATTTGTTTGGAACCGTGAGATTCCAGGATCTCTATGCCCCGGCTGTCTGCGTCTAAGCCCCAGAGATCGGAACAGATCTTCTCCAATTCAAAATGAAGGAGCATATTGGAATTTATCGCTTCATCAGTATAGGGATAGTTAGTGCATCCTAGATGAAGGACTCGCTTGCCTTCGCAGAAGTCACTGATTATCTCTAGTCGTTGAACAAGATCGAAGTCTTTATGCACTGCGAAATTCTACCAGTTTCGGGTGTTCTCCGCACACGATCGATCAGCGGTTAAATAAGAGCAAGTTCTTGATCATCGACCTTTCATCCGGTCCGAATAGTCGAAACAAGAAAAGAAACGAAACAAAAATAATCCCGCCGCATAAGATGGAAATAACGAGAGTGGTCCATGTGGGCCGCAGTTGGACGAGAAGTAAATATTCGGCTATTCCAGCAAAAACTAATGCCCCTAAGATCCGCACAACGACCGACGACCAATAAGTCCAAAAAATTCCTCCCAGTAGGGTTCTTTCCACAAAAATGATCAAGGGTACGAATGCAAGCACCCCTATCAACCTGCCATAAGCTACTCCTACGCTTTGCCACTGATAAGAGAATAAGATCATTAAAGGAATGCTTATTGCCATCCATGAAAAACTGGCCACCGCCGTCATGGGGGCGAATCGAAACGATTCAGCTATCTGCCAGGGGACCATGGTCACCGCCACGATCGAGAAAATCACAAACTGGATAAGCAATATGTCGTAGGATGCATTTGCAAAGTCTTCATTCAGCCAAAGGCCGAGAAAGATCCTCCCACCCATGAAAGCGGATAATAAAGCAAAAGCAACGATGATCAGTATCAGCTTCGTTGCTTTTTTATGGAGGTCGGCTAGAAAGACTCTGTTTGAAAGATGCTGATTTACGACCGGGAACATCGCGAGGACGAGACTGGCTACAAACATTTGCATGTATAGAGCCAGTGTCATTGGGACAACATAAAAAGTTAGTGCCTCAGGTCCAAATTGTCTCGTTATCCATGTCCGTTCGAACAAAAGCAGTAGGCTGCCGAATAATTGATAGGCCATTATACTTAAACCGTATCGCCAGACTTCCGACCAGGCTTCTTTACCAATGTGAAACTGAAATCTAAGTTCTGGCAACAATCTCTTTACCAAAAGCGCAGAGACGATACACATAAGTGTAGAAACGGTCAGCAGGATCGCAAAAAGGCTTATAACTCCGTACCCATTCAGGACAGCGATCAAAATACCGATGGTAAGCAGAATGCTGGTTGAATTTGTTATCATCATGTACCAGTCAAACCTCTGAAGCCCCTGAAGGATATATTGGAACGTCAAGCCCAACATCGAAACTAGAATATTTGAACATGCGAGGTACAGTGAAACGACCGCAGTACTTTGCAACTCCTCGGGTATTCGCATCACGTCGTCAACAAAGTTCCACGCAAACACCGCAAAAGTTACTGTTGTGATCGATCCGACCGCAAAGCCAAGCATAAGTGTGGCGGAGACAATTTTGGAGATCTTGTCTGTCTCGCCGGTCGCGTGATACTCAGCGACAAACTTGGTCACGGCCTTCCCTACATTCAATGTGAAAAAATAACCTGAAAAACCTAGAATGATGACATACACCCCATACAGTTCATTGCCTAATCTTGAAATTACAATAGGCGTTACGATGAGAGTCGGCAGGATAGGAAAGACCCAGGAGATCACGCCATAAATACTATTCTTAAACAGTATTTGCCGCTTAGATTTTAAGGGTTGAGTCTTTGAAACACTCATTGTATTCATTGATAGCGATTCGCGAAGCGATGCGTTCGTCGAAGGTTTTCAGCACGAATTCTTGACCATTGGTCGCTAAACGATTCATGCGATCCGGATCGCGAGCAAGTTCGATTATCCGGCGGGCCAGCAATTTAGGGTCGCCCGGAGGTACGATCACTCCGGTTTCGTCATTCTTCACGGCTTCTGGGATGGCGTTGACGTCCGTAGAGATGACGGGGACACCCATAGCCATCGCCTCGAGGAGTGAGATCGGCAAGCCCTCCAAAAAGCTTGGAAGTACAAAAATATCACCAACGCGAAAGA
Source organism: Pyrinomonadaceae bacterium (assembly GCA_041748975.1). Lineage (GTDB taxonomy): Bacteria > Acidobacteriota > Blastocatellia > Pyrinomonadales > Pyrinomonadaceae > OLB17. Next base: position 6,304 of record JBGTCF010000189.1, read on the forward strand.
AACTTAGTATTTCCACCCTACTCGTCCCTATTTCACGAGACTTGATCATCCGAAATCGGTCGCCGAGTCCGAACTTTTCGATTTTCTCCATATCAGCACGATTTGGAAGGTCGGGTGAGACCCATACGAAATCGATATCATCGGTGGCCCTCACGACTTCTTTTGCAGCTTCTAGAAATACCCACCTCCCCTTTCGATCGATAAACTGAGCGACGCAAAGCACAATGAATTTCTCTGATGCGATTCCGAATTTGTCGCGAACTGCTACCTTTTCAAAAGTCAATTTGGTCGCCTGTTTTATTTGGATCGGGTTAACACATGTATAGGTGACCTTTATTTTCTCCCAAAATGCGTCGTTGACCCAGCCCTTTAATTTGTTTCGCGTATCCTTGTTTGAGGCGAAAATATGGAAGCCTGATAGTCGAGACAAGAAATGAAGCCGGGATTTCCATAATGCAACTCGCCATCTCGGCCGATTGGGCAAAGCGTTGTGCATGGTCACGAAGACATTGGCTCCGCGGGCGCACAATGCCGTATACAGTATCCAGGATTGCCACGGCGCGGATTCTATATGAAGGATCGACGATCGGAGATCGAAGTTTAAAAGATAACGGAATGTATTGATCTCCGATTGTATGCGGCTTTTCGTTCGAGCGAGTTTTCCCTTGAGGCTCGGAGCGTCACCTGTGTCAATTTCGGCATCAATTAGCTCATATCTTACACCGATCTGTTCTAGAAACGAGATAAGATCAGGTGACGAGCGTTCGGGAAGTACTGCCAGCACATCCCATTCGGACGCAGCCTCTTTCATTATCGCAAGAAGATATATCTGGGCTCCGCCCCAGTTTGTATAGTTCCAGACGAA
>JBGTCF010000190.1:0-2634 GCA_041748975.1 Pyrinomonadaceae bacterium
ATTGAGGTCAAAGAGGTCATCAAGAGCTTGAACCGGCGGAAGCTCGGCCGGGCCCTTCTGGTGGCTAAGATCGAAAAGGCGGAGGCGATCGAAAATTTGGATGAGATCATGGCTGCGACCGATGGTGTGATGGTGGCACGAGGCGATCTCGGGGTCGAAACGAGCGTTGAACTTGTGCCGGTCTATCAGAAACGGATCATCGAAAAGGCGGTTGCAAACGATAAATTTGTAATAACGGCGACCCAGATGCTTCAGTCTATGATCGACAGCCCTTACCCAACGCGGGCCGAGGCCTCGGATGTGGCCAACGCCGTTTGGGATGGTACTGACGCCGTTATGCTCTCGGCTGAAACCGCCGCCGGCAAATATCCGGTCGAAGCCGTACGGACGATGGCCCGTATCATCGATTCGGCAGAGACGATCAGGCAGGACGAGCTGAAGCAACCGGTGAAATTCAGCCAGCCGCCATCGGGCAGGACCAGCCAGGCGTTGTGCAAGGCAGCAGCGGCAGCCGCGAAAGAGATGCAGACCGAAAAGGTGGCAGTCTTCACGGAATCAGGATTGATGGCAAGACGACTCTCCGCATTTCGATCCGGCCTTCAGACGTTCGGACTGACCAACTCATCCGATACGTGCAGCCAACTAGCTCTCATCTGGGGTGTGAGGCCGTTTTTCGACGAGAGATTGAATTCGATGGGCATCGATACTTCGATCGGTGATTCGACGATGTTCGATCTTCTGAATTCAGACAAGGACGCTACAGACGAAATGCTCAGAACCGGAGAGAAGACCCTTCGCAACGCCGAGGTTGTCGAAGACGGCGAAACGATCGTAATGCTCGCGGGCCGTCTGTCAGGCCTCGGCCTGTCGAGTTCTGTAGTCGTCTGGACGATCGGCGAGAATATAACGACACGTTGAAGTTAAACGATCGTACCAAAAAGCGATCCGATCAAGGCAGTCACGGTCATTGCCATTGAACCCCAGAATAAAACACGAAACGAACCGGTGATCATATTCGCGCCACCCGCTTTGGCGGCAACGGCACCCAGCAACGCGAGAAACACGAGTGAAGAAACGGCAACCATGGGGATCATCGCCGAACCCGCGACGATCGCGGCGACGCCTAACGGCAACGCGGCACCTAAGGCAAAACTAACGGCCGAAAACAAAGCCGCCTGAATCGGCCTTGCACTCATAACCTCAGAGATACCAAGTTCGTCACGGGCATGAGCGCCCAGGGCGTCGTGTTTGGTCAACTGTATAGCGACTTGATGTGCCAGCTCGGCATCAAGCCCGCGGTCAACATAAATGCTAGCCAGTTCTTTCAACTCATGGTCGGGACTTAGGGCCAGCTCCTTTTTCTCTCGCTCAAGATCGGCATTTTCCGTATCGGCCTGGGAATGTACGGACACGTACTCGCCGGCGGCCATCGACATCGATCCGGCAACTAGCCCCGCAACGCCCGCGATCATAATAGCTCCATGTTCGCCTTGCGCGGCTGCCACTCCGATGATCAGACTGGCCGTCGAGACAATTCCGTCGTTGGCCCCAAGCACCGCGGCCCTAAGCCACCCGATCCTATCGGTCCGATGATGTTCTCGATGGCTCATCTTTACGTTATGCGATTTTAAGAAAGATTATTACGGCAGCAAAGGACGGAAATCGCTACAGTCGGTGATCAAATAAGATCAATCAGCACCGAGCACTTGCGCGACCGTTTCTTTTCTGAAGCCTTTGCCCTTGCGGTTATTGTAGTCGGTAAGAGAGATCTGAGGATCCCGCCAGGCGTCTAAATGGCCCACCTGATGAACGCACTGAATAGTGCAGGTCGGCGCACACCATTTTTCCGTAATGTATTCGCGTGCCATATCTTCCTGGGTGTATTCGAGCAACGGTGTGCCCGGCGTTCCGCGTTGCTGCGAACACCAGTTGACCATTCCGAATTCATCTATATAGAGATATCTGGCACCCGCACGGCAACGCCATGCGTACTCCTTTCCCTCAACCAGATCGTCCTGAAACCAATTCCATCGGGCGTAAGAGCTTTGCCCCTTGCTTTTGATCTCCTTATAGACTTCTTTCTCACGAGGCGTAAGACCCTTGTTCAGGCCGTCGGCGTCGTGTATGACACCGACCGTGGATGAGAACCCAAGCTCACGGGCACGATTCGCGATAATAAGTGCCTCGTCCGGATTCGCAACCCCGCCGCCGACGACCGAATTTATATTTACCTTGAATTTCGCATGGTCGCGAAGATTGACGAGCTTGGCGTCGAGCACTTTAAGGCTCTTTTTCGATACTTCGTCGGGCGTGACATTGTCGATCGATATCTGAAGATAATCAAGCCCCGCCTCATTCAGCTTTTTGATCTTATCGACCTGAAAATAATAACCATTCGAGATAAGCCCCGCGATCATTCCGTGGTGGCGAATGCGTGCAATGATCTCGTAGATCTCAGGATGCATCATCGGCTCGCCGCCGGAGATGGTTATCACTGAGGACCCAAATTCCGCCAGCTTATCGATCCTCTCGAGCATGACCTCGATCGGCACCGGATCGCTCGTTTTGTCGTATTCGTTGCAGTAGGTACAAGCCAGATTACACCGCCGCATCGGAACGATGTGGACCAGCACC
>JBGTCF010000191.1:0-2169 GCA_041748975.1 Pyrinomonadaceae bacterium
CCCAGCTTTTCAGGCTCAGGATAGACCAATACGCTCAGGCCATTCGAGCGTAGTTCACGAGCCAGATCGAGCGAGGCGGAGATGGAATCATCATCCCATATCGTTACCATGACGTCGGCGGGGCGGGCCGCGGCGATTTCCGGAGGGAACATTTCGCGTTCGTCCATGACTACGAGGATTCGCTCAAGGCCAAGCGAAAATCCGCAGGCCGGTATCTGATGCTTGCCAAACATACCGATAAGGCCGTCGTAGCGGCCGCCACCGCCGAGGCTGCCGGCGAGGTCAGGCACGTTGATCTCCATGATGGAGCCGGTGTAGTAAGACAATCCGCGGGCAAGGCTCGGGTCTACGACGATCGGGGCCTTGTTTGAGAATTTGAGGATCTGGCCGATCTCCGTAAGCACTTCGTTGCTGACGATATTAATCAGATTGCTGACGATCGTTCGGTTAATGTCGCCTTCGCCAAGCAGGATCTCCTGCGTTTTAGCAAAGATGTCCATCAGCATCGTCGAGGCCGATTCATCGATGCCGCGTTCGGTCAGCTCGGCGGTGACGCCTTCGATGCCGATCTTGTCCAGCTTGTCGATCGCAACTAGTGCCTCAGAATGAGCTTCTCTCGGCACGCCGGCAGTATCAAGAATGTCGGTCAGGACCTTTCGGTGGTTCAGCCGAATAGTGAAATCATTGAAGCCCAGCCGCCGCAGGATCTCGGTCACCGCCGACATCATCTCGCCTTCGATGACCATTGATGTCGACCCGATCGCATCGACATCACACTGGTAGAATTCGCGAAAACGGCCGCGGGCAGGCCGGTCCGCACGCCAAACCGGCTGTATTTGAAATCGCTTGAAGAATTTGGGAAGTTTGTCGCGGCTGTTGGCTACAACCCGGGCAAGTGGAACGGTCAGATCATATCGAAGCGCCAAGTCTGCAAGCTCATCATTCCCCTCCAAGGTTGAAGATCGGGAGACAAATTCCGGTTGTGAAAGTCCGCCCTTAAGTTTTTCACCGCGTTTGAGGATCCGGAAAATAAGCTGATTGCCTTCTTCGCCGTACTTCCCCATCAGGGTTTCGATATTTTCGACGGCGGGGGTTTCGAGCGGCTCGAAGCCGTACGATTCGTAAACTTCCTTTATCACGCCGATGACGTATTCGCGTTTTCTGACATCCGACGGAAGAAAATCGCGCATCCCGCGTGCGGGGTTGGTACTTGCCATAAAGAACATTTTAGCCACGAATGCCACGAATAGCACTAACGAGAGCTTCGTATTCGCGACATTCGGGGCTAATTATTTTCGTAGTGTCGTTTTAGTTCGACGTAATTTCGCCAGGATCTGTCGAGGTAGGCGAGTTCATCATCGGTAAGGTTACGCTTCACTCTTGCCGGAGAGCCTAAGACAAGTGATCGCGACGGGACCTGAGTTCCGGGCGTGAGGAGAGAACCGGCACCGACCAGCGAATTTGCACCGACTCTGACACCGTCCATCAAAATAGCTCCGATGCCGATCAGGCAGCCACTTTCGACATGGCATCCGTGGAGCGTTACGCGATGTCCGACTGTGATCTCATCCTCGAGAACCGTCGAATGGGTTTTCGAACTGACGTGGATGATCGTTCCGTCCTGGATATTGGTTCTTGCTCCAATCCGGATAAAATTGACATCACCGCGGATGATCGATCCGAACCAGACGCTTGAATCTTCGCCGACCTCGACATCCCCGATAATAATGGCGTCGTCCGAAATATAGGCCGATCGGTGGATCATGGGTTCGATCTGATTGAATGGTCTGATCATTAGTCCTGTTATTTTTCCGCAGAGAGCCGCCGCCTGATCATCGATATAACCTGTTCGATCTCGCCGATCCTCAGCAATTTAGCCATGCCGAGGAATGTCACTCCGCCGAGTGAGATCGGGACAAAAGCCTCGGCCATCCGTATGAGAAAGTTCTTTTCAAGGAAATAACCGTTAAGGTAGCGATAGCTAAAATAACACACGACCGACATTACAGATGCAGCAAGGACTATTTTGAAAAATGCCGCTCCGATCTCTCGGCCGTTCAGACGGTTGATCTTCCTTCTCATCAGAAAGGTCAAAGCTATAAAATTCACCAGAGCAACCATAGACGTTGCCAGGGCCACACCGACATGGCCGAAACCGTTTGGGCGTTC
>JBGTCF010000192.1:0-10844 GCA_041748975.1 Pyrinomonadaceae bacterium
ACGGTATTTGTGACCCCGCCAAGCAATCCGCCACCGCCTGATCCGGAGGAGCGAGCCGATGTCTGAGACGAAGACATTATGGTCGAATCCGCCATTGCATTGTCACTGATCGATACCGCGGAACCCGCCGAAAATACCGACGTGATAACTGCACTTACGGGTATCTGATTATCGCCCTGCTGAAGCCGGTCAAATACGACGCCAATGCTCGAAGAAGCCTTTCCCTTTCCCTTTTTTTGAACATCCGCAACGTGGCCGATCAGCCGCGATCCTTTGGCGATGACAACTTGACCGTCTTGCTTGACGGCAGACGTCGTTTTCAAAAGGACTTGATCGCCGACCTTTGCCTTATTAACATCCAGAGAGTTTTGCAGTTGGCCCGACACATGTGTGCCGGAAGCAACACCTAAACTCGATGTTGTGTCCTGGCTTGCTTTCGAAGAAGCACTAGTTGTGGTTGTCTTTTGCGCCATCACGACGCTTACCAAAACGAGCGAAAAACTCAATCCTAGGATAATTCGTTTCATATGATCCTCCGTAATACTTGGATTTTCTGAAGTGACTTAACGTCGAGTGTGTGATGAGCCGAAAGAACCGTAGGGTTTGCCAAAAAAAAGAGCCCCGCTTGTGAATGGTTTCTGATGGACGCATCAGATGCGGTTACAAAGGGTCAAAGAAAGCCCGTCAGCTAGTAAAAGTCGAAGGTCAGGACACCGGCGACTTTGACGGTTTTCCATCTTTTAGGCGGTCGAATTTGGCCTCGCCAGCCATGGAGCACTGCGGTCGCTCCGCCCGTAAAGTAAACCAGAGCCGCCCCTTTGACCCGCCGACCTAAATGCAAAAAAAGGCGGGTGTCGGGCCCGCCTCTTTCCGTTTTTAGATGTTGGCTTAGCCTTTTCTTAATTCCGTAAGTACCTGTTTTGCGACTGCCTTCAGCGTGTCAAAGACGCCGGTACCGGTTGTTGCAACGGCCTCGAAGACAGGCTCATTTTTTCGAAGCAATTCACCGGAGAGATCGTGGGTCGGGATGACGTTAGGGAGGTCGCGTTTATTTAGCTGCAGCACGTATGGGATCTGGTTGAGGTCGTAGCCCTGGGTTTGCAGGTTTTCCTCGAGGTTATAGAGCGACTCGATATTGGCGTCCATACGCTCTTCCTGGCTGTCCGCGACGAAGACCACGCCGTCCACGCCTTTGAGGATCAGCTTTCGCGACGCGTCGTAATAGACTTGGCCAGGGACGGTGTAAAGATGAAAGCGTGTTTTGAACCCGCGAACGGTGCCGAGTTCGAGGGGCATGAAATCGAAGAATAGAGTGCGGTCTGTTTCGGTCGCGAGGCTGATGAGCTTACCCTTCGCCTGCGGTGCCGTCGAATCGTAGATGTACTGAAGATTTGTTGTTTTACCGCACAGTCCCGGTCCGTAATAGACGATCTTGCAATTGATCTCTCGTGATGCGTAGTTGATAAAAGTCATATGGTTGCAGGTTATAAGTGACAGGTGACAGGTGACAAGAAAAGCCGGTTTACGAAACTTTCTTTCGGATATGGTTCGATAAACCTACCAGCATTCTACCGAAAACTCCCCTAGCTAAAGAGGCTGTCAATATCTTCGTCTGTGATCTCAGAGAAAAATGAATTCTGGTTGATGCGGTAATTGGCCGAGTCGACCGTTGCCTCGTCGAGGATCGCGGCAACTTCGTAACTGCCGCGTTTGGTGCGGATCTTTACCAGGCTAAGGGTCGATCGTTCGTCAAATACCACAACTAAAAGGCTGCGACCGATAATGCTGATAAATATGCTCTCGCGTTCACCCTCGTGAAAAACGGATGGAAAAGCATCTTCGCCGATGAGCTTTGCCATGCTGCTGGTGGCGGCAACATTGCCGGCTGCAAGCGACGAAAAGCTCGTCGTATCCATATCGCCGATCTCGCCGTGAAAGGCTATCGGCTGGCCGTCGCGGTCGATCAGAAAAACCACACGGGCAGCACACTCAACGCATACCCGAGCCAAAACGGTTTTCAAGCGTTGAAATTGATGTTCTTGTAATATGAAAGGCGTATCTGCCATTTAGAAGTGTGATCGTGCGAATCGCCGATGCGGAAAGTATATATTCGGTGAATTGTCTTGGCAAAGCGGCCGGGTGGTCTTGTGACGTGCCGCAAACCTAAACTTAACACAATAAACCCAATAGATACAAGTGATTTTTTGAAAGTTCCGGTTAAACGGCCGCTGTAATCCATCGGAAACGAACTATATAAATTGTTGTCAAATAAACACCTAAGATGTTATCATTATTACGATTCGGAAGCGCTCCCCGGATCAAACACGCCAGCAGCAAACTCGTGATCTGTTCATCATTCTTCACAGATCCATACCGCCTGTCCAAATGAAACATCATCTATTCTCAGACATTTCACCTGGGCTGAATTTTGTTGCCATCGGCGGCGGCAATGGTCTGTCGACGCTTCTGTCTGGTTTGAAACGTTTCGTGGATGAAGGGGAGTCGGGCACCGTGTGGATCGAGAATCTATCGGCGATCGTGGCGGTGACCGATGACGGCGGGAGCTCGGGCAGATTGCGTGACGAACTGCAGATGCTGCCTCCCGGTGATATCAGGAATTGCATGGTCGCACTCTCCGAGGATTCGCAATTGCTGTCAAGGCTATTTCAACATCGCTTTCGCGGTAACGGCGATCTCGGCGGACACAGTTTTGGCAATCTGTTCCTCGCCGCGCTCAGCGAAGTTACCGGTGATTTTGCCGAGGCGGTCAAATTGTCGTCGGAGATCCTGGCGAGCAAAGGCCATATTTATCCGGCGACCGTGGCTGATGTCAGGCTGGTGGCCAAACTCTCCGACGGTTCGACCGTACACGGTGAGACGAACATTTCGCGAGTCGGCAACGAAATAAACAAGCTGTTTTTGGAGCCTGCGGGGTCCAAACCGCTGCCCGAGACTCTAGCAGCGATCGCCGCAGCCAATGTGATCACGATAGGTCCGGGATCGCTTTTCACCAGTCTTTTACCACCGATCCTTGTTGATGGCGTTGCGGATGCGATCGCGGCATCAAGAGCGGTTAAGGTGTTTGTTTGCAACCTGATGACGCAGCCCGGTGAGACGGATGGTTTCTCCGCCCGACGCCATCTTGAGCTTGTCAGGCAATTTGCACCCCAGATCAACTTCGATTATGTGGTTGTCAATAACCGGCCGGTTAGCGATGTCCAAACGGAAAAATATCACCTTGAAGGAGCAGAACAGATCGGTGTTCACGGGTCGATCTCGCCAGAGACAATTGAGGGCGCTGAGATCGTCTATGGTAACCTGTTGGACGACGGCGAAAAGGTAAGACACCATCCCGAAAAGCTGGCCCAGGTGCTGCTGTTATGTGCGATGCAGCCTAATGTAAAGGCCGTCGCCTTGCCTTCGATATGAAAGACCAATTGCATCGACAGCCTGATCTGAACGTGCTGATAATGGCCGCGGGCCTCGGTACGCGAATGAAGTCTGACCGGGCCAAAGTGCTGCACGATCTTGACGGCCGGCCCCTTATTAATCACGTTTGTGAAACAGCTTTGCAATTGTCTCCACACAGGATCTTTGTGATTGTCGGGCATCAGGCTGAGGAAGTAAAAGGGGCGGTTTTACGGGAGTTCGACGCTGGTGTATTTGAGTTTCCGGTACAGGAACGACAGCTTGGCACCGGCGACGCTGTTAATTCCGCTCGTCGCCCTCTCGAAGGTGAGGATTCGACAACTCTGGTGCTTTCCGGCGACGTTCCGATGATAACGGCAAATACGCTCGCGGAATTGATCAAGGTTCATGCCGAATATCAAGGAGGCGGGGCGGCGTGCACGATCCTATCGGTAAAGTTAAAGGAGCCAAAGGGTTACGGACGAGTTATTCGGGATGGAAATGGTCTGTTCGAGAGGATCGTCGAGCAAAAGGATGCTTCGGACGATGAAAGGCAGATCGATGAGATAAACTCCGGTATGTACTGTTTCAACACGAAAAAGCTTTTTGCCGCACTCAACCGTGTAAGCAATCAGAACTCTCAAGGTGAATATTACCTGACGGATGTGCCTCGAATCCTGCTCGAGGACGGCGAGGAGATCGCGATAGTTCGATGCGATGATCCATATCAGGTGGAGGGCATCAACGACCGGCGCCAACTTGCTAAGATGGAGAGTGTCATTCGCAGCCGCACAATTTCCAGGCTGATGCTTGACAGCGGTGTTACTTTTGTCGATCCGGGATCAGCATATATTAGTGCCCGGGCGGATATCGGAAATGATACGGTTATTGGGCAGAACGTAGCGATCGAAGGCAAAAGTGTGGTTGGGAACAGTTGTATCATCCGGCCCGGGAGCCGCATTGTGAACTCTCTCATCGGCAATGACGTGGAGATTAGGGACAATAGCTTGATTACTGATTCGACAGTCGGGGATAGCTGTACGGTCGGTCCAATGGCCCACCTTCGCGGGCACGCTGTGATGGAAGAAGGTTCAAAGGTCGGAAACTTTGTCGAACTGAAGAAAACAAAGCTCGGTCGCGGCTCAAAAGCCAGCCACTTAACCTATCTCGGCGACGCCACGATCGGCGAAAAAACCAACATCGGTGCCGGAACCATCACCTGCAACTACGACGGGAAGAACAAACACGAGACCCACATCGGCGACAACGTTAAGATCGGATCTGATACGATGCTCGTCGCACCGGTGACAGTCGGCGACGGAGCCGCAACGGGAGCGGGGAGTGTGGTTACAAAGGATGTGGAACCTGGCGAAACCGTCGTTGGCGTGCCGGCAAAATCGAAAGTCTCGAATCAAACAAAATCATCGAGGACGGCGAACGAATAAATGAACCGAAAGCTTTTACTATTTCTGATGTTAAGCATGGGCTTATGCGTTTCAGGACAGTCGTGCGACGAACTCAAAGCGCTTATCGACAAAGGCTACAATTTCAAACCCTCGAAACTCACAGCGGAAGCGATCAACACAAAATCATCCGATCTCGATAAAGTTTGGGATTTGGTTGGAAGGAATACTAAAGTATTGCTCCCGTGCCTGCGTTCAGAGATCGACCAGCGAAAAACTGATTCTTTCTTTCGTTTCAACGCTAGCAATTTGCTTTTTAAATACGACCCGTCACTTGAAACCAAGAAGTTGATGATCGATACGTATGCCGGCGCAGATCTGGCCGATATCAATCTGCGCTTTTGGCTCCCGTCCATGGCCGAGTTTGGCAAAGAAGGACTCGACGTCACCAAAGCCGGTGAGACATGGGTTCGTTTTCCAAAACCGGTCTATTATTTGCCGCAACATGGCGGCCGACCAGTTGATAAAGGAATTGGGGCACTAGCCATATTTGGCAGCATGGACGAATCACTCGCCACGCCCGCCTTGGCGAGATTGGCCGCAGAGGAAAACACGGATTTCAGAAGCATCGCATTGGTCATACTGATGAATCAGGCGACTCCGGAAGCAAAACAAGCGATCGTAGATTTGAGCCAGAAATTACCTGCCCCGCTCGCTGAGAGATTGAAACAAGATATTGCAAATCCGAAGTTGATCGAACCACGTCAGGGCGCACCGAAAACCTCAAGGGAAGAATTCACGAAGGCGATGACTGAGCTTTTCGCTGGGAAATCGGATGAATGGATTCGATTAACGAGCGAGATTTCGGATGGCGAGAAGGATATGGCCGTCGTTTTGACTGCGGCGGACCTTCCATTGATTCGCAAAGTCAGAAGGTATTATGCGGCCAACGCTTCACCCCATTCACTTGATTGGTATTTAACCTTTGCTCAAGTGATAAAAACGATCCAAAGAAAATCATCACCAGCAAAAGCTAGTTAAAAGTTATGTGCGGAATAGTCGGATACGTTGGAAATAAACAAGTTGTGCCGCTAATTATTGACGGCCTTAGGAAGCTCGAGTATCGCGGGTATGACTCGGCGGGCATTGCTGTGGTTGATGACGAACATCATTTGTCGCTGCGGCGGGCCGAGGGCAAGCTGCGAAACCTTGAGGAAGCGATCAGGCTGAATCCGCTTGATGGGAATTACGGTATCGGGCATACGCGGTGGGCGACACACGGGCGGCCGACCGAGGAGAATGCTCATCCGCACCGCGACCAATCGGGTAAAGTTGTTGTAGTTCATAACGGCATTATCGAGAATTATCTAACCCTTAAGGAACGTCTCGCGGACGAGGGGCACGAATTCCACACGGAAACAGATACCGAGGTTGTAGCTCACCTGATCGGTCATTATGTGGAATCCGAATCACTTTCTCTCGAACTTGCCGTTCGTAAGGCGGTAAAAGAATTAAAAGGTATCTTCGCGCTCTCGATCATCTCGGTCGACGAGCCTGACATGATAATCTCGGTTCGTGAAGGCCCGCCGGTGGTGATCGGCCTCGGTGACGGCGAATTCTTTGTTGCTTCCGACATTCCGCCGATCCTTCAGCATACACGCGACGTTTTCTTTTTAGGCGACAGGGAGATCGCGGTGTTGACCAAGGATTCCGTCCGAGTAACCGACTTTGACGGGAATGTTGTAGAACCCGTTCAGCAGCGGATAACGTGGGACCCGATCATGGCGGAAAAGGGCGGGTTCAAGCATTTTATGCTCAAGGAGATCTACGAGCAGCCGCGAGCCGTCAGGGATACATCGCAGGGTCGGGTTTCATTGGATACAGGGAAGGTCTATCTCGAACCGATGGATATTTCCGAGGACGACCTGCGGGCCGTTACCTCGATCAAGATCGCCGCTTGCGGGACCTCGTGGCATGCCGGGCTGGCGGGCAAATACATGCTCGAGCAGATAGCCCGCGTTTCCGTTGAGGTCGATTATGCATCGGAATTCCGCTACCGAGATCCCGTATTGTCAGAAACCGACCTGATAATCGTTATCTCGCAATCAGGCGAGACCGCCGACACTATCGCCGCGATGCGCGAGGCTCGCGAGTCTGGCTGCAAGATCCTCGCGATCTGCAATGTGCAGGGTTCGATGATCCACCGCGAGGCTGACGGGACCATTCTCACTCACGCAGGACCGGAAATCGGCGTGGCTTCGACCAAGGCATTTACTTCGCAGATGGTCGCCTTGTATCTATTTGCAACTCATTTGGGGAACATTCGCGAAACGATCGATCAGGAACAGGCGAAGAAACTCGCACAGGATCTGGCCGAGCTTCCACTGAAGATCGAGCAGCTTCTTAACGACGCGGATTCGATAGAAGAGCTTTCAAAAGAATTTTTCCGCGTGCAGGATTTCCTGTACTTGGGCCGCGGAATAAATTTCCCGGTTGCTCTGGAAGGGGCGTTAAAGCTAAAAGAAATCAGTTACATTCACGCCGAAGGGTATCCCGCCGGCGAGATGAAACATGGTCCAAATGCACTGATCGACGAGAAGCTCCCTGTCGTTGTGATCAATACCCGCGAAAAAGGAAACGCCGCGAGCGAACTGCGGTACGAAAAAACGCACTCAAATATCGTCGAGGTCAAATCGCGTGATGGGATCATCGTGTCGATCTTGACCGAGGGCGATACGATGAGCTCAAAAGTGTCGAACCACGTGATCGAGATTCCGGAAACCTCCGACCTGCTCGGGCCGATCTTATCGATCGTTCCGCTGCAGCTTCTGTCGTATCACATCGCTGTGCGCCGCGGGTGTGACGTCGATCAGCCGCGAAATCTGGCCAAGTCGGTGACGGTGGAGTAGAATAATCGCGAGTAAGAATTTAGCCCGCGAATAACGCGAAAAAACGCGAATTAAGAAATTCTTGTTCGCGGTAATGCGCGTAACTCGCGGGCTTTGTACTTTCTGAATTCCACAAATATGAAAGGCATAATTGTTCGTGAGTTTGGCGAGCCTGAAGTAATGAAAATCGAGGAAGTCGAGACTCCTCAACCAGTTAGCTCGCAGGTGCTATTGAGGATCCATGCCGCAGGTGTAAACCCGGTCGATACTTACCTTCGAACTGGTATCCATGCTCACGCTCCCAAGCTTCCGTATACTCCAGGAAAAGACGGAGCAGGTATCGTCGAATCTGTCGGTGATAATGTCACCAATTTTAAGATCGGCGATCGGGTTTACACGGCCGGTTCTATCAGCGGCACTTATGCTGAATTCTCGCTTTGCGACGAAATACACCTCGGCAAGCTTCCGGATAACATTACGTTTGAAGAAGGAGCCGGAGTTTGGACACCGTATGCGACTAGCTATCGTGCATTGTTTCAAAAGGCCGGAGCCATTCGGGGCGAAACCGTGCTGATCCACGGTGCATCGGGGGGCGTGGGGATCGCTGCTCTTCAATGGGCTCGGAGTGCCGGTTTAAATGTTCTCGGAACGGCGAGTTCTGAAACCGGAAAAAGCCTTGTGAAGGCTAATGGGGCAGACGCTGTTTTCGATCATTCGGACAGCGATCATCTTTCGCAGATAGCTGAACATACCAATGGGAAAGGCGTCGATGTGATCATTGAGATGCTTGCCAATGAGAACCTCGAACGCGATTTCGAAGCTTTGGCCATGTTCGGCCGAATTGTTGTCGTGGGAAGCCGTGGGACATTGCCGTTCACCCCGCGACAAATGATGACGAAGGACGCCACAATTTACGGAATGTCGCTATTCAACGCATCGCAAGAAAAACTGGACGAGATTCACGGGGCTATCTATGACGGCCTCGAAAACGGTTACCTCAGGCCACCTGTCTCCCAGACCTTCGACCTCTCAGACGCCGCCACCGCCCATCACCAGATCATCGAACAAAAAGCCGCGGGCAAAATAGTCCTTCGACCGTAGCGGCAACTCCCTTGCCTTACGCCGCGTCCTTTTCCACTGAGCTGCCGTCGAGTGCTTCGAATACCTGCAGCGCGTATTTCACGTTGCCAAATGGCGCCGAGACCTGCACGCCTTGGATGAAATCGCGAACCTCTAATAACGACTCGCGGGCGATGGCGATGCCTTCGTCACGGGCGTGTTCTTTGCTCCTGTCAGATGCAATTCGCATGCGTTCCAGGATCTCTGGAGTTACTTCGACGCCGGGCACCTCATTGTGCATAAATTCTGCGTTGCGATAGCTGATCAGCGGCCAGATGCCGGCGACTATCGGGATTCGCACGTGCGAGATCATACCGAGAAATCGTTTAAGTTGCTCGGTATCAAAAACAGGCTGTGTGATCGCATATTCGGCACCGGCCTCGACCTTCCATTCAAATCGGCGGATCTCCTCTTCCATGTTTACCGCGCCGGGGTTTACGCCGACTCCGATCGAAAATGCGGTCGGCTTGCCGATCGGGTTGTTTCCGATATCGAGGCCGTGATTCAGCTTGTTGACCATGTTTGTCAGGCCGATGGCGTCGATATCGAAAACTGCGGTCGCGTCCGGATACGGCCCCATTTTTGGCGGGTCGCCGGTAATTATTAGCAGATTGTGCAGGCCCAGGGCGGCCGCTCCGAGCAGGTCGGACATCATCCCTAAAAGGTTTCTGTCGCGGCAGCAATAATGCAGGACAGCTTCGATGCCGATCTCGCGTTCGACCAAAACGGCGGTCGCCTGAGCGGACATTCGCGTTTGAGCTCGCGGCCCGTCGGGAATATTCACACCGTCCACTCCGGCGTCTTTCAACAAACGGATCGAATCGAGCGTTTTCTGTGCATCGCAGCCTTTCGGCGGCAGAACCTCGACGGACGTTACGAACTCACCGCGGGCGATCTTTCGTCCCCAATTTGAGCGTTCTTCGGCGGGGACGACGCTCACATCCATGGGTTTTAGCTCGGCAACGGTCGCAGGCGCGCTTCGTATAGTTGACACGGAAACCCGAGGGCTGACCGATCGAATAGATTCCGCCATCAGCTTAATATGGGTCGGCGTCGTGCCGCAGCATCCGCCTACAAACTTTGCTCCCGCCTGAACGAAACGGCGCGAGAATTCGGCCATATATTCCGGCGAGCCCATGTAAAACTGGCGTCCCTGAACGTCACGCGGCAGCCCGGCGTTCGGCTGCGCGGACAGCGGCTTATCGGTCAACCCTCGCATCGTTTCGAGAGCGGAAAGAACGTGCGTCGGGCCCATGCCGCAGTTTAGCCCGATCACATCAACATCGAGTTCGTTGAGCTTTGCCGTAAAGGTTTCCGGCGCAGTACCGAAAGTCGTTTTGAGATCGGCCTGGATCGTCATCTGCGCGATGATCGGAAGGTCTGATATTTCGCGAACAGCAAGGATCGCCTGTTCGATGACTGAAAGTTCCGAGAAAGTTTCGAGGATGAAGAGGTCGACACCGCCTTCGAGCAGCCCCTTGGCCTGCTCTTTGAACATCTCTTTCGCTTCGCCAAATGACGTCGGACCGAAAGGTTCGACGCGAAGACCGAGCGGGCCGATCGCACCCGCGACAAACGCCTTGTCGCCTGCAGCCTCTCGAGCGATCGTGGCGGCGGCGAAATTGATCTCGTGTACCTTTGTTTCGAGTCCATACGGCTGAAGCTTGTGACGAGTCGCACCGAAGGAATTCGTCTCGATTATCTCGGCACCGGCTTTGACATACTCCTCATGAACCTCCCGGACGAGATCCGGCGATGTAAGATTTAGCTCGTCGTAGCTTCGGTTGATGTAAACGCCTTTGTCATAAAGGCGCGTACCCATCGCTCCATCGAAGACATATATGTGATCCGATTCGATAAGTTCCCGGAAGTTTCTCATAAACAAAAAGCCTCGCCAAAACAGCGAGACTTCTGAAAACTTGTCTTATGGCTGTTTAGCAGATTATTTAACGTGGTCGCAAGTCGCATTAACTCACCACGAATATAAAGGAAGATGATGTTCCTTTCAATCGAATCTGTCAAGCAA